>NZ_BCRK01000369.1 GCF_001552555.1 Nocardiopsis trehalosi NBRC 14201 | reverse complement strand
CCCCGCCGCGCGCCGCGCCCCGCCGCGCGCCGCGCCCCGCCGCGCGCCGCGCCCCGGCCGACCGGCCCGGCCCGCCAGGTGGGCGAGGTCGCGCACCAGCGCGGCGGGCGCGGGCAGCCCGCGCATCTCGGCGGCCAGCTCCCGGGCGGCGCGGACGGGGCCGGGGTCGCCCAGCAGCCGCTCGGCGGCCGCGCGCACCCCGCCGACCGCGGCGTCCGGCGCGAGCACGGCGCCCGCGCCGCGCTCCGCGATCCGCCGCCCCAGCAGCGGCTCGTCGAAGGTGGGGCGCGGCACGACGAGCTGGGGGACCCCCGCGTCGAGCCCCGCCCACACCGTCCCGGTGCCGCCGTGGCTGACCACGAGCGCGCAGGTGGGGGCGAGGGCGTGCAGCGGGACCCGGTCGGCCAGGCGGACGTTGGCCGGCACCGGGCCCAGGTCGCGGCGCTGCTCCGCCGGGAGGGTGGCCACCACCTCGGCGTCCAGCCGGGCCAGCTCCGCCAGCACCGCGCCGACCGGCACCGCGTAGCCGTCCTGGCGCTCGGTCGCGGTCCGGCCCAG
>NZ_BCRK01000368.1 GCF_001552555.1 Nocardiopsis trehalosi NBRC 14201 | reverse complement strand
GGGCGCGGACGGCGGCCCGCCCGCGCCCTGGGCCCCGGCGGGGTCAGCTCGCGCCGAGTCCGCCCCGGCCGCCGCTCGTGACCTGCCCGAGCAGTTCGTGCGCGCGCTCGGCGCGCCACGCGTCCTGCCGGGCGACCTCGGCGAAGAACTCGCGGACGTCGTCGTGCCCCTCGGCGTCGCGCCGGTACCGGTCGTTGTTCTGGGCGCCCTTCAGCGCGTGGTACTGCACGCTGACCAGGTCGTAGACGATGTCGTCGGCGGGCGTGTGGTCGGTGCCCACGGTGCCACCCCCTCGTGTCGGGTTCCACGTCCCGGCGCGGCGGGCGCGCCGGGGCCGCGCGCGTGCCGCGCGGTCCCCCTCCCCCTGACCGCGCCGCGCCGGGCCAACCCTGGGCGGGCGGACGGGCCCGCCGCGCCCGCGCATCGGCGCCGACGGCCCCTGGTGGGGGCACCACCCCGGTCGAGGTACCGCCACCCCTGACACTCCGGCGGGGGGCGGGGAGGCTGGGGCACCGACATCCGCAGCCCGGCCGCCCCGGCCGTCGGCGCCCTCACCCGGAAACCAGGTGGCATGTCTCCCGACGCACCGCGCACCGACCCCCCGCCGCTCCCGCCCCTCCGGCGGCGGC
>NZ_BCRK01000367.1 GCF_001552555.1 Nocardiopsis trehalosi NBRC 14201 | reverse complement strand
TGGTGCCGGTCGCGTGGGCGCTGCGGGCGGCGGGGCACGAGGTGGTGGTGGCCAGCCAGCCGGAGCTGGGGCCGACCGTGGCCGGGGCGGGGCTGCCGTTCGCGGCGGTGGGCCGCGACCACAACTACTGGCGGATGATGCGGGCGTTCTCGCTCTACGACGCGATCACCCGGGAGACCCCGCCGTTCGGGCGGGCCGGCCACCCCGCCGACCAGGTGCCGTGGGAGTACCTGCTGGAGGGCTACCGGCGGGTCGTGCCGTGGTGGTGGCGGGTGGTCAACGACCCCATGGCCGACGATCTGGTCGACCTGTGCCGCACCCTGCGACCCGACCTCGTCGTCTGGGGGGCGGTGAGCTTCGCCGGGGCGGTCGCGGCCCGCGCCTGCGGCGCCGCCCACGTCCGCTTCCTGTGGGGCGCCGACATCTTCGCCCGGATGCGCGGGTTGTTCGTGCGGCGGTGGGCCGAGCGGCCGCCCGCCGAGCGCGAGGACCCCCTGGCCGCCTGGCTGGGCGCCCTGGCCCGGCGCCACGGCACCGACTACGACGAGGAACTCGTCCACGGCCAGGCCACCGTCGTGCACACCCCGCCCTCCCTGGCCGTCGACGTCCCCGACCACGTCCACCACCTGCCCGTCCGCCACATCCCCTACAACGGACGCGCCCTCCTGCCCGACTGGCTGCGCACCCCGCCCCACCGCCCCCGCGTCTGCCTCACG
>NZ_BCRK01000366.1 GCF_001552555.1 Nocardiopsis trehalosi NBRC 14201 | reverse complement strand
GCCGCGCCACTGCAGGTCGGTGTCCCCGCCCTCCTGGAACGAGTAGAGCGTCCGGACGCTGGTCCCGGTGGTGACGGTGTAGGTCCACTCGCCGCCGCTGTCCTCGGGCGGGTGCGCCACCACGTGTCCGTGCAGGTAGTAGTGCCAATCCCCCATCGTCTGCTGCCAGTTCGCGTCGGCGTAGCCGAACTCCGTCCCGTCCTCGTTGAGGCCGAACGGCGTCCAGTTCCCGCTCACCGGGAAGGTGATCGGGCCGTCGAACCTGTTCGGGGGGATCTTCTTGGCCTCGGCGATCGCCTGCTGTCCGAGTTCGTGCTGCTGGGCGGTCACCGCCTCCCGGAACTCCGGTACGTCCTCCAGGAGCTGCTCGACGTCGACCGTCATCGTCCCGCCGTCGCCGCGGAGGTAGTGGCGCAGGGCGGCGGCCGCGTCGGGCAGCAGCGGGCCGCTGTCGTCGACCCACTCGCCCACGTCCTCGTGGGCGTCCTCGATCTCGTGCTCCAGGCAGAGGGTCCACATGTTGCAGCCGGAGACGTCGCCCAGGTCGGACTCGCCCGAGTCCAGACTGGAGCGCACCCTTCTCTCCACTTCCGGGTAGGGCTCCGGAGGCGTCTCGGCGCCGAGGTCGGTCGGAGGGACGGAGGTGGGCGGGCACAGCGGATCGCACCGCAGAACCCACCCGTCGCCCGTGTCGTCCTCGTCCACGTCCTCGGTGGCCGCCGCACCCGCCGGACGCAGCCCTTCGGTCTGGGTCGACGCCGCCTCGGTGTCCGGGTCGACGCCGATGCCGGGGTCCTCGGGCTCGGCGCAGTCGGCGTCGCC
>NZ_BCRK01000365.1 GCF_001552555.1 Nocardiopsis trehalosi NBRC 14201 | reverse complement strand
CCCGCCGCCGGGCCGGACGCGCCGCCGCCCCGCCGTGACCGGCGGGCGGACGACCGGCGCGCGCCCGCACCGCCACCACCGGCGGCGGCGTCGGCGCCCAGGCCGGCGGGCAGCACGACCTCGACGCGCTTGCCGCCCACCTCCACCGTGATGGTGTCGCGGTCGGCGGCCTCGGCCTGCGCGGCCGGCCCGTCGTAGGGGGCGATGGCGGTCGCGAACTCGGTCTCGATCCAGCGGGTGTGGACGGTGAACGGCGCGTCCGGGTCGGCGGGGGCGAAGGCCGGGTCGACCACCACGGCCTGGTGGAACGGGATGACCGTGGGCATGCCGCCCACCTCGAACTCGGCCAGGGCCCGCCGCGCCCGCTGCAGCGCCTCGGTGCGGGTGCGCCCGGTGACGACGAGCTTGGCCACCATCGAGTCGAACGCCTGCGGGACGGTGAACCCGGCCTCGCACCCGGTGTCGACGCGCACCCCCGGGCCGGCGGGCAGCGCCAGCGAGGTGATGGTGCCGGGCGCGGGCAGGAAGTTGCGGCCGGCGTCCTCGGCGTTGATCCGGAACTCGAAGGAGTGCCCGCGCGAGACCGGGTCGCCGTAGCCCAGCTCCTCGCCGTCGGCGATGCGGAACATCTCGCGCACCAGGTCGATGCCGGCGACCTCCTCGGTGACCGGGTGCTCGACCTGCAGCCGGGTGTTGACCTCCAGGAAGGAGACCGTGCCGTCCTGCCCGACGAGGAACTCGCAGGTGCCGGCGCCCACGTAGCCCGCCTCGCGCAGGATCGCCTTGGACGAGGAGTACAGCAGGTCCCGCTGGGCGTCGGTGAGGAACGGCGCGGGGG
>NZ_BCRK01000364.1 GCF_001552555.1 Nocardiopsis trehalosi NBRC 14201 | reverse complement strand
CCCCCGCAACCCCCCCCGCCGCAACCGCGAACGACCCCTCATCCAGCACCCGGCCCAACGCCTCCACCACCACACCCCCCGACGCCGAACCCGCATCCAACGCCACCCCCGCACCCACACCCGCCACCCGCTCAGCCAACAACGGCGCATCGAACAACCCCGCCCGCGGCACCACCACCATCGGCACCCCCCACGCCAACGACGTGAACACCGTCCCCGGACCCCCCTGACACACCACCGCCGAACACCACGGCACCAGAGCATGCAACGGCACATACTCCACCACCCGCACATTGCCCGGCACCCGCCCCAGACCCCCACCCCCCGGCAACGTCACCACCACCTCCGCATCCACCCCACCCAACGCCTCCACCACCTCCCCCACCGCCACCGAATACCCCCCATACCACTCCACCGTCGACGTCCCCAACGACACCGCCACCCGACGCCCACCCCCCACCGGAGGCCGACGCAACCACCCCGGCACCACCGCACGCCCGTTGAACGGCACATACCGCACCGGCACATACTCCACCGGATAATCCACCCCCTCCCCCGCCCCCACCCGCAACGACAACGGCGTCTGATCCACCGTCATCCGGCCCCGCACCAGCGACTCCGAGAACTCCACACCGAACCGCCCCCCGCGCTCGCCCAACCACTCCCCCAACGGGTCCTCCACCGCCCCCGCCTCCGCACGCCGCCGCAGGAACCACCCCCGCATCCGCGAGAACAGATCCAACGACCACACGAACCGCACATGCGCCGCCCCGCACGCCTCCGCCGCCACACCCCCCGAAAACGTCGTCGCCTCCCACACGACCAGATCCGGACGCCAATCCCGGCACAACGCCACCAGGTCAGCGAGCATCGGCTCGTTCAACATCCGCCACCACCACGGCACCGCCTCCCGATACCCCGCCA
>NZ_BCRK01000363.1 GCF_001552555.1 Nocardiopsis trehalosi NBRC 14201 | reverse complement strand
GCCCGCCCCGATGGGGGAGGGCGGCCGCCGTCGCGCGTGCTCGGGCGGCCCTAGGCCGCGCCGTAGACCACGAACGACACCGCGATGTAGTGGCAGACGTAGGCGGCGATGGTCAGCGAGTGGAAGATCTCGTGGAAGCCGAACCAGCGCGGCGCGGGGTCGGGGCGCTTGAGCCCGTAGACCACGGCGCCCGCGCTGTAGAGCAGCCCGCCCACGAGGATGAGGATCCAGGCCGCCGGGTGGGTCCCGGTGACCAGCTGCGGGATGAACAGCACCGCCACCCAGCCGATGGCCAGGTACAGCGCGGTCGACAGCCAGCGCGGGGCGTCCGGCCAGGCGACCTTGAACACCACCCCCGCGATCGCCCCGCCCCAGATGAGCGCCGTCATGGCGGTGCGCAGGGGGCCGTCGAGCACCAGGACCACGAACGGCGTGTAGGTGCCGGCGATGATCAGGTAGATGTTGGAGTGGTCGAGCCGGCGCAGAACGGCCGTCCCGCGCTGCGACCACCGGCCGACGTGGTAGATCGCCGAGGTGCTGAACAGCAGCACCGAGCTGAGCACGTAGATCGCGCCCGCGATGCGGGCCGACGCCGCCGGGGCGAGCGCCACCAGGACGATCCCGGCGGCCAGGGCCAGGGGGGCCGTTCCCAGGTGGAGCCAGCCGCGCAAGCGCGGCTTGACCGCCTCCAGCAGGTCCGCGGCGACCGCCATGGGGCCCTCGTCGGGCCCGCCGGGCGGGGCGGGGTCGTGCCGGCGGGCCGCCGGCTCTCCGGGCTGCTGTGCGGACACCTTGTGGTCTTCCCCTCGCGTCGGTCGCCGACCTGGTCGGATGCGCGTCCCCGGTGGCGGGGCGCCTCCTGGGGGAACTCTACCTACGGAAGCGTAGGTTACTCGTAAGTAATAGTGTGGCGCTCGGCACAGCGCGCCCTCCGGCGCGTCGCGGCGGCGGG
>NZ_BCRK01000362.1 GCF_001552555.1 Nocardiopsis trehalosi NBRC 14201 | reverse complement strand
TAGATCGTTGATGGGAGTTTGCTGAGATGCCTGCGGGCATGGCGAAGGGCGCCCACGATCGATGTGTGACCAACAACCTGGACGCCCTTCTCACCGCACTCTACGTCCATCTCGACGACCACGTCCTGCCCTCACGCGAACAACCCCGACGGCGCGGCCCGGCCCGGCTGCTCACCGACGCCGAACTCGTGTGCGTGGCCGCAGCCCAGGTCCTGCTGCGCTGCGACTCCGAGCACCACTGGATGCGCACCGCCCCCCACCGGATCGGGCACCTGTTCCCGCGCCTGCCCGGCCAGTCCGAATACAACCGGCACATCCGCGCCCTGGCCCCGGTGCTCTTCGCCGTCGCCATGGGGCTGGCCAGGGCGATCCCCACCTACCAGGAGAAGCTCAGGCTGATGGACGGCACCCCGCTGCCGTGCGGCGCCTCGCGCACCACGGTGGAGCGCTCGGACCTGGGCGAGATCGCCGGCTACGGGCGCGACGCCTCCCACCACCGCTTCTACTGGGGCGCCAAGCTCCTGCTGATCACGACCGCCGACGGTGCGGTATGCGCGTTCTCCCTGGCCCACCCCAAGGAGCTGGACGAGCGCAAGCAGGCCCTGCACCTGCTCCACGCGCAGCGATGCGCTCCGTGGCCGTGCCCGATCGTGGGCGACAAGGGGTTCGCCGGGGCGGGTGCCGAGGCGGCCATGGCCGCTCTGGGGCATCGGCTGATCCGTCCGGCCCGCCGCGACGAGGACGACCCCGGCCTGTTCCCGGGCTGGCTGCGCCAGCGCATCGAAGCGGTCATCTGGACCTTGAAGAGCCAGCTCGGCCTGGAGCGCCACGGCGCGCGCACCACCGAGGGGCTGTGGGCGCGGGTGTGCCAGCGGGTCTGCGCGCTGAACGCGGCGATCTGGCACAACTGGCAGATCGGCGCCCCGGTCAAGCGGTCATTGATCGCCTACGACCACTGACCA
>NZ_BCRK01000361.1 GCF_001552555.1 Nocardiopsis trehalosi NBRC 14201 | reverse complement strand
CGGACAACGGCGTCCGCGGCCGCGTCCGGCGCGCCCGCCCGGCCGGGCCGCGCGGCGGTGGTGTCGCCGCTGGTGCGGCGGCTGGCCCGGGAGCACGGCGTCGACGTCGCCGACCTCACCGGCAGCGGCGAGGGCGGCCTGGTGCTGCGCCGGGACGTGCAGGCGGCGGTGGCCGCCCGCGCCGCCGGGGACGCGGCCCCGGTGGCGGACGGCGCCGAGGACGGCGCGGTGCGCGTCCCGCTGCGCGGGGCGCGGCGCACCATGGCGGAGCGGCTGTCCCGGTCGCGGCGGGAGATCCCCGAGGCGACGGTCTGGGTCGACGCCGACGCGACGGGGCTGCTGGAGCTGCGGGCGGAGCTGAACGCCGCCGACCCGGCCCGCCCGGTGGGCGTGCTCGGCCTCGTCGCCCGGTTCTGCCTGCTCGGGCTGCGCCGGTACCCGGCGCTGAACTCCCGGGTCGACACCGACCGCGCGGAGGTGGTCCGGCTGCCGCGGGTGCACCTCGGCTTCGCGGCGCAGACGCCGCGCGGCCTGGTGGTGCCCGTCGTGCGCGACGCCCACGCGCTGACGACCCGCGAGCTGTCGGCGGAGCTGTCCGCGACCGCGGAGGCGGCGCGCGCCGGCTCCCTGGGCCCGGACCGGCTGACCGGCGGCACGTTCACGGTGAACAACTACGGCGTGTTCGGCGTGGACGGCTCGGCGGCGATCATCAACCACCCCGAGGCCGCCATCCTGGGCCTGGGCCGGATCGTGCGGCGGCCGTGGGTGGTCGGCGACGCGATCGAGGCGCGGCCGGTCACCGAGCTGACCCTGGCCTTCGACCACCGCGTGTGCGACGGCGAGGAGGCCGGCGGCTTCCTGCGCTTCGTCGCCGACTGCGTGGAGCGGCCCGCGCTCGCCCTGGGCGAGGTGTAGCGGCGCCCTTCCCCGTCGGCGGCCCCGCGTTCCCGACCCGCGCGCCCGCCGGA
>NZ_BCRK01000360.1 GCF_001552555.1 Nocardiopsis trehalosi NBRC 14201 | reverse complement strand
CGGCCGCCCGGACGGGCGGCCGCGGCGGCGGCCGGCCGAGGGCCGGTCGGCCGGCTAGTCGGCGGACACCCAGGAGTCGAAGTTCTTCGACTCGGCCTCGCAGGTGGTGGCGGGCCCGCTGTCGGGCAGCACCCGGGTGTCCGGCGGCAGCGACAGGATGACCTCGCCGATCGAGTGCAGCTGGCGGGTGTAGTCGATGTAGACGCCGCCCACGGTGCCCAGCTCGCCCGCCCGCAGCGAGTCGCCGGTGAAGACCACGCCCCGCTCGGAGATGTAGTAGGCGACGCTGCCCGCCGCCGTGCCCGGGACGGGCAGGATGTCGATCTCCAGGTCGCCCGCCTGGAGCGCCCCGCCGCCCTCGATCTCCAGGTCGGGGCGGTGCTCGGCGCCGTGCAGCCGGCGCCACGGGCGCAGCTCGCGCCGGTGCAGCGCGATCGGCGCCTCGTCGCGCTCGGCCACCTTGATGGCCGAGGCGATGTGCGTGTTGTAGCCGTTGGTGCAGGCGACGAGGTAGACCTCGCGGTCGCCGACGGCCGCCATGATCGCCTCGGCGTCGTGGGCCGGATCGATGACGATGACGCCTTCGTCGTCGGCGTCCACGATCCAGGTGTTGCTGACGACGTCGAACTCCTCCTCGTCGACGACGAGCGTGCCGGCGGTGCGGATCCGCTGGACGCCGTCGGCGTCGGGCTCGTCGACGCCGGGGACCTCGGGCTCGCGGGCCGGCGCGGCGGCCGTGTCGACGGTCTTGTCCTCGTCGTCGGCCTCGTCCGCGTCGTCGGCGGCATCGGCGTCGGTCGCGGAGCCGTCCGCGCCGTCGGTGTCCGCGTCCCGCGCGCGCTCGGCGTCGGCATCGGCGTCGGCGACCGTGCCGGCGGGATCGGCCTCGGGGTCGGCGTCGTCGTCCTCGAACGCCGACGCGGCGTCGGGCGCGTCGGCGGGCTCGGGGCCGACGCCCTCGGCGGCGGGCAGCGGCTCGCC
>NZ_BCRK01000359.1 GCF_001552555.1 Nocardiopsis trehalosi NBRC 14201 | reverse complement strand
GCCCGGCAAGGACTACTTCGTGCAGTCCTGGTACCAGGGCGGGGTGTCGGTCATCGACTTCAACAACCCGCGCAAGCCGCGCGAGATCGGCTACTTCGACCGCGGTCCCGTCTCCGACACCGAACTGGTCCGGGGCGGCACCTGGTCGGCGTACTACTACAACGGCTACGTCTACTCCTCGGAGCGGACCCGCGGCCTCGACGTCCTCCGCCTCGACGACCGCCGCCTGCGCGGCGCCGAGCGCGTGGAGTTCGACGAGTTCAACCCGCAGAGCCAGCCCGTCTACCGGCCCGGGCGCCGGTAGCCGGACGACCACCGGCGCGGCCCGCGGTTGCGACCGCGGGCCGTCCGGCCGCCGCCGGCCCGGCTGGGCGCCCCGCACGGGCGCCCGGCCGGAGCGGCCGCGACACGAGGGCGCGTCCGAGTGCGTACGGGCGCCGCTCTCGGTACTTTCATGAGAAGTAGCGGAAGAGGAGTCCTTATGCCGACATCCCCCGGGCCGTTACGGCGCCGGAACCACCGCCTCCGGCGTGCGGGCACGGCCGTGCTCGGCGCCGCCGTCCTGCTGACCGGGCTCCTGCCCACCGCCGCCGCGGCCGACACCGAGGCGCCGGCCGACGAGGTCATGACCAGCGACAACGTGGTCCACCTCGCGAACCTGCCCAAGCAGCCGCCGTTCGACGACACGAGCGCCTTCAACTCCGACCTGGCGTTCACCGGCGACTACGCCATCGACGGCAACTACAACGGGTTCACCATCTACGACATCTCCACCCCGGCGGAGCCCGAGATCGTCAGCCAGGTGCTGTGCGAGGGCGGCCAGGGCGACGTGTCGGTGAGCGGCGACCTGCTGTACTTCTCGGTCGACTACCCGCGCGCCGGGGAGGAGTGCGGGGCCCCGGCCTCCAGCCCCACCGACGCCGACGCGTTCGAGGGGATGCGGGTCTTCGACATCTCCGACAAGGCGAACCCGGCCTACGTGGCGGCCGTCGGCACGGACTGCGGCTCGCACACCAACACCCTGGTGCCGAGCAAGGACGGCAAGACGGACTACATCTACGTGTCGTCCTACAGCCCGTCCGCGAACTACCCGAACTGCCGGCCGCCGCACGACAAGATCA
>NZ_BCRK01000358.1 GCF_001552555.1 Nocardiopsis trehalosi NBRC 14201 | reverse complement strand
CCCGGGCAAGGACTACTTCGTGCAGTCCTGGTACCAGGGCGGGGTGTCGATCATCGACTTCAACAACCCGCGCAAGCCGCGCGAGATCGGCTACTTCGACCGCCCGCCGGTGTCGGAGACCGAGAACGTCCTCGGCGGCTCCTGGTCGGCCTACTACTACAACGGCTACGTCTACTCCTCCGACATCCAGCGGGGCTTCGACGTGCTGAAGCTGGACGACCGCCGCCTGCGCGGCGCCGAGCGCGTCGAGTACGACGAGTTCAACCCGCAGAGCCAGCCCCGGTACAGCCCCGGGCGCTAGCCCGGAGCAGCCGTACGCCGGACCGGCCCCCCGCTGCCAGCGGGGGGCCGGTCCCGTGGTGGGGCCGGTTCCGTCGTGACGGACCGTGAGACGGACGCGGAACATGTTACGGCCGGTTAATTCGTCCGGATATTTCTGTACAAAGGAAATTGGCCTGTGTAATTTAAGGGTGTTTTGGTCCACGTTGGAGTGAGGAGCCCACGTGCCGACATCCCCCAGGCCGCTTCGTTCCCGGCGGTCCCTCCCACGCATGGGCGCGCTCGCCGCCGCCCTGGTCCTCGGCATCGGGCTCGCCCCCGCGGCGTCCGCCGACAGCCTCCCCGTGGGCGAGGGCACCAGCAGCGACAACGTCACCCACCTGGCGAACATCCCCAAGCCGTCCCCGGTCGACAGCGTCAACTCCGACCTGGCGTTCACCGGCGACTACGCCATCGGCGGCAACTACAACGGATTCGTCATCTACGACATCTCCGAGCCCGAGCGGCCCGAGATCGCCAGCCAGGTCCTCTGCCCCGGCGGCCAGGGCGACGTGTCGGTCAGCGGCGACCTGCTGTACTTCTCCGTCGACTACCCCCTCGTCGACGAGTCCTGCGGCGCCGAGGAGAGCACCCCGGCCGACGCCGACGCCTTCGAGGGCATCCGCGTCTTCGACATCTCCGACAAGGCCGACCCGGAGTACGTCGCCGCCGTGCGCACCGACTGCGGCTCGCACACCAACACCCTGGTGCCGAGCGAGGACGGCGAGACCGACTACATCTACGTCTCCTCCTACGCGCCGTCCGAGCGGTACCCCAACTGCAAGCCGCCGCACGACAAGATCT
>NZ_BCRK01000357.1 GCF_001552555.1 Nocardiopsis trehalosi NBRC 14201 | reverse complement strand
CCACCGCGCCGCCGAGCTGGCGGGCTCACCGCCGACGCGGCGGCCCGGCCCGCCACCAACACCCCGGCGCACCCGTCGTGCCGCGCGGGCGGGCCGCCGACGCCCGCCCCCGAGCACCCGGGGCCCCTGCGACACCCCCACGCGCCCCGGACTCCACCGCCGACCCCCCTTCGACCACACCCCCGTGACCACCGAGGACGCCCCCGCCGAGCCGACCACCACCGGACCGCCACCGCGACCCGCGTGACGCGCGACACACCCCACCCCCCTTCTGCGAATCAACGCTCGCATTATCTCGGAGAGGTACCGCCATGCCCCCACCGCCCCCTCGCCCGGTCCCCTCCGTGCTGGCGCGGCTCGGCCGGTCCGTCGCCCGCCACCACCGGGCCGTCCTGGTGCTCGGCGTGCTCACCCTGGTCGCGGCGGGCGTGCTCGGATCCGCGCCGCCCGCCGCCCCCGTCCCGGCGCCCGCCGGGTCCGGGGCGGCGGGGCCCGGCTGAGGCCGGGCGGGCGGTGGTGCCGGTCGGGCCGTCCGGTGCCACCGCCGCCGTCGCGCGCGGGCGCGGTTCAGGCCAGGCGCGGCGGGAACCCGCCGGTGGCGACCGGGCCCCACCGCTCGGGGGTCAGCCGCAGCAGCGCCTTGCCCTGGCGGCGCATCGCCGCGCGGTACTCGTCCCAGTCGGGGTGCTCGCCGGCGATCACCCGGTAGTAGTCGACCAGCGGCTCGACGGCGGCCTCGCCCTCCAGCACCTCGGCGGCACCGTCGATCTGCACCCAGGGCCCGTCGAACTCGTCGGAGAGCACGACGACGGCGACCCGGGGGTCGCGGGCGGCGTTGCGGGTCTTGGCGCGCTCGGGGTAGGTCGAGACGACGATCCGGCCCTCAGCGTCCACCCCGCAGGTGACGGGGGACGCCTGCGGGCCGCCGTCGGTGCGGCGGGTGAGCAGCACGGCGCGGTGCCGGGGCCGGACGAAGTCGAGCAGCTCCGCGCGGGAGACGGTCGTGGTGGTGGCGATCGACGGGCTCATGGCGGCTCTCCCTGCGACGTGCTGCGGTCCGCGGCGCTGGACGCGCGGACGGGCGGACGGGCGGACGGGCGGACGGGCGGACGGGCGGACGGGCGGACGGGCGGACCGCAGCACCCTACCCGGCGCGCGGCGGGCGCGGCACCGCGCC
>NZ_BCRK01000356.1 GCF_001552555.1 Nocardiopsis trehalosi NBRC 14201 | reverse complement strand
GGCGGGGCCGGGGACCGCCGAGGGACGCCGGGGCGCCCGCGCGGGCGCCCCGGCACCGGTCGGCCGGGTCAGTCCCCACTGCCGGAGAGGCCGCGGCGGACCTCGCCGATCTCCGTCCGCAGCCGGGCGTCCGGCTCCTCGGCCTCCGCGCGGCGCAGCAGCGCGTCCGCGTCGGCCGGGGCGCGGCCCGGCGGCCACGCGCGCAGCACGGCGAGCGCGCCCCGCCGGGACCACGGGGCGCCGCTGCGCAGCCCCGCCCGGACCAGCGGCCAGGCGGCCTCGGGCTCGCGGACGGCCTCGCCGAGAACGACCTCCAGTGCCATGCCCGCCGCCCCCGCCTCGGCCCACCAGGCCGGCGGCCACCCGACCGCGGCCGCCGAAGCGACCGCGGCGTCGTGGCGGCTGGCGTACACGTTCTCGACCGACGCCAAGTGCGCGAACACCGGACACGAGGGCGTCGCCAAAGGCCGGTGGAGCTCCTGGTACTGCCAGCCGACCCACGACATGACGAGGTTCGAACTCTGGGTGCAGTGATGCGTCCGCCAGGGGTCCGGCGGCCCCCTGGCGGGGATCAGTCGTACTCGTAGGCGATGACGTGCACCGACGCGTGGTCGTCCTCGGGGTAGAGGACGAGGATCTCGCGTTGGACCGGGCCCGCTTCGGCGGAGATCCCGCGGCAGGTGGTGGCGCCGTCGACCGTGTCCGCGCCGGCGGCGAAGGCCTCGCGCTCCTCCTCGGTGGGGCCCTCGGGGTCGTGGTACACGTCGAGGCCGTCGGCGGCGCAGAAGGCGTCGGCGGCTGCCCTGTCGGTGCGGAAGGAGGCGGTCATCCGCCGGCGGTCGTCGCCGGTGGTGTCCTCGGTGACGTCGATGTCCTCGGCGGTCTCCGGCGGGGTCAGGCCGGTGAAGTCGGCGAGTCGCTCGACCGGGGAGCCGGTCGGCGAGGGTTCGGGCGCGGGTGTGGGATCGGGGTCGGGACCGCACGCGGTGAGGGCGGCGGCCGCGAGGGCGAGCAGCACGGCGGCGGCCGTGCCGGCGCGGGTGGCGCTCCGTCGGCTGCGCGTGCGGGCGGCGGTCCGGCCGCCGGATGTACGGGTGGGGGGCCGGTCGTCGGACGCAGGGGCGGTGGGGTCGCCGCCGGGTGTGCGGACGGTGGTCCGGCCGCCGGGCGTGCGGGGGGTCGGGTGCCGGGGGGTGTGGCGGGGGGGGGGGGG
>NZ_BCRK01000355.1 GCF_001552555.1 Nocardiopsis trehalosi NBRC 14201 | reverse complement strand
AGAGGACTTCCCAATCATGATGTCAAGCCGCGGCGGTGACGGGAGGTGAACCTTGGTAGCACTCTCCGTCACGGATCATTGCCCACAACACGTTGAGGCGTCGGCGGGCAAGCGCGAGCAGGGCCTGCTTGTGCCCCTTCCCCTCGCTTCGCTTGCGCTGGTAGTACGCCTTCGAGGCAGGGCAGGTCGTGATGCTGACCATCGCCGACAGGTACATGCTTCGCAGCAGGCCGCGGTGATAACGCTTGGGCCTGCGCAGATTTCCACTGACGCGGCCGGAGTCGCGCGGTCTGGGGGCCAGACCGGCGAAGCCGGCCAGGCGATCGGCGCTGCCGAAAGCATCCATGTCGCCGCCGGTCGCGGCGATGAACTCGGCACCGAGCCTAGGTCCCATTCCGGGCAGGCTGCGGATCACCTCGGCGTGCGGATGCTCGCGAAACCTGGCCTCGATAAGGGCGTCGAGCTCGGCGATCTCCTCATCGAGGGCCATCACCCCCTTCGCGAGGCGGACCACCATGGCGGCGGCCAGCTCCTCGCCGGGCAGCGATGTCATCTGAGCCCGGGCAGCCTCCACCGCCGCCTTCGCAAGCGCGGAGGCGCCACGGACCTTGCGGTTCCTCAGCCAGGTCTCGATCCGCTTCGCGCCCGCGCGGCGGATCGCAGCCGGGGTCTGGTAGCCGGTCAGCAGCATCACCGGGCCCTTGTTGACCAGGTCCAGAGACCGCTCCAGCGCGGGGAAGACCTCCAGCAGTTGAGCCCGAAGCCGGTTGATCTGCCGGGTGCGGTCGAAGACCACGTCCAGGCGCCGGGTGGTCAGGGTGCGCAGGTCGACGGCGATCTCGTCGCCGGGCCGCAGCAGGCCGACGTCCCGGCGGACGCGGGCCTGGTCGGCGATGACGAAGGCGTCCTTGGCGTCCGTCTTGCCCTCGCCCTTGTAGGTGGCCGAGGCCCGATGGACCGCCAGGCCGGTGAGGTAGGCCATGGGCTGGCCGTGGCTGAGCAGCAGGCCGATCAGCAGGGCGGCGCCGCCGTGGTTGAGGTCGACGGCCCACAGCACGTCGGTGGATACCTCCAGGACGTCGCCGATGAGCTGGAGCAGCTCAGTCTCGTCGTTCAGGACCCGACGGGACAGCAACCGTTCACCGTCCGCGTTGATCACCACGCAGTGGTGATGCTCCTTGCCGATGTCCACTCCGGCCCAGATCTCGGGCACGGTCACCTCCGCCGGCTCGCCGTTTC
>NZ_BCRK01000354.1 GCF_001552555.1 Nocardiopsis trehalosi NBRC 14201 | reverse complement strand
TCGGCCTGCCCGAGGACCTCTTCACCGTCGGCGCCCGCCTCAGTCTCCGGACCGGCCTCGGCTACCGGGTCCGCACCACCGCCCTCGGCGTGAGCGGCTCCAGCACGGACTACTACTACACCGAGATCGGCGGGCCGCCCGAGCCCTACGACGCCGACCTGTCCGTCACGATGACGCTCACCCCGCCCGCGGCGGCGCCGTCGGACGCGCCCCCGACGCAGCCGCAGACGCAGACGGACCCGCGGCCGCAGGCGGACACGCGGACCGATACCGCCCCGGACGGCACCCGGACGCAGGACCGGCCCGGCGGCACGCAGCAGGTGTCGGCCGCACCGATCGAGGCGTCATGGCGGCTCGGCGTGCGGCTGTTCGTGCCGGGCGGGCCGGGCATCAACCCGCCGAACACGCCGGCGCTCATCGAGCTCGCCGATCCCCGCGACCCGGACAGCACGGCCCCGCCGCCCGGCCCCGGGGCCCGCGCGGTCGACCGCAGCTACCCCGTCCACATCGGCGCCATCTCCGAGAAGTCCGCCCAGGGCGACCGCAAGGCGAAGGACCTCGCCGACTGGGCGCGGGACCGTCTGCTCGTCCAGTCCTGGACGCAGCGGGTGCGGGGCAAGGACCCGAAGCCGTCCAAGGAGTTCGGCGATAACAACGACGCCACCCTGCAGGGCCTCGCCGACGGCAGTCTGGTGCAGGGCGGCCTCAACACCATGTCGACCGGCTACACCGACCTGCCGTTCATCGACTCCACCGGCGAACCCCGGCGGCTGCGCATCACCTCCTCGCCCACGAGGTACGAGCGGCTGCCCACGCCGCCGAACACGTCGGAGTTCTCCACCCTGACCCGGGTCAGCACCTCGATCTCCGAGTCCAAGACCAAGACGTCGTTCTGGAACACGGCGTTCAGCGGCGGCGCCGACTTCCGCATCTCCGACCGCACGTTCCGGTTCGCGCCCGCGCTGCTCGAATACCTCTTCCGCAAGGACACCCGCCAGACCAGCGACACCCGCCAGGACACCGCCGGCCGCTCGCCGCTGATGTGGGGGCCCGCGCCCTCCGTGCTCTACGAGGTGACCCGCACCTACTACGCCCAGTTCAACGGCGACGCCGCGCCCACCGAGTTCACCGGAACCACCTACGAGCTGCTCACCGCCGAGGACGCCCGGCTCCTGGGGACGGCCGACGTCCACGCCCCCGCGCCCGCGCCCGCGACCGAGAGCGAAAGCGGCACCGAGAGCGACACCGGCTCCGAGGTCGACACCACCCCCGGAG
>NZ_BCRK01000353.1 GCF_001552555.1 Nocardiopsis trehalosi NBRC 14201 | reverse complement strand
CCGTGGGGGCGGAGGGGTCCGGGGACGGTGCGGCCTCGGTCGCGGGGGCGTGCACGTCGGCCGTCCCCAGGAGGCGGGCGTCCTCGGCGGTGAACAGTTCGTAGGTCGTGCCCGTGAACCTCGTGGCCCGGGGGTCGCCGTCGAACTGGGCGTAGTAGGTGCGGGTCACCTCGTACAGGACGGTGTCCGGGTCACCCCACATCAGCGGGGAGCGGCCGGAGCTGTCCTGGCGGGTGTCGCTGATCTGCCGGGTGTTCTTCCGGAAGAGGTACTCCAGCAGCGCGGGCGCGAACCGGAACATGCGGTCGGTGACGCGGAAGTCGGCGCCGCCGCTGAACAGCAGGTTCCAGAACGAGGTCTTGGTCCTGGTCTCGCCGGTGGCGGCGCTGACCCGGGTCAGGGTGGAGAACTCCGCGGCCTTCGGCGGTGTGGGCAGCCGCCGGTAGTCCGTGGGCGAGGAGGTGATGCGCAGCCGGCGGTCGCCGCCGCCGGAGTCGAGGAACGGCAGGTCGGTGTAGCCGGTGGTCATGGTGTTGAGGCCGCCCTGGACCAGGCTGCCGTCGGCGAGGCCCTTGAGGGGGACGTCGTTGTGCCGGTGGAACCTTTTCGACGGTTCCGGCGGCTTCTTGGTCAGCCGCTTGTGCCCGCCGGCGTCCGGCGCGGGGCTGGGGCGGTTGGCCGCGGCCTTGGAGTCGTAGCCGAGCAGGCGGTCCCGCGCCCAGTCGGCGAGGCTCATCGCCCCCTGCGGCGTGGTGGTGGTGATGCCGCCGATGTGGACGGGGTAGCTGCGGTCGACCGCGCGGGCACCGGGGCCGGGCACGTCCGCGGTGGCCGGGTCGCGGGGGTCGGCGAGCGTGATCCGCTCCGGGGTGTCCGGCGGGTTCGTGCCCGGCCCGCCGGGCACGAACAGCCGCACCGGGAGGTCCCACGATGCCGAGATCGGCTCGGGCCGGGCCGGCGGCGCGCCGTCCGGGGCGGTGGCCGTCCGCGACCTGGTGCCCTCCGGAGCGGTGTCCGGCCGCGTTGCGGTCCGCGTGCCGTCCGGGGCCGTATCGGTCTGCGCGCCCGTCTGGGTCCGCGGCTGCGTCTGGACCTGGGTGCTGTCCGGCGCCGCCGCGGGCGGGGTGAGCGTCATCGTGGCGGCCAGGTCGGCGTCGTAGGCCTCGGGCGGGCCGCCGAGTTCGGTGTAGTAGTAGTCGGTGCTGGAGCCGCTCACGCCGAGGGCGGTGGTGCGGACGCGGTAGCCGAGGCCGGCCCGGAAGTTGAGGCGGGCGCCGGCGGTGAAGGAGTCCTCGGGCAGGCCGG
>NZ_BCRK01000352.1 GCF_001552555.1 Nocardiopsis trehalosi NBRC 14201 | reverse complement strand
CCCCCGGCGCGGACGGCCACCGCGTCGGGCCGGGCGGCCGCCGCGGCGGCGATGAGCGCGCCGACGGAGCCGGTGGGCGGGGTCCGGTCGGGGCCGGAGCGGGCGCGGCCGGCCGGGTCGGCGACGAGGTCCAGGGCGCCCACCCGCCGGTCGGCGGCCGCGTCGGCGCCGGCCGGGGCCAGGCCGGCGAGCACCCGGCCGAACTCGGCCAGGCGGGTCTCCAGGCCGGCGGCGGTGTAGCGGGCGGCGTTGCCGCGCAGTTCGAGGCGGAGCCCGCCCTCCGGGTCGCGGTACACCGACAGGGACGTGTCGTCGACGGGCCCCTCGGACAGGGTGCGGGTGGCGCCGCGCACCCCGGCGAAGTCGAGGTCGTAGTCGAACGCCTTGATGTTGACGACCGGCCCGTACAGGCCGGCGGCGCGGCCGACGAGGGCGAGGTCGCGGCGGATGTCCTCGGCCCGGTAGCGCTGGTGGGCGCGCAGGTCGCGCAGTGCGGCGGTGGTGCGGGCGACCAGGTCGCCGACCCGGTCGGCGGGGCGCACGGCCAGCCGCAGGGGCAGGATGTTGACGACCATGGCCGGGGTGCGCAGCGCGGGCGCCCCCAGCCGGCCCATGGCGGGCATGCCCAGGACGACGTCGGGCGCCCCGGTGCGGCGGTGGACGTAGGCGGCGAAGGCGGCCACCACCACCTCCGCCCAGGTGGCGCGGGCGCCGGCGCCGAGCGCGGTGAGCCGGTCGAGCAGGTCGGCGCCGACCGCCGCCGACGCGGCGGCGGCCGCGCGGGCGGGCGCGGGCGGGGCGGTGCCCAGCAGGGCGGGCTCGGGCCGGTCGGCCAGGACCCGGGCCCAGTGGGCGCGGTCGGCCGCGCGGCGCTCGGACGCGTCGTAGGCGGCCTCGTCGGCGATCACGTCGGCGAGCGCGCCGAAGCGGCGCCCCGGGACCGGGCCGCCCTCGGCGAGCCGGGTGTAGACCTCGGCGACGCGCCGGGTGAACGTGGTGATGGCGTAGGCGTCGGCGATGATGTGGTGGAACCGCTGGTACCACAGGTACCGGCCGTCGGCCACGCGCAGCAGCGCGAACCGGTGCAGCCGCGGGCCCAGGGGGTCGACCGCGGTGCCCATGTCGGCGCGCATCCACGCCAGCGCCGCGCCCTCGGGGTCGGCGGCGCCGCGCAGGTCCCGCCGCTCCAGGTCGCCGCCGCCGGTCGCGGCCACCACCTGGTGCGGCACCCCGCCGACCTCGGTGACGCGGGTGCGCAGCGTGTCGGTCTCGGCGGCGGCGGCCGCCAGGGCGGCGGCGAACCGGTCCTCGTCGACGCGGCCC
>NZ_BCRK01000351.1 GCF_001552555.1 Nocardiopsis trehalosi NBRC 14201 | reverse complement strand
GACCCCCTTGAGGTGAGGGCCAAGGAGAAGGGGCTGAACTACGTCAAGCTCGACGGTGAGGTGGGCATCATCGGCAACGGTGCGGGCCTGGTCATGTCGACGCTGGACGTGGTGGCCTACGCCGGCGAGGCCCACGGCGGGGTCAAGCCCGCCAACTTCCTCGACATCGGCGGCGGGGCCTCGGCCGAGGTGATGGCCAACGGCCTGGAGATCATCCTGGGCGACCCCTCGGTGCGCAGCGTGTTCGTCAACGTCTTCGGCGGGATCACCGCCTGCGACGCGGTCGCCCACGGCATCGTGCAGGCGCTGGAGCTGCTGGAGGGGCGCGGCGACGACGTGTCCAAGCCCCTGGTGGTGCGCCTGGACGGCAACAACGCCGAGCTGGGGCGGCGGATCCTCAGCGAGCGGGCGCACCCGGCGGTGCGCCAGGTGGACACCATGGACGGCGCCGCGGCGCAGGCCGCCGAGCTGGCCGCGGCGAAGTAGGGGGCGGGTTGCGCTAATGGCTATTTTCCTGACCGAGGACAGCAAGGTGCTGGTGCAGGGCATGACCGGCGCGGAGGGCACCAAGCACACGCGCCGCATGCTGGCATCGGGCACCAAGATCGTGGGCGGGGTCAACCCGCGCAAGGCCGGGCAGAAGGTCGACGTCGACGGCACCGAGGTGGCGGTGTTCGGGTCGGTGGCCGAGGGCATGGCCGCGACCGGGGCCGACGTCACGGTGATCTTCGTGCCGCCGCGGTTCACCCGCGACGCGGTCATCGAGGCGATCGACGCCGGGATCGGGTTGGCGGTGGTGATCACCGAGGGTGTGCCGGTGCACGACACCGCGGCGATCTGGGCGCACGCCAACGCGACCGGGAACCGGACGCGGATCATCGGCCCCAACTGCCCGGGTCTGATCACGCCGGGGGCCTCCAACGCGGGGATCATCCCGGCCGACATCACCAAGCCGGGGCGGATCGGGCTGGTGTCGAAGTCGGGCACGCTGACGTATCAGATGATGTATGAGCTGCGTGACATCGGGTTCTCCACGGCGGTGGGCATCGGTGGCGATCCGATCATCGGGACGACGCACATCGACGCTTTGGCGGCGTTCGAGGCCGATCCCGACACCGATGTGATCGTGATGATCGGGGAGATCGGCGGGGACGCCGAGGAGCGTGCGGCGGAGTTCATCAAGGCGAACGTGTCCAAGCCCGTGGTGGGGTATGTGGCGGGGTTCACCGCGCCTGAGGGCAAGACGATGGGGCACGCGGGTGCGATCGTGTCGGGGTCCTCGGGGACCGCGGCGGCCAAGCAGGAGGCGTTGGAGGCGGCCGGGGTGAAGGTCGGCAAGACCCCCACCGAGACC
>NZ_BCRK01000350.1 GCF_001552555.1 Nocardiopsis trehalosi NBRC 14201 | reverse complement strand
CGGCCCCACGGGGCGGGTCCGCCGAGGGCGGGGCGTGCGGGTCCCGGGTCAGACGTGGAGGCGGCCGCCGTCCTCGTGCAGGCCGTCGGCGTCCTCGTCGTCGAACCACACCCCGTTCTCGCCGAGGTAGCGGAAGTGCACGGTGCTGCTCGCCGGAAGGGTCACGGCGACGCTGCGGTGGCCGTTGGCGCGCGGCTTCAGCGGGTGGGCGTAGGGGTCCCACCCGTTGAAGCAGCCCACCAGGGAGACCGGCCCCTGCGGCTCCTCGTTGGGCAGGGCGAAGGTGATCCGCACCCGGCCGTCCTTGCTCGGTTTCCCACGCTTGATCATGACTGCGTTCCCCTCTGAGGCGACGTCCCCGCGCCGACGCGGCCGGGACCGGCGCGGCGACCGGCGTCCGGCCCGCACCCCTCCCCAGTGTCCGGCAACGTGTCCGGATACGCACGGAAGGTGACGACCCGACCCGGGCGGCCGGTCCCAACGGAGCAGCCACGGCCCTTCCCGCCCCCACCCGGCGTGTCGTGCGCGACCCCGGCCCCCGCCCCCGCCACTGCCGAGTGCGCCGACCACCACTCCCTCACCAGCCCCGCCGACGCGCCCTGACCATCGTTCGCTCCCCGCCGGCCCGTCCCCCGGTCAGGGCGGCCCGACGAAGTCCATCGGGGCGGTGAAGCGGAGTACGCGGCGGGCCCACGCGGGCGCGGGGGTGGTGGGGTCGGAGAGGACCACCAGGCCGGTGGGGGCCGCGGGCGGTGCCACGGGGGCCTCCGGCGGGCGGCGGCGGAAGCGGAACGCGGGTGCCGTGGCGCACTCGGCGGCGACGGCCGCGCGGTCCTCCGGGCCGGGGGGCCGTGCGGCGGACGCGGCGGGGGTGCCGGCCACGGCGCGGTCGTCGGGCAGATGGCGGGGACCACGCTCGGCGGCGCACGGCGGGGGTGCGCCGGGGACCAGCCACAGGGCGGCGTCGGGCGTGCACAGCCCCGCGAGCAGGCCGGCGCGCGGGTCGGGCGGCACCACGGCCTCCCCCTCGTCGGCGGCGAGGCGACGGACGGCCGCCACAACGGGGGCGGGCGGATCGGGCCAGCCCAGTTCCGCCAGGGCGGCGTCGACCGGCAGCGGGGCCGGGTCGCAGCGGCGCGGCAGGCCGCGCGGGAGGGCCGGGCGCGGCCAGACGTAGCCGGGCTCCTCGGGCAGGGGCGCGAACGCGGCCCCGTAGTGGACGGGGTCCTTGTCGGCGAGGGAGCGGCGGTGCGAGCGGTGCACGCGCTCGTCGCCGAGCCACGGCGGCAGCAGGTCCGCGCCGCGCAGCCACCCCTCCTCGGGGACGCGGCCGCCGGTGAACTCCAGCAGCGCGGGCAGGACGGCGTCGGCGTGGCCGCGCTCCCGCC
>NZ_BCRK01000349.1 GCF_001552555.1 Nocardiopsis trehalosi NBRC 14201 | reverse complement strand
GGCGGGTGTCCTCGGCCCGCCACACCTCGCCCATGCCGCCGGAGCCCAGCCGCTCCACCAGCCGGTACCGGCCGTCCAGCACGCGTTCCACCACTCCGCCTTCTCGCCCTCGTCGTCCCCGGTTCCGCAGGGTACCGGCCGCCGGGGGCGGCGCGGTCGGCGCCGTGCCGGAGGGCGCCGGAGCCGCCCGTGCCGGGGCCCGTGGGACTCCGGTTACCCTTGTCCCGATTCCCCTCCGCTGTCGCACACGCCCCGTTGTGGAAGAAGCGTCGCCCGTGAGTTCTGCGTTGTTCGTCGGCCCGGACTCCCAGCCGGACAAGTACCGCCTCGTGCGCTCCGTCGGGCGCGGCGGCGAGGCCACGCTCTACCTCGCGGAGGTCCGGCTGGCGGGCGGGACCGAGCCGGTCGTGGTCAAGGTCCTCAACGCCGAGGTCGCCTCCTCACCGGCGGAGTTCGCCGAGCTGAGTGCCCGGTGGGGCGAGCAGGCCGAACTCCTCCGCTTCATCCACCGGCTCGGCGTCGTGGGCGTGCGCGAGCACTTCGAGGGCGCGCCCGAGCACCCGCAGGGCGGCGCGGCCCGCTCGGGCGACCGGTGCCTGTACCTGGTGATGAACCACGTCGAGGGCGTCGACCTGCGCGACTGGCGGGCCGAGCACCCCCTCGACTCGCCCCGCGCCCGGCGCGAGGTCCTGGGCTACCTGGAGCAGGTCGCCGAGGTGCTCGACCACCTGCACTCCGGACGGGCCACGCCGTCCCGCCGCATCGTCGTGCACGGCGACCTGTCGCCCGGCAACATCATGATCAGCAGCGAGGGGCAGGCGACGCTGGTCGACTTCGGGCTGAGCCGCATCGCCGCCCGGCACATGACCGCCCGCCCCTGGTTCACCCCCGGCTACGCCGCCCCCGAGGTCTTCGCCGGCGAGTACACGGCCGCCACCGACCGCTACGCCTTCGGCGCCATCGTCTACTACGCGCTGACGGGGGAGGAGCCGCCGCCCGCGCCGGAGCAGCTGCGCGCCGCCTACGCAGCGCTGCCCCTGCTGGCGGGCGCCGGCCCGGACGCGGTGGCGGCCGTCACCGCCATGTTCTCGGTCGACCCCGCCGCGCGGCCCATGTCGCTGGCCTGGCTGCGCACGCTCCGCTCGCTGGACACCTCGGTGCGCTGGAGCGCCCCGCTCGCCGGCCCCACCGCGCCCGGCGAGCCGACGGAGCCCGGCGGCGGCATCCCCACCGCGCCCCTGAGCGGGCCCGTGGGCGAGCCCTCCGCCGGCGCGGCCGCGCCCGCCGCGTTCGGCGCCGCCCCGGCCGGGCCGGCGCTTCCGGCCGCGACCCCCGCCGGGCCGCCCCCCGCCCCCGCTGCCGCGCCCGGCCGCCCGGCGCCCGCCGGTGCGGCGGGG
>NZ_BCRK01000348.1 GCF_001552555.1 Nocardiopsis trehalosi NBRC 14201 | reverse complement strand
ATGCCTCCTTTCGGTCCCGACACCGCCCAATGGGTCCGCGAAACCGCCAAATGGCTCCTCGGCATCGAGATCCCCTCCGCCGACCCCCAAGGCATGCGCCAACTCGCCACCCACCAAGAACGCGTCGCCACCACCCTCGTCCAACTCCGCGACCTCCTCGACCAGATCCGCCGCAAGATCCGCACCGACTTCTCCGGCGTCGCCGCCCACTACTACGACACCTCCGTCGCCCAATTCACCACCGGAGAAAACGACTACATCGGCAAAGGCGGAAAAACCGCCCGCGACGGCGCCGACACCCTCCGCGAAGGCGCCGCCAACGCCGAATACATGTCCTGGATGGCCCTGGTCGAACTCATCCAGCTCCTCATCGAGATCGCCTGGTGCATCGCCATGGCCTACTGGACCATGGGCGCCAGCCTCTCCTGGATCCCCGGCTTCAAATACATCCGCTCCGTCGCCATCCAACGCATCCTCGCCTGGCTCCTCATCACCGCCCCCAGCCACCAGATCGTCGAACAGCTCTTCGCCTCCTTCGACTCCGTCATCCAACGCGCCCAGATCGACGCCGGAGTCCGCAAGAAGCAGGACTGGAACATGACCCGCCTCGCCCACGGCGGCGCCGGCATCTCCGGACTCATCTCCGCCGGCCTCTCCGGCATCGTCGACGGACTCTTCAGCCACCAGATCCGCAACGTCCTCCGAGACAACCTCAACAACCTCGCCGACCTGCCCCCACCCCCCCGCATCGACCCCCCACCCCCCAAACCAGACACGGGTCCCGAACCCAAACCCGACACCCCCGAACCCAAACCCGACAACCCCGAACCCAAACCCGACACGGGTCCCGAACCCAAGCCCGAGACCACCCCCGAACCCAAGCCCGAGACCGCACCCGAGCCCAAGCCCGAGGCCGCACCCGACGTCCCCGCGCCCAAGTTCGACCCCGGCGACCTCAACATCAACCGCGACCTCGCCGAGATCTTCAACCGATACGACCGCGACCTCGCCGCCACCTTCAACCCCCCCGCCGGCAAGACCGCCTTCGACAACACCCTCACCAACAACCACCTCCGCGACGACCTCGCCGACGTCTTCGCCCGCCACTACGGCGACACCCTCGGCACCGCCAACGCCCGCACCCTCGGCAACGACTACGCCGACACCCTCATGACCCACTGGGGCCGCCCCGACCTCAACCACCACCTGCGCAACCTCCTCGACACCACCCCCCTACCACCCCCCACCCGCAACCACCTCGCCCACACCGTCCCCACCACCCTCACCGGCAACACCGCCGAATACATGACCCGCCCCATCATCAAAGCCGAGATCCTCGGCCTGGGCGCCGCCTCCGGCGCCCTCGAGGGCTACCTCGGCGAAGGCACCACCAACGCCCTCCTCACCCCCGAAGGCTGGAAAGCCGGCGGCCACACCGCCACCGCAGGCGCCTTCCAAGCCACCTTCCAGACCATCACCGTCGACTCCGCCGTCGCCACCATCAACCACTTCCGCGGAAACCCCGAACTCCCCACCCCCACCCCACCACCCACCCAAACCACCACCGGG
>NZ_BCRK01000347.1 GCF_001552555.1 Nocardiopsis trehalosi NBRC 14201 | reverse complement strand
CCCGCCCCCGCCCGACCCTCCCCGAAATCCGACCGACCCCGACCCGAACACCCGACCGATGACCGAACGATGACCTGACCTGACCTGACCGGCGGCGGCACTGCGGTGCCGCCGCCCCCGACCGGGGCGGCTCCGGCCGCCCCCCAGCGAACGTCCCGGCTCGCCCGCCGTCCCGGCGGGAACGTGCGGCCCGGCCGCACGGGAAAGGTGGCGCCATGCCGACCCGCCAACGCGACGCGGGAGCGCGGAAGAAGGACGCCCGGCCCTCGCGGCCGGGCCGCCCGGCGGACGCACCGCCCGCCGGCCCCGGGTGGCGCGCGGTGGCCGCGATCGGGGCCTGCCTCGCGGTCGCCGCCGGGATCGTGGCCTTGGTGCTGCTGCTCCGGGAGCCGCCGCCCGGCCCCGACCCGGACCGGGTGGCCGAACTGGAGGCGTCCTACGCCGAGCGCGACGTCGAGCAGATCGGGGCGCTGATCGAGCAGACCCGGGGCGCCCGCGACGACCTGCTGCCGGTGGTGGAGGGGCTGGACGCCGCGCTCCCCGCCGACGGGTCGGCGCCGGCGGGCGACCCGCCCGGCGACGAGGCGGTGGCCGAGTGGCGGGAGGCCGTCGACGCGGTCGCCGAGGAGTACGGCAGCGCGCCGTCCGGCGACACCGGGCACAACATCGCCCGGGGCGGGCTGCGGTCGGCCGTCGAGCTGCTGGCGTCGTCGGTGACCGCCTACGAGAGCGCGCGGGCCGCCGAGGGCGAGGAGCGGGAACGGCTGGAGACCCTGGCGGGCGACCTGCGCACCCAGGCCGTGCGGGCGTGGTCGGTGGCGGCCACCCAGCTCGACGTCATCGGCATCGGCGCCGGGTACGGCCACGTGCACATCTTCCTCCCGGCGGCCCCGGGCTCCGAGGCGCTGATCCCCGACTCCGCCCCCGAGGGCACCGGCGCCCGGGAGACCCCCGCCTCATGACCCCCATCCCGCTCTCCGAGAGCCACCCCCGCCCACCGGCGCAGGCGGCCACCCCGGCGCTCCCCCGCACGGAGGCGGCCGCGTGCGCACGGGGCGCGCGCTGCACGGGAGGACGCGGACGGACCCGACCGGCCACCCCCACCGGGCCGCCCGCCCTCCCGGATGCGCCGACCGCGCACGTCGGCGTCGGCCACCCGCCGATCGGCGCGGGCCTCGCCGCGCGAGTGCCGAGCCCGTCGCCCGAAGACCGGGCCGCGCGGCGGGTCGCCGTTGAGGCCCACGGACGGTCCGCAGTGGGGCCGGTCCGGTGGGCTCCGACGACCGGTGGACCGTTCTCGGCGACGGCGGCGTGCCCGCGCGCGGGCGCGGCGGGGGATGCCGCCGGGCTCGGCCGCCCCGGGGCCCTCCGGTCGGGCGGCGGGGTCCGGGCGGTGGACGTGAGGATCGGGAAGATTTTCTCGGACTCGGAGAAGCGGGTGACCTGGGAGGACGGCCGGAGTGTTGCCGCCGTGTTGCCGGGTGCGGTGATTCAGGGCATACCGGGAGGGTCGAAGAGGCGCCAGGGCGGGAATGATCCCCTCAACCGACGTCCCTCCAGCCCCCTCCGCCCCAGAGACACCTCGGTCCCCGCGACGCGCCTCCCCCGCCCGGCCACGGCCCCCGCCCGC
>NZ_BCRK01000346.1 GCF_001552555.1 Nocardiopsis trehalosi NBRC 14201 | reverse complement strand
GGAGGGTGGTGCGGCTGCGCGCCGCACCACCCTCCACGGGCCCGTGGACCCCGCCTTACGGGGCGATCACCCGCTCGCAGCCGGTACCGGAGACGACCAGCCCGCCGTCCGGGTCCGGGGCGGTGCTCGCGTCATCGCAGGCGTACTCCTCACCCTGCTCCTGGTCGAACAGGACATAACCCACGGTGCCCGGCGCGCCGTCGTCGCCGCGGGCGCACCGGTGGCCGGTCGCTTCGGCGGTGAGCGGGTGGAACTCCACGTCGGCGCAGTCGTAGACGATGACGGCGGGAGCGGAGCCCTCCGCACCGTGGGCGGCCCCGACCCCCGCACTCCAGGCGGCGGCTCCCGCGACGGCGGCGACGGCACACACCAGTGGACGGATACGCATGGCGACCTCCAGTCGCTGATCGTGGCTGTACAGGTTCTCTCGGTAACCATCGGGCGGTGAGGTAACCCCCCGCTGCGCTCGGGGAACGGCCCGGTGCGGCAGGGAGGGGGCGGGACCGACCCGCCGCGACCCATGGGGGAGGGGGCAGGCGGCATGCGCCGTCGACCGCCGGGCGTCCGACGACCGGAGGTCCGGTGGGTGGGCGGAGCGCCCCACCGGTACTGGGTGACGACCGGTGCGAAGGTCGCCATGCCAGGCCCGGGTGGCGGGTGAGGGCGGTTGAGGTCGCCTGGCCGCTTCGGGGTCCTTCGGCGGCGGGTCAGGCGGGTGGGACGAGGACGGACAGGCAGGTGACGCAGCCCTCCAGCTTCTCGAACTCACCGATGTCGACCGCGTGGACCCGGTAGCCGAGCGCGGTGAGATCGGCGGCCGTGCGGGGCGCCGACGCGCTGATGAGCAGGTGGTCGCCGCCCAGCGGGACGACGTGGCACCCCGGCTCCTCGGCGACCGGGCGGACGGCGGGGAGGGTGCCCGGCTCGACCAGCCCGGGGAAGGCGAGCAGGGTGCCGTCGGGCAGCGCCGTCACGGCCGACTTCAGGTGCAGCACCGCGCGCAGCCGGACCGGCACCACCGTCCGGCCGAGCGGCCGCAGGAGGGCGCCCAGCTGCCGCACCCCCTCGGCGTTGGTGCGGCCGCCCCGGCCCACGTAGACGGTCCGGCCGACCTGGAGCACGTCACCGCCGTCGAGCGTCCCCGGCGGGGTGATGCGGGCGGTGTGCAGGCCCAGGCGGGCGGCCGCGTCCTCCACCCCGGCCACCTCGCCGCGCCGCTCGGGCGCCCCGGGGCGGGTGAGGACCGCGAGGTCGCCGCACACCACGAGCACGTCCTCGACGAAGACGGCGTCGGGAGAGCCGTCGGCCGGGGCGACCTCGCGCACCGTCCACCCGGCGGCGGCCAGCGCCGCGCGGTAGGCGCCGTGCTGGCGCCCGGCCAGGCCGGGGTCGACGGGGGAGCGGGCGATGTGGGTGACGATGCCCTCCGCCAGGCGGGGCCCGGGCCGGCGGACGAGCGCGATCGGGGGCCGCGAGGTCATGGGTCCTCCCTCCTCGGCGCCGGGCGGTTCCCCGGCGCCCCCATCATCGTGCCCGGAGGGGGCGGTCAGCGTGCGGGCGGGGTCCGGGGCGGGCGCGGCTGGGCCGGGGGCGGGTGGGTGCGGGCGGTGTGCGGGCGGGCGGGGTGGCCGGGGCGGGGTGTGGCTTGCGGGGGCG
>NZ_BCRK01000345.1 GCF_001552555.1 Nocardiopsis trehalosi NBRC 14201 | reverse complement strand
CCGCGGCCCGCAGGCCGCGGCCCCGCCGCACCGAGGAGCCCAGATGCGCGTGCTGTTCGTCTCCTACGCAGAGAAGACCCACTTCATCGGGCTGGTGCCGCTGGCCTGGGCGATGCGCGCGGCAGGGCACGACGTGCGCGTCGCCGGCCAACCCGAACTGGCGCCCTTCGTCGCCGGCACCGGGCTGCCCTACGCCCCCGTCGGCACCGACCACCGGCTGCGCGAGTGGGTGGAGTGGGCGGCGCGCTGGGACCCCGAGCCGACCGGCGGCCTGTTCGACGTCGGCGACCGGTGGCCCGAGGAGCTGCCGTGGAAGCGGCTGCTGCTGGGCATGGAGGAGTCGGTCGAGTACTGGTGGAACGTCATCAACGAACCCATGCTCGACGACCTCGTCGACCTGTGCGACCGGTGGCGCCCGGACCTCGTCGTCTGGGAGACCACCACCTACGCCGCCGGGATCGCCGCCGAGGCGTGCGGGGCGGCGCACGCCCGCTACCTGTGGAGCCTGGACATGTTCGGCCGGATGCGCGCCCAGTTCCTGCGCACCATGGCGGCCCAGCCCGAGGCCGACCGCGCCGACCCCCTGCGCGACTGGCTCGCCGACCGGGCCGCCCGCCACGGCGTCGCGTTCTCGGAGTCCCTGGTCGACGGCGACGCGGCCGTCGACCAGCTCCCCGACGCGCTGCGCATCGACCCCGGGCCGGCCGTCCGCCGGCTCCCCGTCCGCTACGTCCCCTACAACGGGCGGGCGGTGGTGCCGGAGTGGCTGCGGCGCCCGGCCGACCGGCCCCGGATCTGCCTGACCATGGGCACCAGCGCCACCGAGTGGTACGGCGGCTACGCCGTCTCCATGGCCGGGGTGCTCGACGGGCTGGCCGACCTCGACGCCGAGGTGGTGGCCACCCTCCCGGTGGAGCAGCAGCAGAGGCTGGGCACGGTGCCCGGCAACGTCCGCCTGGTCGACTACGTCCCCCTGCACGCCCTCGCCCCCACCTGCGCCGCCATGGTCAACCACGGCGGCCCCGGCACGGTGTGCACCGGGCTCGCGGCGGGCGTGCCCCAGCTGATCCTGGCCGTCGCCGACCTCGACGCGCCGCTGCTCGCGCGCAACGTCGCCGAGGCCGGCGCGGGGATCACCCTCTCCCCGGAGCAGACCACCACCGCGTCGGTCACCGGCGCCGTCGCCCGGCTGCTCGGCGACCCGGCGTTCGCGGCCGGCGCCGACCGGGTGCGCGCGCAGATGGCCGCCATGCCCGCACCCGCCGGGATCACCGCCGACCTGGCCGCCCTCGCCGCGCGCCGCGCGGAGCTGCGCGCCGCCTGACCGCGCACCCGGTCGCACCCCGATCGCGCGTCCCGACCGCACCGCGGGGTCCGCGGCGCCCCGCGCCGCGGACCCCGCGCCCGACCCCGCACCCTTCGCACCGCACCGAAAGGCGGACCCCCGTGCGCATCCTCTTCGCGACCTCCTCCGAACGGACCCACTTCCTCGGCATGGTGCCGATCGCGTGGGCGGCGCGGGCCGCCGGCCACGAGGTGCTGGTCGCCAGCCAGCCCGCCCTCGGCCCGGCCGTGACCGGGGCGGGGCTGCCGTTCGCCCCGGTCGGGCGGGACCACGTCATGCAGAAGCTCGTGCGCGACTTCGAGTCGCTGCCCGGCTCCTCCGCCAGCGAGTTCGATTGGGGTGTGGGTGATGGGGGGGTGTTGTCGTGGGAGTACCTGT
>NZ_BCRK01000344.1 GCF_001552555.1 Nocardiopsis trehalosi NBRC 14201 | reverse complement strand
CGGCCGCCGGCCCCGCGGGCGGCGCCGCGGCCGCGCCCGGCGGGGAGCCGCCGACCGCGGCCGACGACTTCTTCGCCGACGCCCAGGCCGCCCCGGCCGACGGCCCGGCGGACGGCCCGACCGGGGGCGCGGCGGAGCCGCCCGCGCAGGCCTCCGCGGCGGAGGCGGCGGGCACGCTCACCGCCTCCGCCGCCCCGTCCCCCTCCCCCGAGGACGGCGCGGACGGCGACGGGGACGGGGACGGCGGGGACCCCGGCTCCGGCGGCGCCGGCGACCCGCCCGCGTCGGCGCAGGCGGTGGTCGAGCTGACCAACCGGGAGCGCGCCGAGGCCGGCTGCGCGCCGCTGCGGGTCGACGGCGCCCTGACCCGCGCCTCCCAGGCGCACAGCGAGGACATGGCGGCCCGCGACTACATGGGCCACGAGACCCCCGAGGGCGTCGGCCCGGCCGAGCGCGCCGAGGACGCCGGCTACACCGCCTGGTCGGGCGAGAACGTCGCCGCGGGGTACGGGTCGGCGGAGGCGGTCATGGCCGGGTGGATGGACAGCCCCGGCCACCGGGCGAACATCTTGAACTGCGACAACACCGAGATCGGGGTGGGCGAGTCCGACGCCCGCTGGACCCAGAACTTCGGCCGGGACTGACACCGCCGCCGCGCACCCCGCCCGCCGCCACCGGCCGCCGGGCGGGGTGCGGCGGGTGGGCGGCGGCGGATAATGCGGTGGCTCCCGGAGCGCCGCCCCTGCTAGGTTCTGCCGCGTGAACATGACGCTCGGGGACGCCTTCAACCGGCGCAAGAAGCTCGCCGCGGACCTGCAGAGCTGGATCAACCGGCTCGGCCTGGCAGGGACCGAGCGGCGCACCTACCGCACGGCGGTGCTGGACGGCGACGACGCCTACCGGCCGCAGCCGGGCACCGAGAAGTCCACCGCGCGCGCCTACACCATCGAGGAGTGCCGGGCACGCATCGACGAGATCCTCGCCGAGGACGAGACCCTGGCGCTGCGCATCTCGCGCACCAACCAGCAGGCGCGGGCCGAGATCGAGGGGCTGGACGGCACGGTCCGCACACTCTCCATCCCCGAGCTGCTGGTGCTCAAGTCCGACATCATCCCCAAGCTGGAGCAGGCCGCCCGCGCCGTCCCGCTGCGCGCCGACGACGTCGGCGTGATCGACAGCGGCGACTCCTGGATCCGCTACCGCACGGTCCGCCGGATCGAGCGCAAGCGCGAGACCTTCAGCGACAAGGGGCTGAAGATCGAGGAGATGCAGCTGCTCGGCCACGACGTCGTCGAGGTCACCGACTACGGCCTGCCGCGGCGCGGGCAGTGGGACGAGATCGACCGCATCGGCGAGTTCGCCCAGCGCGTGAAGCAGGCGATCAACCGCGCGAACAAGACGGAGCTGGCCGACCTGGACTGACTCCCCACAGACAGCGGGCCCGGGGCACCGAAGTGCGGTTCGTAGCAGGTCACGTGTAGCCGGCATCTTCGCCTATCCGCCTACCACTCACTCAGACGGTGTGTCCGTTGTACACGCGTAGCAGAGCGGCCTCGACGGCCGCCCGTACACCGGTCGATCGGTACCACGTCACACGCAACAGGTACCCAACCTCTGACAAGGGTCTCCTCACACCCTGGCCAGCCCCGGTCCCGCGCCGACCCGGCCGCCTCGCGGCGGCCCCGTGAACGGCGGCGGCCGGCGCCCGGACCCGTGTCCGGTGCGCCGGCC
>NZ_BCRK01000342.1 GCF_001552555.1 Nocardiopsis trehalosi NBRC 14201 | reverse complement strand
GGCGGCCCGGGGCGGACCTCCGCCCCGGGCCGCCGCGTCTCAGCCGTCCCGGGACGGCGCCGGATCGGCGGCCGCGCCCCCGGCCGCGCCGGTCGCGGCGTCCGCGTCGGCGGCCGCGCCCCTCGCCGGGTCGGCTTCCGCGTCCGCGCCGTCGGTCGGGTAGGTCTGGTCGAGCGTGGGCGCCGCGGCGAACACGGACGGCCCCTTGGCGAACCGGCCGCCGCCGACGATGTTGAACAGGATGTTCAGCACGATCGCCATCAGCGCCGCCCCCACGATCCCCGAGTGCAGGATGGTCGACAGCCACCCCGGCAGGGCGTCGTAGAAGGTCGGCACGGCCATGGGCACGATGCCCACGCCCAGCGAGGTCGCCACCAGGACCAGGTTGAGGTTGTCGTCGAAGTCCACCTTGCCCAGGGTGCGGATGCCGCTGGCGGCCACGGTGCCGAACAGCACGAGCCCGGCCCCGCCGAGCACCGGCATCGGGATGGCCGCCACCACCCGGCCCAGGATCGGGAACAGGCCGAGGACGATGAGCATCCCGGCGCCGGTGGCGACGACGAACCGGCTGCGCACCCCGGTCAGGGCGATGAGCCCGATGTTCTGCGCGAACGAGCTGCCCGGGGTGCCGTTGAAGATCGGGCCGATGATCGAGGCGCTCACGTCGGCGCGCAGCCCGGCGGAGATGCGCCGGCCGTCCACCTTCGCGCCCACGATCTCGCCCACCGCGATGATGTGCGAGGCGCCCTCGGTGAGCACCACGAGCATGACGACGCACATCGTCAGCACCGCGGCGGGCGGGAACTCCGGCGGGCCGAAGTGCAGGGGCGAGCCCAGGGAGAACACCGGGCCGTCGGCCACGCCGCCGAAGTCGGCCGCGCCGAACGGGACCGCGAGCAGCGTCCCGCCGATCAGGCCGAGCAGGATCGACACCCGGCTGAGCAGGCCCGGCAGCACCCGGGAGAGCACCAGCACCAGCACCAGCGTCGCCCCGCCGAGGGCGAGGTCGCCCAGCGCCGGCATCGGGACCTCGGTGGCGACCCCGTCGACGGTGTGCACGGCGGTGCCGCCGTCGACGATCCAGCCGGCCGCGACCGGCATCAGCGACAGGCCGATGACGGTGATGAGGGTGCCGGTGACCACCGGCGGGAAGAACCGGACGAGCTGGCCGAAGAACGGGGTCAGGCAGAGGGCGAACAGGCCCCCGGCGATCGAGGCGCCGAACACGACCGGCAGCCCCTGCCCGGGGTCGGCGGCGATCGCGGTCATGGCGCTGACCGGCACGAACGAGGCGCCCACGACGATGGGCAGCCGGGCGCCGGTGCGCCAGGGGCCGAGGGTCTGCAGGAGGGTGGCGATGCCCGCCACCAGGAGCGCGCCGCTGACGAGGATGCCCAGATCGGCGCCGCCGAGCCCGGCCGCGCCGCCGATGACCAGCGCGGGGGCGACCGCGCCGGCGTACATGGTGAGGATGTGCTGGAGGCCGTAGAGGAGGAGCAGCCGCGGCGGCAGGCGCTCGTCCTCGGGGCGGTCCGGCGGCGGCGCGCCGGTGCCGGTGGCGGGGGAGGTGACGGGGGTGTCGGTGGCGGCGGGTGGTGCGTCGGCGCCGCCGGGCGCCGATCTGCGGATTCTCATGTGCCGGTTTCAGCCCCTTCGGTCGTGGCCCGCGGTGCCCCCGCCGCGTGCGGGCGCATCGGGGCCGGGGGTCCTCGGGTGGGGCGGCGGCCGGGTTCCGGCTGGGGTCCGGCCGCCGAAGGGGTCAGCGGTGCGTGTGCAGGGCTGACGAGGGTGCGGGCGCGCTGGCGGCGCCGCGCCCGCGGCCCGTCCCGCGGCCCGGTGCGGGGCGCGGGGACGGGGGTCGGGGGGTGGGGCGAGGGGGCCGCCCGGCCGGGGCGGGGAGGGGCGCCCCGG
>NZ_BCRK01000341.1 GCF_001552555.1 Nocardiopsis trehalosi NBRC 14201 | reverse complement strand
TGTCGACGTGTCTACCCATGGCCGGGCCGACACGTCGACACGGCGCGGCGCCGGCCGCCGGGGCGGGAGGCCCGGGGCGGTGGTCAGGCGAGGAGGCGCTCCATCGCGGCCGACGCCTTGAGGCCCGAACCCGTCACGACGACGGCGACCGTCTCGCCGGGGCGGATCGCGCCGCGCGCGGCGAAGGCGTCGATCGCGGCCGCCGCCGTCGCCGAGGTCGGCTCGGCGTAGACGCCCGCACCCGCCAGGCGCCGGACCGCCGCCGCGATGCCGTCCTCGGGGACGGCGACCGTGTCGCCGCCGGACCGGCGGATCGCGGCGACCACCTCCGGCAGCCGGACGGGCTCCCGGATCGCCGCACCCTCGGCGATGGTCGGCCCGAAGGCCGGGGCCGGGCCGCCCTGGAACGCGGCGTGCACGGGCGCGCACCGCTCGGGCTGGGCGACCAGCAGTCGGGGGAGCCGGTCGATCCGGCCGGCGGCGCGCAGCTCGCCGAACCCGAGGTCGCAGCCCAGCACGATGCTGCCCGCGCCCGCCACCGTGACCACCGCGTCGGGCGCGGCGAACCCCAGGTCCTCCCACAGCTCGTAGGCCAGGGTCTTGGTGCCCTGGAGGAACAGCGGGTGCCGGTTGTGGCTCGCGTAGGCGGTCGACCGGGCCTCCACCAGCGCCCGCTCGGCGGTCGCCGCCCGGTCGCCCGGCACCTCCGCCACCTCGGCGCCGTACGCCCGCGCCTGGATCACCTTGCCCGGCGACGTGCCCTCGGGCACCAGGACGCGGGCGCCGATCCCGGCCGCCGCGCAGTAGGCCGCCACCGCCGCGCCGCCGTTGCCCGAGCTGTCCTCGACCACCGCGTCGACCCCGGCGGCGGCGAGCGCCGACACCATGACGCTCACCCCCCGGTCCTTGAAGCTGCCGGTGGGGTTGGCCGACTCCAGCTTGAGCAGGACGTCGACCCCGCCCCAGCGCCGGGCGACCAGGGGCGTGCACCCCTCGCCGATCGTCACCGGCCGACCGGTGGCGGCGGGCAGCGCCGCGCGGTAGCGCCACAGCGAGCGGGTGGCGGTGTCGACGTCCGCCGGACCGATGCCCGGCCCCGGCGCCACGGTGAGCGGGGCGCCGTCGTCACCCCGCCAGCGCCGCGCGTCGAGGGGGTAGGTGCGCCCCGATCGGGGGTCGACATAGTGGTCCACGTACGTCTCCTCTGGTCGTGTCCTGCGATGGGCGCCCCGGCCCCCCGGGCGTCGGCGTCCCCGTGTCCGGCGGCCGCGTCCGGCTCCCGGGGGCTACCCCGCCCGGTCCGCCCGGACGCGGCCGGTGCCGCCGCAGCGGCGCCCGGTCCGCGGCCGACCGGGGTGCCGGGTACGGTCATCCGCCCTGCCTCGCGTCGGTGCGGGTGCGCCCCGGCCCGGAACGGGGCGGCGCGGCGGCCGCCGGCCTCCGGAGCGGGCGGGGCCGTAGTCTCGCAGCCGCCGCCCGGCGCGCCCACCGCTTCTCCCCGCGCGGCCGGGCCGGGCCGGCGCGGCCCCCTCGCGGGCGTCCGCGCGGGTCGGCGGCGCGGGCGCCGACCTCCGGCGCACCCGCCCTCCCCCAAAGGTCGTAAACCGGGTGCCGACCCGCGCCCGATGCCCCCGGAACCCCCCGCCCGCCAGGCTGTGAACGCGGCGCCGGGTGCCGCTCGCGGACACCGTCCGCACACCCGGCGCGGAGAGTCAGGAGAGCGTTCGTGGCCACCGACCAGACCCCCACGTCGACCGGACCGGAGGTGCGGTCCGCCCCCCGGCGCGCCGACCGCCCGTCCCGGTCGCGGAGCGCCGCGCGCCACCGCCTCGCCGCGGTCGCCGCCGCCGGTGCCCTCCTCGCGGCCGCCACCGGGTGCGGCGCCGCCGCCGAGGCGCCGACCCCCCCCCCCCCCCCCCCCCCCCCCCCC
>NZ_BCRK01000340.1 GCF_001552555.1 Nocardiopsis trehalosi NBRC 14201 | reverse complement strand
TCCGGCGGCCGCCCCGTCGGGGCGGCCGCCGGGCGGGTCAGCCGTGGTCGCCGTGGTCGCCGTGGTCCGCGTCGGCGTCGGCCGAGGGGGAGTCCGCCGCCATCGGGTCCTCCACGGCCGCGTCGACGGACACGTCGCCCGACCGCTCGAAGGTGAGGGTGAGGGCGACCGTGTCGCCCGGGGCCAGGTCGGCGTCGGGCCGCAGCAGCATGAGGTGCAGGCCGCCGGTGGCGAACTCCACCGTCTCCCCCGCGCCGACCGGCACGGTCTCCCGCCGCTCCATGCGCACCTGGTCGCCGTCGGCGACGGTGTCGTGCATCTGGACCTCCTCGGCGGCGTCGGCGGCCACCCCGGTGAGGGTGTCGTCGCCGCCGCCGTTGACGACGGTGAGGTACCCGGCGGTGACGTCGGGGGCCGAGGGGACGCGGACGACGGCGTCCTCGACCGCGATGCTCGGTGCGCTCCCGGCGGACGCCTCCGGCGGCCCGGACTCCGCCGGGGCGGTGCCGCCGCACCCGGCCACGGCGGCGGCGAGCGCGGCCACGACCACCGCCGCCCCCGCACGCCGGCCGGCCCGCCCGCGCCGCACCGCCACCGGGCGCGGAGCCCGCAGGCCGTCCATCTGGGCACCGGCCGGGACGCCGCTCCGGTCGGCGTCGGTGGCGGTGCTCATTCCGCCTCCTCGGCGAGGAGGAGCCGCAGGTCGCCGGCGATGGCGTCGGGCTCGGTGCCGTAGCTCCACATCAGCCGGGACGTGCCGTCGGGCCCGAAGACGAGGGTCTGGCTGCCGTGGCCGACCTGGTAGTCGCCGCTGCGGTCCTCGGGGCGGTCGACGGAGACGCCGAGGTCCGCCGCTGCGGAGTCGGTGGTGTCCAGGTCGCCGCTGAGCCCGGTGAACGACGGGTCGAAGCTGTCGAGCCAGGTGCGAAGGAGGTCCGGGTCGTCGCGCTCGGGGTCGGCCGTCACGAAGACGACGGAGAAGGCGTCGCGCTCCTCCGGGGTGAGGTCGGCGGTGGCGACGGCGAGGTCGGCCATCGTGGTCGGGCAGATGTCGGGGCAGTTGGTGAAGCCGAAGAAGACGGCGGTGGTGCGGCCCGCGGAGTCGTCGCGCAGGTGGTAGTCGGCGCCGTCGGTGTCGGTGAAGGTCGCGTCGGGCAGCTCGAAGGCGCCGTCGATCGGGGTCCCGTTGTAGGGCGAGTCGTCGCCGGGCTGCTGCGGGCCGCCGGAGCAGGCGGCGAGGACGGGCAGGACGGCGGCGAGGGCCGCTCCGCGCAGGAGCGGCCGCGACGGTCGGGGTGCGGTGGGCATGGTGGTCGTTCCCGTGGCAGGCCGACGCGCAGCGGCGGGGCCGCGTGCGGCGTGGCGGTGGATGGTGGCCGTCTTCGGGGGTGTCCTCCGCGCGTCCGGGGTCCGGTGGCGCGGAGGGCCCCATCGAGGTCGTGTCCTTCGCGGCGCTTCGGGCGCGCGGTCACGCGCTCCGTGCGGCGCTTCGCGGCGCGCACGGCGGGGGCCCGGACGGCGCACGCCGGTCCGGGGGACGTCGAAGGACAGTCCCTAGCTGGGAACGGCCGGGGGCGCCCGTCCGGCGACCGCGTGCCGGAGCAGCCGCGACCGCAGGGCGGCGGGGGCCGTGTCGCCCCGCCGGGCGGGGGCCGGGCGCGGTGTCCGCACCGGGCCGACCGGCGGCGGCAGCAGGGCCGCCCGGAGCCGGCCGGCGACGGCCCACAGGGCCTCCTCGCCGGACGCCAGCCACCAGCCGGTGACGAGGGCGGCCCACACATGGGCGAGGACCATGACCGGCCCGCCCCCGTTGAGCAGCGCGTCGCCGCACACGTGGCCGAGCGCGGCGAGTCCGGTGGGGACGCCGTGTCCCCCGCCGGGGGCGGCCGCGTGCAGCAGCAGGTGCAGCGCGGCCTGCGCGGCGAGGAGCCCGCCGGTCACGGCGGGCGCCGA
>NZ_BCRK01000339.1 GCF_001552555.1 Nocardiopsis trehalosi NBRC 14201 | reverse complement strand
AGAAAACACTCCCTAGTCGCCCATGGCCTCGGCCATCCGGTTGATGTCGGCCTGCTGCTCCACCATGACGTCGCCGGCCATCTTCAGCACCTCGGGGTGCTTGCCGGAGGCGACCTCCTCCTCGGCCATGGTGATCGCGCCCTCGTGGTGGGCGGTCATCAGCTCGACGAACAGCTCGTCGAACGAGGCGCCCTCGGCGGCCTCCAGCTCGTCCATCTCCTCGGGGCTGGCCATGCCCGGCATGGACTCGTGGTCGAGGTCGACGGGGCACTCGCCCCCGCCGCCGTGGTGGCCCTCGGCGTCGGGGCCGTCGGCGCAGAAGCCCTGGTGGTTGGGGTTCTCCTCGGCCGGGCCGTACACGTTGACGTCGAGCCAGCCCTCCATGGCCTCGATCTCGGGGCCCTGGGCGTCGCCGATGCGGTCGGCGATCAGCCGCAGGTCCTCGTTTTCGACCCGGTCCTCGACCAGGTCGGTCATCTCGATGGCCTGCCCGTGGTGCTCGATCATCATGAGCACGTACTCGACGTCGGCCTCGTTGTGCCGGATGGACGCGGTGGCCGCGTCGATCTGGTCCTGCGAGGCGGGGGACGCGGACTCGCCGGGGGCGCCGGGCGCGAGCACCGGCGGGCCGTCGGCGGAGTCGGCCGAGGAGCAGGCTGCGGCTCCGGTGAGCAGCAGGGCGGCTCCCGCCGCCAGTACCCGGTGGCGCAACGGGGGGCTCCTTCCGCGGGGGTCGGTGAGGGGCTTCGGTGCCGCCTCTGGGGGTCTGTCTACTCAGTCGGGCGGTCGTTTGTCCAGTATGCGGCTGTTCCCGGCGGTGTCACGCTGCGTATTCCCGACCATTGATCAGGGTTAATGTCGGCTTCTGGGCTTTATGTGACCTTCACATCTAGTCACCCGTTAGGAGGCGTATGTATCTTCTCTGTGATTCGACGGTGTGACCTAGGAGGAACCCCCCACATGCCGACATCCCCCCGGGCGTCCACGAGACGCCCGTCGCGGCGCGGAGCCTCCGCGGCCGTCCTCGCCGCCCTCTCGGCGGCGGTCATGGCCGGTGCCGCCCTGCTCACCCCCGCTGCGGCCAACGCGGACGCCCCGACGCCGGTCGACCAGATCGTCAAGAGCGACAACATCGACCACGTCGCCAACCTCCCCAAGCCCGAGGGCTTCGACGTCAGCAACTCCGACCTCGCCTTCACCGGCGACCACGTGATCGTCGGCAACTACAACGGGTTCGTCATCCACGACGTCTCCGACCCGGCCGAGCCCGTGATCACCAGCGCCGTCCTGTGCCCCGGCGGCCAGGGCGACGTGTCGGTCAGCGGCGACCTGCTCTACTACTCGGTCGAGTACCCGCAGGTCAACGAGGAGTGCGGGTCCGGCGAGAGCACCGCCGAGGACCCGGACGCCTTCGAGGGCATGCGGATCTTCGACATCTCCGACAAGGCCAACCCGGAGTACGTCGCGGCCGTCCGCACCGACTGCGGCTCGCACACCAACACGCTGCTGCCCGGCGAGGACAGCGACCTGATCTACGTCTCGTCGTACGCGCCGTCGGAGAGCTTCCCGAACTGCCGGCCGCCGCACGACAAGATCTCCATCATCGAGGTCCCCAAGGACGACCCGGCCTCCGCCGCGGTCGTGGCCAAGCCGGTGCTCTTCCCCGAGGGCGGCAACCACGACCAGGAGGGCCTGCTGCGGCCCACCGAGGGCTGCCACGACATCACCGTGTTCCCGGCCAAGGACATCGCCGCCGGCGCCTGCATGGGCGAGGGCGTGCTGATGGACATCAGCGACCCGCTGAACCCGGTGGTGACCGAGACCGTCCGCGACGAGAACTACGCGTTCTGGCACTCGGCGACGTTCACCAACGACGCCCGGACGGTCATCTTCACCGACGAGCTGGGCGGCGGCGGCGCGGCCACCTGCAACGAGGAGATCGGCCCGGAGCGGGGCGCCAACGCCATCTACACCGTCCAGGGCAAGCGGAA
>NZ_BCRK01000338.1 GCF_001552555.1 Nocardiopsis trehalosi NBRC 14201 | reverse complement strand
CCCCGCCGGTGCCCGCGCCCGCGCGCCGCGCGGGCGGGTCGCGGCGGGTCGCGGCGGGTGGGCGCGGCGGCGCCCGGACGGGTTCGGGGCGCGGTCCGGTGGAAAAGGGTTTGCCACGGGGCGGCGGGTCTGGCGTCATAGGGGACGCACGGCGCCAGGGCGCCGTGCCATCCGCCACCCCGCCCGGAAAGGGAGGTCACCCTGATGCCGTACACCGAGGCTCCGGGGGCGCGCGTCCCCATCCGCATGTGGGCCGACCCCGACACCGTCGAGTCCGCGGCCATGGACCAGCTCCGCAACGTCACCCGGCTGCCCTGGGTGCACGGGCTGGCGGTCATGCCGGACGTCCACTACGGCAAGGGCGCCACGGTCGGGTCGGTGATCGCCATGCGCGACGCCGTCTCCCCCGCCGCCGTCGGCGTCGACATCGGCTGCGGCATGACCGCGGTGCGCACCTCGCTCACCGCCGAGGACCTGCCCGACGACCTCGGCCCGGTCCGCTCGGCGCTGGAGGCGGCCGTGCCCGTGGGCTTCCACGCGCACACCACCCCGGTCGACCCGCGGCGGGTGCACGGCCTGCGCACGGCCGACTGGGACGCGTTCTGGGCCGGTTTCGACCGCCTCGCCCGGCCGGTGCGGCCGCGTCGGCAGCGCGCGGCCAACCAGATCGGCACGCTCGGCGGCGGCAACCACTTCCTGGAGGTCTGCCTGGACGACGCCGGGGCGGTGTGGATCGTGCTGCACTCGGGGTCGCGCAACATCGGCAAGGAACTGGCCGAGTACCACATCGAGCAGGCGCGCCGGCTGCCGCACAACAGCGACCTGCCCGACCGCGACCTCGCCGTGTTCGTCTCGGGCACCCCGGAGATGGACGCCTACCGGCGCGACCTCTTCTGGGCGCAGGACTACGCGCGGCGCAACCGCGACGTCATGATGGGGCTGGCGCTGGGCGCGGTGCGGCGGCTGCTGCCCCGCGTGCGGGCCGAGGAGTGGATCTCCTGCCACCACAACTACGTGGCCGAGGAGGTCTACGACGGGGTCGACGTGCTGGTCACCCGCAAGGGGGCGATCCGGGCGGGCGCCGGCGACCTCGGCATCATCCCGGGCTCCATGGCCACCGGCACCTACATCGTGCGCGGGCTGGGCAACGAGGCGTCGTTCAACTCGGCGTCGCACGGCGCCGGGCGGCGGATGAGCCGGAACAAGGCGCGGAAGACGTTCACCGAGGCCGACCTGGTGGAGCAGACCAAGGGCGTGGAGTGCCGCAAGGACGCCGGGGTGATCGACGAGATCCCGGCCGCCTACAAGGACCTGTCGGCGGTCATCGAGGCCCAGACCGACCTGGTGCAGGTCGTCGCGCACCTGCGCCAGGTGGTGTGCGTGAAGGGGTGACCCGGTGCGTGCCCGCCCCGCCCGGGGCGGGCGCGGTGCCGCCCCTGGCCCCTTCGTTCGAACTGGTGTACGATTACCCTGAGTGCGGACGGGTGCACCGATGGTGCCGACCACGGCCCGTACCTGGGGGAACACGAGGGACGCTCCGGCCGCGCCGGTGCGGCGGGCCGCCGGTCCGCCGCACCCACCGCAGCGTCCCGGGGAGGTGGTACCAGATGAGCGATCCATGGGGCGGCCCGCCACGCGAACGGCGCGCCGAACTCTTCCGGCTGTCGGTGGCCCTGGTGCGCACCGGGTGCGCGGTGCTCCGGTTCGCGCTGTGGTGGCTCCGGCGCGACGACGGTCCGCTGTGATCCCGGCCGGCCGCCCCGGCGGCCGGCCCTCCGGCGCGGCCGGGCGGGCGCGGCCCGGGGCCTCGGCGCCGCCGGTCCCGCGCCCGCCGCACGGGCTCGCGGAACGCCTCGGCGCCGCCCATGGCGCCGTTCACGGGGCCCGTGCCGGCCGCCTCCACGTCGACGGGCACGTCGTCGCCCATGGCACCTCCCGGTCGGCGCGCGGGGCTCCTGCGCGGCCCCGTCCCGGGTGGCGGGGCGGCCGCGCCGCGCGGGGCGGCGGG
>NZ_BCRK01000337.1 GCF_001552555.1 Nocardiopsis trehalosi NBRC 14201 | reverse complement strand
TAGGCCCCCGCCCGGGTCCACGGCGCCCGCGCCGCCGGGGCCGCCGCCCCGGGGTCCGCGCCGCCGGGCCGCAGCACCGACGCCAGCACCACCACCACGGCCGCCAGCTCGTCGGCCGCGGGCCGCCCGCGCCGCACGTCGAACACCGTCTGCACCGTCTCCGCGGATGCGTCCCCCTCGGGGACCCGCGCCACCTGTTCGGTCATGACCGGTCGCGGCGCCCCGCCGCAGCGGGGCGCCGCCGCCTCCTCACATCGGGGGGTTGCCGTGCTTGCGGTAGGGGGCGGGGGACTCCTTGCGGCGCAGCGCGGCCAGCGACCGCGCCAGCACCGACCGGGTCTCCGCCGGGTCGATGACGTCGTCCACCAGGCCGCGCTCGGCCGCGTAGAACGGGTGCATCAGCTGCTCCCGGTACTCCTCGACCAGTTCGGCGCGGCGCGCCTCCGGGTCCTCGGCGGCCGCGATGTCCCGGCGGAACACCACGTTGGCCGCGCCCTCGGCGCCCATCACCGCGATCTCGTTGCCCGGCCAGGCCAGCGACAGGTCGGCGCCGATCGACCGCGAGTCCATGACGATGTAGGCGCCGCCGTACGCCTTGCGCAGGATCACCTGGATGCGCGGCACGGTCGCCCGGCAGTAGGCGTAGAGCAGCTTGGCGCCGTGCCGGATGATGCCGTTGTGCTCCTGGTCGGCGCCGGGCAGGAAGCCCGGCACGTCGACCAGCGTCACCAGGGGGATGTTGAACGCGTCGCAGGTGTTGACGAACCGCGCCCCCTTGTCGGACGCGTCGATGTCGAGCACCCCCGCCAGCGCCATCGGCTGGTTGGCCACGATGCCGACCACCGCGCCGTCGATCCGGGCCAGCGCGCAGATCAGGTTCGGCGCCCAGCCCGCCTGGATCTCCAGGTACTCGCCGTCGTCGACGACCTCCTCGATGACCTCGCGCATGTCGTAGGGGCGCCCCGGGTCGCTGGGCACCAGGTCGACCAGGCGCTCGCCGCGCCGGTCGGCGGGGTCGGCGGAGGACGCCTGCGGCGGCAGCTCCTGGTTGTTGGCGGGCAGGTACGACAGCAGGTACCGGACCTCCGCCAGGCAGTCCTCCTCGTTGTCGAAGTCGAACGCGGCGACCCCGCTGACGCTCGCGTGCACCCGGGCGCCGCCGAGGTCGTCCTGGCTGATGCGCTCCCCGGTCACCGCCTCGACCACGTCGGGGCCGGTGATGAACATCTGCGAGGTCGACCGCACCATGAACACGAAGTCGGTCAGCGCGGGGGAGTAGGCGGCGCCGCCGGCGCACGGCCCCAGCATGACGCTGATCTGCGGGATCACCCCCGAGGAGCGGACGTTGCGGGTGAAGATCCCGCCGTAGCCCGCGAGCGCGGTCACGCCCTCCTGGATGCGCGCGCCGGCGCCGTCGTTCAGGCTGACCAGCGGGGCCCCGGCCGAGGCGGCCAGGTCCATGATCTTGTGGATCTTGGCGGCGTGCGCCTCGCCGAGGGCGCCGCCGAAGATCCGGAAGTCGTGGGCGTAGACGAACACCGTCCGCCCGTCGACCGTGCCCCACCCGGTGACCACGCCGTCGGTGTGCGGCCGCCGCGCCTCCAGGCCGAACCCGGTCGCCCGGTGCCGGCGCAGCCCCTCGATCTCGGTGAACGACCCCTTGTCCAGGAGCAGGTCGATGCGCTCCCGCGCGGTCAGCTTGCCGCGCGCGTGCTGCGCCTCGGTGGCGCGCTCGCTCGGGCCCGCGGCGACGGCGTCCTTCAGCTCCCGGAGGTCCGCCGTCCGCTGCGCCAGGGACGGCGGGCGCGGGGGCGCCGCCACCGGTTCGGGTGCTCGTGTCTCATCCGCCAGCGTCATGTGCCGGACTCCTCCTCCACATCGGTTCCGCGTCGCGGGACGGGCCTCCGCCCATAGGTTCGGCCCCCGCTGTGAAAGCGGGATCAAAGAAGCCACAAACCCGCCCCCGGGACCGGGGGAGCCCGGCCGCGCCCACCCCGTGGCCGGTCGGCCGACGCCGCACCGCCCGTGGAGGCCGGCCTCCGCCCGCCCCGACCCCCCC
>NZ_BCRK01000336.1 GCF_001552555.1 Nocardiopsis trehalosi NBRC 14201 | reverse complement strand
GGTGAGGCCCAGCGGGGGCGGTGGGTTGCCGCCGCCGAAGTCGCCCGGCGGGGGGATCTCGCGGAAGTCGTCGCCGATGCCGCCGGGGCCGTTGGTCTCCAACGGCGGGGGCGGCAGGTCGTCGGCGGTGAAGTCGCCCGGCGGACGGATGCCCTCGGGGCCCGCCGGACCGTCGCCGCCCATCCCGGGACCGTCGATCGGCAGCGGCGGAGGCGGGGGCGGGTCCTCGAACATGTCGTCCGGGAACATGTCGTCGAACATGTCGTCGGGGAACGTGTCGTCGAACATGTCGTCCGGGAACGTGTCGTCGAAGATGTCGTCGGGGATGAGGTCGTCGAACATGTCATCGGGGAAGACATCGTCGAAGATGCCGTCGAAGATGTCCTCCGGGATGCCGCCGGGGCCGTCGCCGCCACCGCCGCCGTTCCCGTCCTCATCGTCGTCCGGCTGCCCGTAGGTCTCCGGCGGGCGCGCGCCCATCAGATCGCCGACCGATTCGATCGCTTTATTCGAGGCGCTGAGGATTCCGGCCGCTTCCGTCCAGAATTCCTGCGCTGCCGTCAGTACCGGGTCGAACTTCGTCCACCAGGCGTCTTTGAGGGTGTCGTCGATCAGGAAATCGGTGCGTTCGTCGCCGACGACCCCCCAGAGTTCCCCGTGCTTCATGTCGGGGTTGCTGTAGCGGATGACGAACTGGTCCCGGGCGTCGTTCCAGGTCTCGGTGCCGATGGGAACGTTGAAGTACCAGTTCTGGACGATCTCCCAGGCGGTGGTGGTGTTATCGGCCAGCCACGACAGCACCTTCTCGTAGAGGGGCTCGGCGTACTTGAGGATGTCGACGCGGGTCTGCGTGAGCCGCCCGTCGATCTGGGCCAGCTGCTCGTACAGGTGGGTCAGCCGGGCGGCCAGGTCGAAGATGCGCGTGGCGAACTGGCCCGCCGCGCTGCCCTGGAAGGCGCTGTCGGGAAGGTTCAGGTTGTTGTAGACGTTGAGCAGGCCCGTTTTCCCGTCGGGCGGCACGACGGTCCGGAGATAGGTCTCCAGGTTGTTGATCTCCCGGGCGATGGTGATCGATGACCCGAGGTCGTAGTTGGAGGAATGCGCGCCGTTCTCATTGACGGCGATACCCGCCAGCGTGCGCATCTGCTCGCGGAACCTGGCCTCCGCGCCGTCCGATTTCCAGCCGCCCTTCTCGCCCTCGAAGATGTCGCGGTTGAAGAGGTACCCGGCGTACTCCCAGTAGTCGTTGCTCGGGTTCTGGTACCTCCACCACCGCTCCATGTCCTTCCAGTGGCTACCGAAGTGGATGTTGTCCCACGGGTAGTAGATCCCCTCGGTGAGCCAGCGGGGCTTGAGGAACTCGTCGGGATGCTTGATGGGAGGGACGGCGTCCTTATCCCCCGAATCCGCGAAGATGTTCATGATGTCGTTGATGGGTGGCGGCGGCATTGCTGGCTCCCTCCGGGCCTATCGAAGATGCGGACTAATTCGACTGGCTGTCGTCGTCATCGTCTTCGTCGGTGTCTTCTTCGTCGTCGTCATTCCCGCCCGGGTACGGGAAGCCGCCGCCGCCATAATTGTTCGATCCGCCCCCCGTGCTGTCCGAGGGGCCCTGCCCCATGATCGTCGTCAGGTCACGTGAGGTGAGTTCCTGGTCGTCCTCCAGGTTCAGGAACACCGCCATGTTGCCTTCGAGGCGGTCGGTGATCCGGTCGACCTCGGTGAGGAGGTCGCCGACGATCTCGCTGATCTTCCCCAGGGAGGTGTCGATGTTGGTGCCGAGTTCCCCGGCCGCCGGAAGCCGCTCGGGGTTTCCGAACAGGAGGAACCGCTTCGACTCGCCGTCGCCGCTCTGGGTGTAGCGACTGAACACGATGTCGTGTTCTTCCAGCTTCTCCTCGTACGGCATCAGATGGTCGGTGATGACCTTCTTCACCTGTCCGAAGGTGATCGCCGTCGTGTCCTCGCCGCCGCCACCGCCGCCGGGACCGTCTCCGCCACCGGTGGAGCTGTCGTCGTCGGTGTTGTCCTCTTCGTCGTCCTCGTCGCCGGGGGGCTCCTCTTCGTCGTCTCCGG
>NZ_BCRK01000335.1 GCF_001552555.1 Nocardiopsis trehalosi NBRC 14201 | reverse complement strand
GCGCCGGGGTCGCGGTGCGCGTGGTGGTCGGGGAGAGTCGGACATGGCGGCTCCAGGGGACAGGCTGGGGGGCGAATGATCCCTGGATCATAGGGGTGTGGCCGGTTCCGGTCATGAGCCCGTGGACCCCATGCCGCGGGCCCGGATCCGGGCCCGGATCCGGGCCCGGATCCGGGCCCGGAGCCCCGGACCGGGCGGGGTTGGCGGAAAGGCCGGTGCGGTGGGCGCGGGCTCACTACGCTGACCTCGACGTCGGCGGCCGGGAGGGGTGTATGGCGATCGAGGGGCCGGTCGGCACCGCGAGGGCGGGGGCGGGCGGGGCGCCGCCCATCACGGCGATGCACGAACTCGGCGCCATGGGCGACGCCGAGTACTACCCGTTCGTCACGCGGCGGCTGCACCCCGAGTACGACCACCTGTGGGAGCACTACCTGCTCTCCCGGGAGCTGGTGGAGCGCACGCGCGGGGTGCTGGTCGAGGCCAAGCAGCTGGTCGGCACCGGCTCGACCGCCGACAAGGCCCGGCTCGCCGAGCTGCGCGCCGCACGCGACGCCGGGCGCATCACCGACCGCGAGTACGGCGCCGCCAAGGCCCCGCTCGACGAGAAGCGGCGGCGGCGGATGAAGTTCCTGCACCTGGTCGAGATGCGGCTGCGCCAGCTCAAGGCCGCCCACCACGCGCACCGGCAGACGGCGCACGACCTGCACCAGGCGCGCAACCGCGACCGCTCGCGGGCCGTGGCGACCCGGTTGGCGCTCGCCGTGCACGCGCACCGCGCGGCCGTCCTCGGCGGGGGCGGCACGCCCGCGCCGCACGACCTCGTGCTGTGGGGCCGGCTGGCCGACGAGCGGCTCGACTTCGGCGGCCGCGCCATGTCGCTCGACGACGCCATCACCGAGGGGTTCTGGTTCGCCCGGGAGGGCGACACCTGACGGCGGCCGGCCGGCGGCCCCGGGAGCGTGCGGCCGGCCGGCGGTGCGGCGGCGGGCCGCGCCCGCACCCCCGGTGCGCGGTACGGGCGGGCCCGGGCGCGATACTGGGGGCGTCCGGCCTGGTCCGGGCGGCCGGACACCCGGGCCGCCCGCCGCGCGGCCGGAGGTCCGACCGGCGGCGGCAGGGGAGCGGTAGTGAGCGGCGAGCGCGAGGTCCTGACCTACGAGCTGTTCGGCACGGCGATGCGCGACCTCGCGCGCGACGTCGCCGCCGACGGCTACCGGCCCGACATCATCCTGTCGATCGCGCGCGGCGGCCTGTTCGTGGCGGGCGGCCTCGGCTACGCGCTCGACGTGAAGAACCTGCACGTGATGAACGTCGAGTTCTACACCGGGGTCGGCGAGACCCTGGACATGCCGGTCATGCTGCCGCCGGTGCCCAGCACCGTCGACCTGAGCCGCCGCCGGGTGCTGGTGGCCGACGACGTCGCCGACAGCGGCCGGACGCTCAAGCTCGTCCACGACTTCTGCCGCGCGCACGTCGCCGAGGTCCGCACCGCCGTCATCTACGAGAAGCCGCGCTCACTGGTGAAGTGCGAGTACGTGTGGCGGCGCACCGACCGGTGGATCGACTTCCCGTGGTCGGCGCTGCCCCCGGTGACCGCCGGCGCCGACCACCCGGACGGCGCCTGAGGCGGACCGCCCGGCCCCCGGCACCACCCCGCCGCCGGCGCGGTCAGGCGCCGGCGTCCACGGGCTCCGCCGCCCGCGCCGCGCTCTCGATCGCGGCGCGGATGTGCCGCATCTGCACCGGGGACAACCGGTTCAGCCGCGCGGCGACCGCCGCGTCGTCGAACGGGGCGTCGTCCCGCACCTCGAAGTCCTGCACCCAGCGCAGCCGGACGCCGTCGCCGTCGGGCGTGAACTCCCAGAACAGGTGCATGTACTTGAACGGGCCGAGTTCGATGCGCTGGGCGCGCACGGTCCGCGCGGCCGGGTCGTGCAGGCGCTCCGACACCCAGGTCTGCGACGCGCCGTTCTCGTCGGGGACGGTGGTGAGCCGGAAGCGGACGCGGTCGCCGTCGCGGTGCAGCACCTCGGCGGCGGCGTACTCGGTGAACAGCTCCGGCCACGACGGCACGTCGTTGGCCATGCGCCACACGAGGTCCATCGGGGCGTCGATGGTGATGGCGTTGTCGGTGTGTCCGGACATGGTCTCCCCTGGCGCTGTGGGCGGCTCGGACCGCGCCCGGCGGGCCGCCGGGCACGGTGCGGCCAGCCTGGGCGGCGCGGCTCGACGCGCGCTCCAGCGCGCGA
>NZ_BCRK01000334.1 GCF_001552555.1 Nocardiopsis trehalosi NBRC 14201 | reverse complement strand
GCGCGCGGCCGGCGCCCGCGGAGCCCCAACCAGCGCGGATCTCCCACCCCTGCGGGCCTGCGCGATAAGGTCGCGCCCAGACAAAAGAAAAGGCCGGGAGCTCCACACTCCCGGCCGAAGGTCCTCGCCTGTCACAACGAAAGACGCTATGAGTATATCGACTCCTGCCCTGACGGCACAGCGCCCGGCCGCTATCGCGGCCGTCACCCCTTCGTTCCTCGCGGGGGGTGCCCAGTGACTGATCAGGGTTCCTACATCGCGCTCGACGCCTCCTGGACCGAGGACCCCTGGTTCCGGTTCCCGCGCGCCTTCATCCGCGACGCCAGCCTGTCCGCCACCGCCCGCGCCGCTGCCGCGTGGATGGCCAGCCACTCCACCAGCTTCCGCTTCGACGTGCCCGCGATGGTCCGCGCCGGTCTGGGCGGCCGCGACGTGATCCGCCGGGGCCTGCGCCAACTCGAGGACCGGGGCTACCTGGTGCGCACCCGCGAGCGCCTGCCCGACGGCACCTTGGGGCGCATCGACTACCGGCTCTACCCCGTTCCGCAGCCGCGCCCGGAACCCGAACCCGCACCGGAGCCAGCGCCTGAAAACCAGTCGCTGGACCTGACCTGCGAGAACACGGCGTTTCCGCAGGTCAGCACCAGCGACTGGAAACCAGGCCCTGGTTTTCAGGGGGGCTCTAAGAGAGAGCACTTGAAGGAAGAACAAGAGAACAACTCCTCCCCTCCCCTCCCCTCCTCACCAGCGGCGGAGCCTGCTCAACCGGCCGGGAGGGAGGACGAGGCTCCGCCACCCGAGGACGACGCGCTGAAGCGCGCTCAGAGCCTCGTGGACGCCGCCGTACGCCGCTGGCCCTCCCACCACCGCGCCCCCGGCCCCCGCGACCGCCAGCGGCTGTCTGAGCGCGTCGCACGCGAACTCGCCGCCGGCGGCGACGAGGCCACGATCACCGACGAGCTCACCCGCGACCTGAACGACGCCGGCTCCGCCGTCCGCGTCCTCCTGGGCGCCCGCACCCGCACCCCCGGCTGGGGCCGCCCCGCCGACCCCCGCCCCGACCCGGCCCGCTTCACCGTGACCGGCCCCAAGCCCGCCTGGTGCGGCCGCTGCGACGAACGCACCCGCCTGGTGATGGCCATCCGCGACGACGGCAGCGAGGCCATGCGCCGCTGCAGGGACTGCCACCCCGCCGCCGACCCCCTCGCCGCCCTCTGAGCGCTCCTGGAGGGCCCCTGAGGCGCACTCAGGGGCCCTCCACGGGCCTCCGGGCGGCGGCAGGCGCGAACGCGCCGCCCCTCACCCGTACGCCGTACAGGAAGCGCGACCGGTGCGGCCGCCCCCTAACGCCACCACCTCTTGAAAGCAAGTTATAGCGGAGGGACGCTCTACGAGCGTTTCTCCGCTTTTCGTTTTCCGCCGGCGGGGTGCTTCGGCGTGTCTTCCCCGGTGGCGGCGGGTTCCTGGTTGACGTGAGGGCGTTTTGGGGGCGCGGGGCGCGGGTCCGGCGGTGGGCGGGGTGCGCGCAGGGATCTGCGATCCGCACACCAAACCCAGGAGAGGGAACATGCAGAAGATCAAGAACATGATCCGCCGGATGGTCCTCGTCATGGAGGGGTACGCCTGCTCCCGCTGTGGGACCTGGATCGCCGACGGCGGTTCGTGCCCGAACCCCAAGTGTGGCTGAGGGTTTAACCACCCTCAGATAGGGTAGAATCTACAGTGAAGGGTCGGGGTGTTTGAGCCACCGAAGGCCCCGACCCTTCACCCCGCAGCTTGACAACTCCACAGAGCGCCGAGGAGGTGACCAGCATGGCGAAGAAGGACAAGGGGCCGGAGCTCCCCAAGGAGCCGACTCCGGCGAGTGTCCGCAAGGACATCCAGAAGGAGAGCGCCAAGTTCCGCGACTGGGCCAAGAAGAAGTAACGGCCCCGGTGGGCGGGGCGGTTGAACCGCCGCCCCGCCCACCGCCGGACCCGCGCCCCGCGCCCCCAAGAGGACAAGAGCGCAGGTATCTGCGCGCGGGTGGCACCGGCGTGTCGCGGGTCGTTTGGGGGCGGCGGTTTTTTCGGCAGTGGGGGTCAGTCGCCGGCGCCGCGGGTTCTTTCGGCAGTTGTCGGCCTGCGGTGGCGCCGGGGTCTGCCGGGAGACCGGGCGCCAGCCCGCAGCTTGCGGCAGACCCCGGCGCGGCGGCGGAGCCGCCGCCTTGATCCCGCTTAGCCGAATTCGGCAACCGCCAGTAGGTCCGGCGGCGATCCCCTCACGTCTAGCGCGTCCAT
>NZ_BCRK01000333.1 GCF_001552555.1 Nocardiopsis trehalosi NBRC 14201 | reverse complement strand
CCCGCCGCCCCGACCGCCGGCCGGCGTGGACGGCCGCCCTCGCGGGCCGGAGAGCCGTTCCGCGCGACCGGCCGGCGGTCCTTCGCCGGGGCGCGCGGCCCCGGCGGGTGCCGACCGGCGCGCCCGCCCCCTCGGCCGGGCGCGTCCGGTCGGCGGCCGCGGCACCGGGTCCCGCCCCCTCTGCGGGGCCGCGCGGTGCCGGCGGCGTCTCGACGCTCATCCGGGAGCGGGCCGCACCACCTCCTCCAGGAAGGCGAGCGCCTCGGTGTGCGTCCCCGGCAGCGGGGCGCACCACAGGGCGGCCCCGTGCCCGGACGCCAGGTCGGCGCGGAGCCGCGGCAGCCGGGCGGCCAGCCCCGGCCCCTTCGCGGCCAGCACGGCCGTGCGCGAGCGGCTGAGGACGGCGATCGACTCCCCGGCGCGGAAGAACCGGGCCAGCTCGTGGCCCAGCACGATGGCGCGCGCGGTGCGGCGCCACGGGTCGAGCGCCCCCTCCAGCGCCACGATCACCAGCAGGTGGCGGGCCGCGGGCGCGGCCCCCGGGCCGGCCGCGCGGTACAGCTCGCCCAGCCGGGTCCGCAGGTAGGCGGTGGTGGCCAGGCCGGTCAGCGGGTCGCGGCAGTCGTCGCGCGACCGGCCGCCGTCGACCCACCCCTCGGCCAGCGCCCGCACCAGCGGCAGCGGGGGTTCCAGGCGGCCCAGCTCGGCGCAGAGCGCGGCGAAGTCGTCCAGGGTCGCCCCGATGGCCACGCCCGCCCGCGCCCGCGCCTGCCCCAACCGGACGCAGGCGCCCGCCAGGTCCGCGCCGGCGACCGCCGCCGCGCAGACCGCGTCGACCGCGGGCGTCCACCAGTCGTCGGGGGTGTCCCAGGCGGCGCGGCTGCGCCGGCACCAGCGCGCGCGCAGCCCGCGCACCGCGGCGCCGTCGAGGACGTCCGGACCGTTCGCGTCGTGCCCCGCCATGGCATCGCTCCGTCCCGTTCGCTCACCGCGGCGGCCTTCGGCCGCACCCTCCCGGTGCGCTCCGCCCCGGGGCCTTCACCCGTATTCACCGACTTCGGTGGCGGCTATGACGCGAGTGCGGGATATTTTTCCCGGGAGCCGGTCGCGGAGGGCGTCCGGCCGGGTGCTCGCGGTGACCGCGCCGCGTCCGCGGCGCCGGACCGACCGACAGCGGAGGAACGAGGGGCATGACCGATCCCCACGGGGACCACGCCGAGCTACTGATCGGTGACGACGCGTTGCTCGACGCGGTGCGCGCGGGCGACTCCGCCGCCTACGCCGTCCTCTACGAGCGCCACGACGCCGCCGCCCGCGGGCTGGCCCGCCAGCTCGTCCGCGGCGAAAGCGAGGTCGACGACGTCGTCGCCGAGACCTTCACCCGGGTGCTCAGCGTGGTCCGGCGCGGCGGCGGGCCGCGCGACGGCTTCCGCCCCTACCTGCTGACCGCCCTGCGGCACGTCGCCTACGACCGCACCCGCGGCGAGCGCCGCCAGGTGGCCACCGACGACATGGAGACCTTCGACTCCGGGGAGCCGTTCGTCGACCCCGCCCTGGAGGGCCTCGAACGCTCCCTGATCGCGCGCGCGTTCCTGTCCCTGCCCGAGCGCTGGCAGGCCGTGCTGTGGCACACCGAGATCGAGGGCGTCCGCCCGGCCGAGGCCGCCCCGCTGCTCGGCATGACCCCCAACAGCGTCGCCGCGCTGGCCTACCGCGCCCGCGAGGGCCTGCGCCAGGCGTACCTGCAGATGCACCTCGCCGGGGGCGCGGCGGCCGAGGCGTGCCGGCCGGCGCTGCGGCTGCTCGGCGCCTACGTGCGCGGCGGGCTCGCCAAGCGCGACACCGCCGTCGTCGACACCCACCTCGACGGCTGCGGGCGGTGCCGCGAGGTCTGCGCCGAGCTGATGGACGTCAACGTCGGCCTGCGCGGCATCGTGCTGCCGCTGTTCGCCGGGCCGGCCGCCGGCGGCTACCTCGCCGCCCTGCCCGCCGGCGCGCCCGGCGCGGGCTGGTGGGGCCGGATGTCGCGGAGCCAGCGGCAGGCCACCGCCGCCGGCACCGCCGCCACCGCGGTCGCCGCGGCGGCCGCGCTGGCCCTGGTCAACGACGGCGAACCGCTGCGCCCGCCGCCCACCGCGCCGCCCGCCGCCGCCCCCGAACGGCCCGCCGCCCCCGCGCCCGGGCCGCCGCCCGCGCCCCCGGCCCCGCAGGGGCCCGGCGCCCCCGACCCCCGCCCGCCCGGCCCCCGGCCCGCGCCGCCGCCCGAGCGGCCCGCGGCCGCGCCGGAACCCGGTCGGCCC
>NZ_BCRK01000332.1 GCF_001552555.1 Nocardiopsis trehalosi NBRC 14201 | reverse complement strand
GCCCCCGGGCGCGGATGGGGTCATCCGCGCCCGGGGGCGCGTTCCGCCGGAACGGCGGCCGTGCGGCCGGCCACCGGGACGGCCGGGAGCCGGGTCAGTCAGGCCATGACGCCGAGGCCCTTCGCGACGCCCGCACCCAGGTCGGAGTGGACGTTGGTCCAGTACTGCACGACGCGCTGCTTCATGTCGGCGGTGACCTCGGGGGCCGAGGCGTGGCCGACGATGTTGGCGACCATGTTGGTGCGCTCGCCCTCGGAGAGGACCTTCTCCCACAGGGCGCGCGCCTGGCCGAAGTCGTCGTCCTCCTTGTGGAGCTGGTAGGCGGAGCGGATGATCTCGCCCGCGACGTGGTAGTCCTCGCCCTTGTACAGGTCCTCGGCCGCCACCGGGCCGCCGACCGTGTTCGGCGCGTAGACCGGGTCGACGTTGTTGGTGAACGCCATCGGGCCGTCGAAGTTGTAGCTGCGGGCCGGCGACTTCGGCGCGTTCACCGGGAGCTGCAGGTAGTTCGGGCCGATGCGGTACCGGTGGGCGTCGGGGTAGGAGAACAGCCGGCCCTGGAGCATCTTGTCCGGGCTGGCGCCGATGCCGGGGACCAGGTTGGACGGCTCGAACCCGGCCTGCTCGATCTCGGCGAAGTAGTTCGTCGGGTTCCGGTTCAGGGTGAAGCGCCCGATGGTGATCTCGGGGTAGTCGGCGTGCGGCCACACCTTGGTGAGGTCGAACGGGTTGAACCGGTAGTCGGCGGCGTCCTCGAACGGCATGACCTGCACGTTCACCGTCCAGGACGGGAACTCGCGCCGCTCGATGGCCTGCCACAGGTCGCGGCGGTGGACGTCGGGGTCGGCCGCCTCCAGCGCCTTCGCCTCGGGGCCGGTCAGGTTCTCGATGCCCTGGTCGGTCTTGAAGTGGTACTTCACCCAGAACTTGTCGCCGGCGGCGTTGTACCAGAGGAAGGTGTGGCTGCCGAAGCCGTGGACGTGCCGCCAGCTCTTCGGGGTGCCCCGGTCGGTCATCAGGAAGGAGACCTGGTGGGCCGACTCCGGGTTCAGCGTCCAGAAGTCCCACTGCATGTTGTGGTCGTGCAGCTGGTTGTCGGCGCGGCGCTTCTGCGAGTGGATGAAGTCGGAGAACTTCGAGGGGTCGCGGATGAAGAAGATCGGCGTGTTGTTGCCGACGATGTCGTAGTTGCCGTGCTCGGTGTAGAACTTCAGCGCGAAGCCGCGGGGGTCGCGGGCGCTGTCGGCGCTGCCCAGCTCGCCGGCGACGGTGGAGAAGCGCAGCAGCAGCGGGGTCTTGCGGCCCTTCTGGAACAGGTCGGCCTTGGTGAACTGGCTGACGTCCTCGGTGATCTCCAGCTCGCCGAAGGCGCCGCCGCCCTTGGCGTGCACGACGCGCTCGGGCACGCGCTCGCGGTTGAAGTGGGCCATCTTCTGGATCAGGAAGTGGTCCTGGAGCAGCAGCGGGCCGTTGGGGCCCACCGACTGCGAGAAGCCGTCGCTCGGAGCCGGGTGGCCGGCGTCGTCCGTGCTGTAGGGAAGGGTCACTGTCGCACCTTTCGCAGATGAGGAGAACGGCCGCGCGGGGCGGCGCGGGGCCGCGACCGGCGGCGGCGCGCACGCGCGCCGCGGCCGGCGGGGAGGGCGGACGGCCCTAGCCGGGCGTACCGCCGGGGGCGGCGGCCCGGCAGGCCGGGCAGACGCCCCAGAACACCACCTCGGCCTGGTCGATGACGTAGCCGTGGGAGGCGGAGGGTTCGAGGCAGGGCGCCTCGCCGATTACGCAGTCGATGTCGGTGACCTCGCCGCACCCGCGGCACACCAGGTGGTGGTGGTTGTCGCCGACACGGACCTCGTAGCGCGCGGGCGATCCGGCGGGCTCGATGCGGCGCAGCAGCCCGGCCCCCGTCAGCGCGTGCAGGGAGTCGTAGACCGCCTGCGTCGAGACGTGGCCGACCTGGTCCCGGACGCCGGCCGCGATGTGCTCGGCGTCGAGGTGGTTGCCGGACCGAACGGCCGCGAGGATCGCCAGCCGCGCGGCGGTGACCCGCAGCCCGGCCGCCCGGAGATCGGTGGCGTCGTCCATGGACCCAGAGTAGGACACAAACTGGAATGATTCAAGAAAACGAGTGGATCCAGTGAAGGCGGCGCGGAACGCCCCCACCAGTGCCGATACGCCCCTCCCGGCCCGCTCCGCCGCCGTGACCGGGGTCGCCGCCACCCCGGACCGCCACCCGCTGTGACCGGCGGCACACCGCCCGCCCCGCCGCCGGCCGCCCGCCGGCCCGGAGCGGGGCGGGGCGGGGGGG
>NZ_BCRK01000331.1 GCF_001552555.1 Nocardiopsis trehalosi NBRC 14201 | reverse complement strand
GCGAACGCCGATGGCCCCGCCGGATTCCGGCGGGGCCATCGGCGTTCGCGGCCGTCCCTGAGCGGGGCGCCCTACTTCTTCACGCGGCCGTTGAGCTCCTGCGCGGATTTCTTCGCGCCCGCGGCGGCGGTCTCCTTGGCCTCCTCGGCGTCGTCCTTGACCTCGGCGGCGGTGCCGGTCACCTTCTCCTTGGCCTGCTTGGCCTTGGCCGACAACTGCTCACGGGTCTCGCGGACCTGCTCGCGCGCCTGGTCGAGGTTCTCCTGCCACTCGGCGTCCTGGGACGCCTGGCGCAGCTTCAGCACCCCGTATACGGCGATGGCGCCGAGGGTCGCCGCCCCGGCGAAGACGAGCACGCGGGGGAGGCGGCGCCGCCCGCGGAGGGGGCCGGGGTCGACCTTGTGGGCCGCTGAGGTGAGGAGGTCGGCGACGCGCGGCGCCACGGTGTCCTCGACGCGCTGCGCCGCCTGCTCCAGGCGGGGGGCGGTCCAGCCGCGGGCCTGGTGGAGCCGGAGTGCGGCGGTCTCCTTGGCCTGGTCGGCGTAGGGACTGAACCGCTCGGACTGCTCGCGGGCGAGTTCCTGCAGGCGGGCGAGGGCCGCCTCTGCGTCGAACTCGGCCGTGCGGCGCTTGAGTTTGCTGGGCACGGTGACCTCCTTTTCTTTCAGCATCGGGGTAGCCCCTGCCCGAACGCGGACGTCCTATGCGCGGGGCCGCCATCGCGCGGCTCACATACCCGCGTTACCCGTGCGTTATACAACATTCGGCGGCCGTTGGCGCGCCGGACGGTCCGGCGGCGTGCGCCGGAGGGCGGCGGGAGCGAGACGGCGCGGGCGGAGCCGGTAACGTGGGGCCCGTCAGCGTCCACAACGGAAAGGCACCCAGGTGTCCGAGGTCAACGGTCAGCCCCGAGCGCGGCTGAACACCACCAAGGGAACGATCGTCGTCAAGCTCTTCGCGGAGCAGGCGCCGGAGACGGTGGCCAACTTCGTCGGCCTCGCCGAAGGCACCAAGCAGTGGATCGACCCCACCACCGGGAGCCCGAGCAGCGCCAAGCTGTACGACGGCACGATCTTCCACCGGGTCATCGGCGACTTCATGATCCAGGGCGGCGACCCGCTCGGCAACGGCCGCGGCGGCCCCGGCTACAAGTTCAAGGACGAGTTCAGCGGCCTCAAGTTCGACCGCCCCTACCTGCTCGCCATGGCCAACGCCGGCCCCAACACCAACGGTTCGCAGTTCTTCATCACCGTGGGCACCCCCGACTGGCTGAACAACCGCCACACCATCTTCGGTGAGGTCGTCGAGGGCACCGACGTGGTCGACGCCATCGCCGCGGTCGACACCAACCCGCAGGACCGCCCGCTGGAGGACGTCGTCATCCAGTCCGTGCAGATCGAGCGCTAGGGCCGGACCCATGAGCGCCTCCCCTCCTCCCCGCAGCGGCGAGCCCGGCGCCCAGGCCGTCCCCACGTGCTACCGGCACCCCGAACGCGAGACCTACGTCCGGTGCACGCGGTGCGACCGGCCGATCTGCCCGGACTGCATGCGCGAGGCCCCGGTGGGCCACCAGTGCGTGCAGTGCGTGGCCGAGGGGCAGAAGGGCGTGCGCCGGCCGCGCACCGTCTTCGGGGGGAGGGTGGCGCGGCAGCCGTACGTCACCTACGCGCTGCTCGGACTCATCGTCGCCGGCTTCCTCGCCCAGTCCGTGGTCCCCGGCCTGGCCGGGCGCTACATGATGTGGGGCGTCGGCGTCATCAACGGGCAGTGGGACCGGCTGCTCACCGGGGCGTTCCTGCACGGCGGCCTCATGCACGTGGCGTTCAACGGGTTCGCCCTGTGGGTGGTCGGCCGCCAGGTCGAGGACTGGCTGGGCCACGCGCGCTACCTGGCGCTGTGGCTGCTGAGCGCGCTCGGCGGGTCGGTCCTGTCGCTGGCGCTGGTGCCGGACCAGGCGTCCGTGGGCGCCTCGGGGGCCGTCTTCGGCCTGTTCGGCGCGGTGTTCGTCATCGGGCGGCGGCTGAACCTCGACACCCGGTTCATCCTGGGCCTGCTCGCCGTGAACCTGCTCATCACGTTCCTGGTCCCGCAGATCTCGTGGACCGGGCACATCGGCGGGCTCGTCACCGGGCTGGCCGTCGCGGCGGTCTACGCCTACCTGCCGACCGGCGGGCGCACCGGGGCGGCGGCCGACCGCACCCGGACGCTCGTCCACGCCGGCGCCACCCTCGCGGCGGCCGTGCTGCTCGTCGGGGCGGCCATCGGGCTGGTGGCGTACTGGACGTCGGGCTGACCGGCGCGCGCCGGACGCGGAGCGGGGCGGGACCGGTCGGTCCCGCCCC
>NZ_BCRK01000330.1 GCF_001552555.1 Nocardiopsis trehalosi NBRC 14201 | reverse complement strand
GCGGAAGGTGAGGGTCGGAGTCTCCGTCCTTGTCTGTCCGCTCTGTGAGGAGCGACGAGTCATGTTCGAGAGGTTTACCGACCGCGCTCGGCGCGTGGTGGTTCTGGCGCAGGAAGAGGCCAGGATGCTGAACCACAACTACATCGGGACCGAGCACATCCTCTTGGGGTTGATCCATGAGGGTGAGGGTGTGGCGGCCAAGGCGCTGGAGTCGTTGGGGATCAGCCTGGAGGCGGTGCGCCAGCAGGTCGAGGAGATCATCGGGCAGGGGCAGCAGGCTCCGTCGGGGCATATCCCGTTCACGCCGCGGGCGAAGAAGGTTCTGGAGCTGTCGCTGCGGGAGGCGCTGCAGCTGGGGCACAACTACATCGGGACCGAGCACATCCTTTTGGGGTTGATCCGGGAGGGTGAGGGTGTCGCGGCGCAGGTGCTGGTGAAGTTGGGTGCGGATCTGAACCGGGTGCGCCAGCAGGTGATCCAGTTGCTGCACGGTTACCAGGGCAAGGAGCCGCAGGCCTCGGCGGGGGCGTCGGGGGAGTCGGCGCCGTCGACGTCGCTGGTTTTGGACCAGTTCGGTCGGAATCTGACGCAGGCGGCGCGGGAGTCGAAGCTGGATCCGGTGATCGGTCGTGATCGTGAGATCGAGCGTGTGATGCAGGTGCTGTCGCGGCGGACGAAGAACAACCCGGTTCTGATCGGTGAGCCGGGTGTGGGCAAGACCGCTGTGGTGGAGGGGTTGGCGCAGAAGATCGTCAAGGGGGAGATCCCGGAGACGTTGAAGGACAAGCAGCTGTACACGCTGGATCTGGGTGCTCTGGTGGCGGGGTCGCGTTACCGGGGTGATTTCGAGGAGCGGTTGAAGAAGGTCCTCAAGGAGATCCGTACGCGTGGTGACATCATCTTGTTCATCGATGAGTTGCACACGCTGGTGGGTGCGGGTGCGGCCGAGGGTGCGATCGACGCCGCCTCGATTCTGAAGCCGATGCTGGCGCGGGGTGAGTTGCAGACGATCGGTGCGACGACGCTGGATGAGTACCGCAAGCATCTGGAGAAGGACGCGGCTTTGGAGCGGCGGTTCCAGCCGATCCAGGTGGAGGAGCCGACGATCACGCACACGATCGAGATCTTGAAGGGGTTGCGGGACCGGTATGAGGCGCATCATCGGGTGTCGATCACCGATGGGGCTCTGGTGGCGGCGGCGCAGTTGGCGGACCGCTATATCTCGGATCGGTTCCTGCCGGACAAGGCGATCGATCTGATCGATGAGGCGGGGTCGCGGATGCGGATTCGGCGGATGACGGCGCCGCCGGATCTGCGGGAGTTCGATGAGAAGATCGCGCGGGTCCGCAAGGAGAAGGAGTCGGCGATCGATGCGCAGGACTTCGAGAAGGCGGCGGGTCTGCGTGATGATGAGAAGCGGCTTTTGGGGGCGAAGGCGGCGCGGGAGAAGGAGTGGAAGGCCGGCGACATGGATGTCGTGGCCGAGGTGGATGAGGAGCTGATCGCTGAGGTGTTGGCGACGGCGACGGGGATCCCGGTGTTCAAGTTGACCGAGGAGGAGTCGTCGCGGTTGCTGCGGATGGAGGAGGAGCTGCATCGGCGGGTGATCGGTCAGGAGGATGCGATCACGGCGTTGTCGCAGGCGATCCGTCGGACGCGGGCGGGGTTGAAGGATCCGAAGCGTCCGGGGGGGTCGTTCATCTTCGCGGGTCCGTCGGGTGTGGGGAAGACGGAGTTGTCCAAGACGTTGGCGGAGTTCTTGTTCGGGGATGAGGATTCGCTGATCCAGTTGGACATGTCGGAGTTCATGGAGAAGCACACGGTGTCGCGGCTGTTCGGGTCGCCTCCGGGGTATGTGGGGTATGAGGAGGGTGGGCAGCTCACGGAGAAGGTGCGGCGGAAGCCGTTCTCGGTGGTGTTGTTCGATGAGATCGAGAAGGCGCATTCGGATATCTTCAACTCTCTGCTGCAGGTGTTGGAGGAGGGGCGGTTGACGGATGCGCAGGGGCGCAACGTCGATTTCAAGAACACGGTGATCATCATGACGACGAACTTGGGGACGCGGGATATCTCCAAGGGGCAGGCGATGGGGTTCGCGCGTTCTGATGATGCGAAGTCGAATTATGATCGGATGAAGGCGAAGGTCAGTGAGGAGTTGAAGCAGCATTTCCGGCCGGAGTTTCTGAACCGGGTGGATGATGTGATCGTGTTCCATCAGTTGACCGAGGCGGAGATCGTGTCGATCGTGGATCTGATGGTGGCGCGGTTGGATGGTCGGTTGAAGGATCGGGATATGGGGTTGGAGTTGCGTCCGGACGCGAAGCGGGTGTTGGCGTCGCGGGGGTATGACCCGGTGTTGGGGGCGCGGCCGTTGCGGCGGACGATCCAGCGTGAGATCGAGGACGCGTTGTCGGAGAAGATCTTGTATGGGGAGTTGCGGGCGGGCCAGTTGGTGGTGGTGGATGTGGAGGGTGAGGGTGCTGAGGCGCGGTTCACGTTCCAGGGGGTGGAACGCCCCGTCGTCGCCGA
>NZ_BCRK01000329.1 GCF_001552555.1 Nocardiopsis trehalosi NBRC 14201 | reverse complement strand
CGGGGCGCCTCCGCCCGCCGGGTGCGGCCGGGTGCCGCCGGGCGCCGCCGTCCCGCCGCCCCCGCCGTTGGCCGCTCCGTTCCCCGTCGGTCACCCGGGCCTTCCCCGCGGGCCGCCCGCGGTCCCTATGCGCGCGTGCGCGCACGCGCGCGGGACAAGAGGAGGCGGACGGGGCCGGGGCGGCGGAGGTGGCGCCAGGGGGCCGTGTGCGCCCCGAGGTGCGCCGGGTCACCCCGGATCACCCCCGAAGGCGGACGGACCACGGCTAGCATGGATACAACATGCATACAACGCAATCCGCCACCGACCGGGCGTACCGCTACGCCAAGGACGCCATCCTCACCCGCCGCTACGCCGGCGGGGAGCTGATCAGCGAGGGGACCATCGCCACCGGGGTGGGCGTCTCGCGCACGCCGGTCCGCGAGGCGCTGCTCCGGCTGGAGGCCGAAGGGCTCGTCCGCCTCTTCCCCAAGCGCGGCGCCCTGGTCGTCCCGGTGTCGCAGGCCGAGATCGACGACGTCATCGAGACCCGCCGCCTGGTCGAGGGCTACACCGCCGAACGGGCCGCCGCCGCCGGCGCCGAGGAGCGGGCCGGGCTCACCGCCCGGCTCACAGCGCTGCTCGACCGCATGCGCGACGAACTCGACGGCGACCGGCGCGCCTTCATCGTGGCCGACCGCGAGTTCCACCGCGCGGTGGTCGCCGCGGCCGGCAACACCATCCTCACCGAGCTGTACGACGCGCTGCGCGACCGGCAGCTGCGGATGATGGAGGAGGGCGCCCGCACCGCCGACCGGATGCGCGCCAACATCACCGAGCACGCCGCCATCCTCGCCGCCGTCCGCGACGGCGACACCGGGGCCGCGGCCGCCGCTGTCGGCGCGCACCTCGACTCGGCCGCCCGCCTGCTGGGGGCCCGCCGATGAGCGCCCGCGCGAACCGGGGTGCCGTGCGCGTCCGGACGTCCGACGATGGGGCCGATCCGGGGGCGGACGTGCCCGCGCCGGCCCCCGCCGAGCCGCCCGGCGGCGCCCGCGCGTGGCTCGTGTGGGGCGTGGCGGTCGGCGTCTACTTCCTCGCCATGTTCCACCGCAACGGGCTGGGCGTGGCCGCCCTGGAGGCGCAGGAGCGCTTCGACGTGGGGCCGGCCCTGCTGTCGCTGCTGCCCATGCTCCAGCTCCTCGTCTACGTGCTGCTCCAGGTGCCCACCGGGCTCATGGCCGACCGGTTCGGGCCGCGCCGGTCGCTCCTGGCCGGGCTCGCCGCCATGGCCGCGGGCGTCGTGCTGTTCGCGCTGGCGCCGAACATCGAGGCGGCGGTCGCCGGCCGGGTGCTCATCGGCCTCGGCGACGCGGTGACCTTCCTCAACGTCATCCGGCTCGGGGCCCTGTGGTTCCCGCGCTCCCGCTACGCGCTCGTCAGCTCGCTGACGGGGGTGGCCGGGGGCATCGGGCAGGTCGCCAGCGTCGCCCCGCTGTCGGCCGCGCTGCACGGGGTCGGCTGGACGTGGGCGTTCCTCGGGGCGGGCGGCCTCACCCTGCTGATGATGGCGCTCGTGCTGCTCGTCGTCCGGGACCGGCCCGCCGGAACGGCGGGGCCGCGCGTCCACGCGCCCGTGCGGGCGCGGGCGAGCGTCGCCGAGGCGCTGCGGGCGCGCGGGCCGCTGGTCGGGATGGCCCACCACGCGGCCGTCATGCCGCCCTACACCATGCTCGGCGTGCTGTGGGGCTACCCGTTCCTCGTCGAGGGCATGGGGCTGGCGCCCGCCGCGGCCGGGCTGCTGCTGTCGGCCCTCGGCGCGGGGGTGCTGTGGATCTCGCCGGTCCTGGGCGCGTTCGTGGGGCGCGCCCCCGGCATCCGGCGCCCGTTCGCCATCGGCCTGGCGACGCTGTTCAGCGTCGGCTGGACGGCGCTCGTTGCGTGGCCGGGGGGCCTGCCGCCGGCGCCGGTGGTGGTGGCCGTCCTGGTCGTCAGCGCGGCGGGCGCGGTGATGGCCCCCGCGCTGTCGTTCGACTTCGCCCGCGACGGCATGCCGGCGCACCGGACGGGGGTCGCGTCGGGGCTCGTCAACATGAGCGGGTTCACCACCACGGTGGTGGCCACGGTGGCGGCGGGGGTGATCCTGCAGGCCGGAGGCGGGTTCCAGGCCGCGTTCGTCCCGGTGGCCGCGACAACGGTGGCCGCGACGGCGGTCCTGGTCGCGCTGCTGCGGCGCTACCCGCGGGGCTGAGCGCCCCGCGGGCGGCCGCAGCGGGGGTCAGAGGACGTCGGGATCGCCCGGCGGGCGGCGGTCGACGGCCCGGTTGCTGCGCGTGGTCATGATCACGAGGGTGAGGATGATGACCGCCGCCCCGGCGAGCATCAGGATCACGCCGATCGCGCCCAGGTCGAGTCCCGCGATGTCGGTCGTGATGCCGAACCTCAGCACCGCGCCGACGACGACGAGGAAGATTCCGAGCCCAATTCCCATCTGCGGCCTCCGGGACGGTAGCGACTGCGATCGCCTTGCTCCTACCCCTTTCCGCGTGGGCATCACCGGGCGGCGGCGGCACAGCGGCGGGGGGCGGGGCGGCCCGCGCCGCCCC
>NZ_BCRK01000328.1 GCF_001552555.1 Nocardiopsis trehalosi NBRC 14201 | reverse complement strand
GCCCGCGTCCCCGGGGCGCGGGCGCGGTCACGCCGCCGGCGGCCGGGGCGGCCCCGCTCCGGCCGCCGCGGTGTGCCCGGCGGCCTCCAGGCCGGCCGACGCGGCGGCGAGGAACGCGTCGACGCTGGCGTGCCGGCGCCGCGGCGGCCACACCACCGAGGTGCGCCAGGCCAGCGGGTCGCCCTCCAGCGGGCGCCAGACCAGGCCCTCGGACAGCCCGCCGGCGTGGTGCTCGTTGAAGTGGACGCCGCGCCCGCCCAGCACGAGCCCGTTGACGAAGTGCGGGTTGCGGGCGCGCCGGATCGCGCCGGGCCGGAACCCCTCCGAGCGGCAGACCGCGAGGACGTGGTCGTAGAGCATCGGCGCCATGGCGCGCGGGAAGACCACCAGCGGCAGGCCGTCGAGGCGGCGCAGCCGCACCGCCGGGACCGCCGCGATGGGTGCTCGGCGGGCAGCGGCACGCCGAGGGGGCGCCCGGCCACCGGGCCCGACTCCAGGCCGGTGGTGGCGGAGGGGTGGCGGACCATGCCGGCGTCCAGGGCGCCTTCGCGCAGGGCGGCGAGCTGCTCGTCGGTGGTGAGTTCGTGCAGGTCCACCAGGACGTCGGGGGCCGGCTCGGCGAACCGCGCCAGCAGGGTGCGCAGGGTGGCGGGCATGGTGTCGGGCGGGATGCCCGCGCGCAGCACCCCGCTCTCGCCCGGCCGGATGCGGCGCATCGCCTCGTGCGCCGACTCCGCGCTCTCCAGGACCGGGCGCGCGTGCTCCAGCAGCAGGGCCCCGGCCTCGGTGGGGCGCACGCGCCGGCGGCCCCGGTCGAACAGCCGCACGCCCAGCTCCCGCTCCAGGTCGCGGATGCGCTGCCCGTTCGTGGCGACGTGGCTGGTGGCGTCCTCCGGCAGCCCGGTCACCCCGGCGTACTACCTGATGGGGGTCGCCGTGATCGGCCTGATCACGGTCCTGACCCTGGTCCGGGAGACCCGCCAGCTCTCCCTCACCCGCACCACGGTCCGCTGACCGGGATTCGTCCCGCCGCCCCCGCCGGCAGCCGCGCGGGGGCGGCGGCCGGACGGGCGGCGCCCCGGCCCCGCCGGGGCCGGGCTCACAGCAGGGGGCGCAGCGGGGTGAGGATCAGCTCGCTGAGCTTGGCGACGAACGGGCGCGACGCCCACTCCTCGCGGGTGAGCCGCCGGGTGTTGGTGCTGTCGTTGGCGAACACCTCGGCGAGGTGGTCGGCCACCCCGTCGTCGAAGATCTCGACGTTGATCTCGTAGTTGCCGGTGAGGCTGAGCCGGTCGACGTTGGCGGTGCCGATGGTGGACCACTGGCCGTCGATCGTGGCCGTCTTGGCGTGCACCATGGCGTTCTGGAACAGCAGCAGCCGCACGCCGCCGCGCAGCAGCGCCGAGTAGAACCCGCGCGACAGCCAGTCGGCCACGACGTGGTTGGAGTTCTCCGGGACGAGGATGCGCACGTCCACCCCGCGCCGGGCCGCCGAGATGAGCGCGCGCAGGATCTCGCGGTCGGGGATGAAGTACGCCTGGGTGATGTAGATGTGGTCCTTGGCCCGGTCGATGGCCTCCAGGTACATCGCCCGGATGGGGTAGATCAGCTGCTCGGGCACGTTGCGGTGGGCGCGGATGCGGGAGTCCCAGTCGGCGGCGCCGATGTCGGTCAGGTCGGGCTGCCCGCTGCCGCGGTTGGCGTTCCAGAAGTCGCAGAACGCGTTCTCCAGCTCCCAGGTGGCCGGGCCGGTCAGCCGCAGGTGGGTGTCGCGCCAGGTGGTGGCGTAGGCCGACCCGATGTTGAACCCGCCGACGAAGCCGATCTCGCCGTCCACGGTGAGGATCTTGCGGTGGTCGCGCCCCGACTTGCGGACGTTGAGCAGCAGCACCCCGGGGCGGAACGCCGGGTAGCGGATGACGTGCACCGACGGCGGGAAGTCGAAGAACGACCGCGGCACCACCAGGTTGGCGAACCCGTCGTAGATGACGTAGACCTCGACCCCCCGGTGGGCGGCGTCGATCAGCGCCCGCTTGAACCGGCGCCCCAGGGCGTCGCCCTTGATGATGTAGGACTCGAAGAGGATGCGCCGCTTCGCCCCCTGGATGGCGGCGAGCATGTCGGTGTAGACGTCCTCGCCGTAGGCGTAGGTGGTGACGACGGTGTCGCCGACCGGCAGCTCCTTGGGCGCCGAGCGCGGGAAGGAGACCCGGCGCGGGCGCACCCGCTTGCGCCAGGTGTCGACGGCGACCAGCCCGCCGATCACCACCGCCTCGGCGGCGAGCATCCCGAGGAGGGTGCGTTTCAGGGCGGTTCTGAGGAAGGTGCGTGGCGGCATTGCGTCGTCTCCAGTCCGGCCGATCCAGAGCGGCGTCGTCGTCGGTGTCCTCGTTCCCGCCGGACGGCGGATGACACCAGGGGCGCCGTGCCGCCAGGTGGGGGCGGCGCCGCCCGGAATGCTATCGGCCCGGCCCGCGGCGGCACGGGCGACACGGCGGGCCGCCCGGCGGGCGCGGGTCACACCGCGGTCCGCACGGCGAGGGCCGGCGGGGAGGACCGGCGGGTCAGCGGGGGGCGGCCGCGGAGCCGGCCCGCC
>NZ_BCRK01000327.1 GCF_001552555.1 Nocardiopsis trehalosi NBRC 14201 | reverse complement strand
CCAACCAGCCGGGCTTCACCACGCCGGTCTCGTAGGCGATCACCACCAGTTGCGCGCGGTCGCGCGCGCCCAGCTTGGTGAGCACCCGGCTCACGTGCGTCTTCGCCGTCGCGGGGCTCACCACGAGCCGCGCGGCCAGCTCCTCGTTCGACAACCCGGCGGCCACCCCGGCGAGGACCTCGCGCTCGCGCGCGGTCAGGCCGTTGAGCCGCGGGGCCGCCGGGGGCTCCCGCAACCGGTCGGCGAACTCCCCGATCAGCCGCCGGGTCACCGACGGCGCCAGCAGGGCGTCGCCGCGCGCCACCACCCGCACCCCGTGGATCAGCTCCATGGGCTCGGTGTCCTTCACCAGGAACCCGCTGGCGCCGGCCTTGAGCGCCCCGTAGACGTACTCGTCCAGGTCGAACGTCGTCAGGATCACCACCCGCACGTCGCGCAGCCGGTCGTCGGCCGCGATCCGGCGGGTGGCCTCCAGGCCGTCCAGCACGGGCATGCGGATGTCCATCAGCACCACGTCGGGGCGTTCGGCCGCGGTCGCGGCCACCGCCTGGGCGCCGTCGCCGGCCTCCGCCACCACCGCGATGTCGTCCTCGCCCTCCAGGATCGACCGGAACCCGGCCCGCACCAGGGTCTGGTCGTCCGCGAGCACGACCCTGATCATCCGCCGCACCGCCCCATGGTGGCCCGTCCTTCCCGCGTCCGGCTCCCTTTCCTACCAGGCGGTGCGCCGCCCGGCATCCGTGCCCGCACCTCGGCCGTCCGGCGTGCCACCACCACCGTCCACCGGCAGCACCGCCCGCACCGCGAACCCGCCGCCCGGCCGGGGCCCGGCCGTCACCTCGCCGCCCACGGCCGCGGCCCGCTCGCGCATGCCGCGCAGGCCGTTGCCCTCGTGCGGCGCGGCCTCGGGCGCGCGGCCGTCGTCCTCGATCCGCAGCACCACCTCGCCGTCGCCGTAGCGCAGCTCCACCTCGGCGCCGGTGGCGCCGGCCGCGTGGCGCAGCGCGTTGGTCAGCGCCTCCTGCACGATCCGGTAGCCCGCCAGGTCCACCGGCGCGGGCAGCGGCGCCGGCTCGCCCGCCACCGCGCAGCGCACCGGCAGGCCCGCCTCGGTGGTCTGGGCGGCCAGGTCGTCCAGGCGCTCCAGCGACGGCGCCGGGGCCACGGGGGCGGCGTCCTCGTCCACCTGGCGCAGCACCCCGAGCGTCGACCGCAGTTCGCGCAGGGTCGACCGGCTCGCCTGCCGGATCGCCTCCAGGGCCGCGTACGCCTGCTCGGGGTCGCGGTTGTGCACGGCGGCGCCGGCCTGCACGTTGATCAGCGAGATGTTGTGCGCGATCACGTCGTGCAGCTCGCGGGCGATCCGCAGCCGCTCCTCGGTGGCGCGGCGGCGGGCCTCCTCCTCGCGGGTGCGCTCGGCCTCGGCCGCGCGGCGCTCCGCCTCGCGCAGGTAGGCGCGCCGGTTGCGGGTGATCTCGCCGGCGGCCAGGACCACCAGCGCCCAGCCCACCACGAACAGCGTGCGCTCCGGCTCGAACTGCACCAGCTCGCCCGCCGCGATCACCAGGAGCAGCACCACGGTGGCGGACACCGCCGACACCCGGTGGCCGGTGGCCCCCAGCCGCACCACGCCCACCACGAACATGATCCACGCGGTCCAGGCGTCCACCGGGCCCAGCACGTAGTACAGCGGCGTGCACAGCCCCACGCCGAGGGCGGTCAGCAGCGGGAACCGGCTCAGCACCGCCAGCGATCCCGCGCCCAGCGCCAGCAGCAGCGGCGCCGCCACCGGCACCTGCACCCCGCCGGCGGCGGCGAACACCGGTTCGGCGCCGAGCTGCACCGCGGCCACACCGGCGGCGATCGCGGCGTCCGCCGCCCCGCCCGTCAGCCGGAACGGTGCCCGCATGGCCGTCGCCCTCCCCCGGTGCCGTCGTCGCGACGACTGTACCGGCCGGGCGCCGCGGCCCTCGGGGGCTCAGGCGGGGGCGGGCCCTCCGCTGTCGGCGCCCACCCGGCGCAGCCGCAGCCCGAGCACCACCAGCACCGCACCGAAGATGATCGCGTACGCGCCGATCAGGAACGCCACCGCCACCAGGCCGGCGCCCGGCAGGAACCAGATCACCACGCCGAACGCGATCGACAGCGCGCCGCTGAGGATGTACAGCCACTCGCCGGTGATCTCCTTGCGCAGCCGCAGGGCCGCGGCGATCTCGAAGACGCCCGTCACCACGGCCCAGGCGCCGATCAGGATGGCCAGCACGACCACCGTGAACGCCGGCCACACCAGCGCCACCACGCCGAACACCACCCCGAACACCGCCTCCACCACCAGGGGCGTGCGGTCGCCCTCGGCGGCGCGGAACGCCGCCCACCCGGCCATGACCCCGTCCACCAGCGCGTACACGCCGAACAGGATCGCCAGCGCCACCAGGGTCAGCCCCGGCCACAGCACGGCCAGCACCCCGAACACGATGGCGAGCACCCCGCGCACGATGAGCACCCACCAGTGGCGCACCAGGTAGTCGAGCATGTCCCCCCCGATCGTCGGACCGACATAGTCGCGCTGCCCTGGTGCGGGGCGGCCGATCGCCGACCCGGCCAAAGCATTACCGGGCGTGACCGAAAACAGACGCGCGGCGGCGGGGGCGGACCGCTCCGCCCCCGCC
>NZ_BCRK01000326.1 GCF_001552555.1 Nocardiopsis trehalosi NBRC 14201 | reverse complement strand
TTGGCAGGCCGGCGCCTACGAGGGCGCCGCCCGCCAGACCGACGGCGATACCGCGGCGGTCGCCGAGGCCCTGGAGCAGGCCCACCGCCAGCTCGACCTGGCCGGGGTGCGCTTCTCCCTCGGCCCCATCGCGCGCGAGGGCGACACCGCCACCGCCGAGTTCACCGCCCAGGCCGACCTCGGCATCGGCGACCCGGTGTGGGACTACACCGGCGCCATGGACCTGCACCGGGGCGGCACCGGCTGGCAGATCACGTGGGCGCCCTCCGTCATCCACCCGGACCTGGAGGAGGACGAGCGGCTCGCCGTCACCTACGAGGTCCCCGACCGCGGCCAGATCTTCGACCGCGACGAGGAGCCCCTCGTCGGCCGCGACCGGGTCACCGCGTTCGGCGTCGTCCCCTCCCGGCTCAACGACCTCGAAGCCGACATCGGCGCCCTGGCCGAACTGCTCGACGAGGACCCCGGCCCGCTGGTCGACCGGGTCCGCTCGGCGCCGCCCGAGGAGTTCCAGCCGCTCGTGCTCATGCGCACGGGCGACGTCGACGCCTCCGTCGCCGCGCGGGCCACCGACATCGCGGGTGTCGAGACCGCCGACCTGGAGATGCAGCTCAACCCGGAGATCGCGCCCGGTGTCGTCGGCGAGGTCGCCGGCACCGCCGAGCACAACGTCTCCTCCCGGGTCGCCGGCACCTACCAGCCGGGCGACACCGTGGGCCTGACCGGCCTGCAGAACGTCTTCCAGCAGCGCCTCGCCGGCACCGCCACCACCGAGGTCGTCACCCTCGACGCGGCCGGCGACGAGACCGGCGTCCTGGAGACCTGGCCCGGTGTCGAGAGCGGGTCGCTCACCACCACGCTCGACACCGAGGCCCAGCAGGCCGCCGAGACCGCGCTGGAGCTGCTGCCGGGCGACGGCTACCTCGTCGCCCTGGACGCCTCCTCCGGCGAGATCCTGGCCGCCGCGGGGGCGGCCGGCAGCACCGACGACGACGGCGCGTTCACCGCCGAGTACCGGCCGGGCGACGCGTTCACCATCGTCTCCGCGGCCGCCGCGATGCGGTCGGGGGCGGCCGCCGCCGACGACACGGTGCCCTGCGAGCCGCAGGTCGAGATCGACGACCGCACCTTCACCACGCCCAACAACGCCGGGCTGTGGGAGCCGGACCTCGCCATGGACTTCGCCTACACCTGTACCACGGCGTTCGCGTCGCTGGGCGAGCGGGTCGGCGCCGAGGCCCTGGAGTCCGCCGCCGCCGACTTCGGTATCGGCGGCGACTGGCGGCTGTCCGTCCCCACGTTCAACGGCGAGTTCGCCGCACCCGAGAGCCCGGGCGACACCGCGGCGGCCATGGTCGGCGGCGAGCAGGTCACCGTCAGCCCCCTGTCGATGGCCCTGGTGGCCGCGGGGGTGGCCGACGGCTCCTGGCGCCCGCCGCGGATCGCCGTCGACGACGACCCGCGCCAGGGGGAGCCGGCGACCGCCCGCGAACTCGACGCGGCGACGGTCGAGCAGCTGCGCGCGATGATGCGGTCCGCCGTCGAGGTCGGCGCGCCCAACGCCAACGTCGGCCTGGTGCCCGTCCACGGCAAGGCCGCCACCGCCGAGCAGCGCGTGGACGGCGAGGACATCGCCGTGCAGTGGTTCGTGGGCTACCAGGGCGGTCTGGCGTTCGCCGTGGCCGCCGAGGTCGACCCGGCGCTGGCGTGGGACCAGTTCGCGGTGAGCGCCGCCGGGAACTTCCTCACCGGCCTGCCCGTCGGTTACGTCGAGGACATGGGCGGCGGCGCCGAGGAGGACCAGGACGCCGGCGGCGCACCCGCCTCCGACGCCGAGACCGCCCCCGGGCAGACCGAGACCGTCCCCGGCCAGTAGGTCTCGGCGGTGGGTCCGGCGGCAGGTCCCGAGGAGATCCGCACGCGATCGCGATACGCGGGGGCCGGGAGGCAACCCTCCCGGCCCCCGTTGGCGTCTTCCCTGTTGACTGGGTCCGTAATGGGGGTTGCGGAGACCAGTCGTAGGTGCAGGACCTCATCTCGGGGGAGGCCCTGCGTTGAGAGGCCGGCCCGACCCTGCCGGCCGCCCTCGCGGGCAGCGTCGATGGTTCCCGTCCGCGCCCGCGAGGGATTCTCATGTCCGGGGTCCGGACGCCCCGGCCCCCGCCTGTCGTCCGGCGCCCCACCGGCCCGGACACGGACGTATAACGGGGCGGCTCGGCGGGAATCGGCTTGGCCTTCGCGGCGTTCTACCGGTAGCGTGGGGACGTCGGGACCACTCCGGTGGACCCGCGCGCGGGCTCCGGCCCGTTGACAACTGCACAGGGGGCGATCGGTTTCGACTTCGGTAGTCGTCTCAGGGGAAGCGGGTCGAGGGTTGCGTATGTGACCTCGTTAAACCTGCATTCGCGCTAAATTCAAGTGCCAATTCTCAGCGCACTGAGTTCGCTCTCGCTGCCTAAGCGATAGCGACTCTGTCGGCCTGGGCCCGTCCTCGGCCCAGTGTCCGGCATCGTTAAGAGGACTTACCGCTCGGATCGGGCCACGAGGCCCGAGCGGGACACTTTCGTGGCTGGGCTCGTCAGCGACCTGTTCGTGGGAGCGCTGGAGCCGAGTAGAACGGCAGCACGGACTGCACCCGGAGAAGCCCTGTTGCGGCACTGAAGGACGCGGGTTCGATTCCCGCCGCCTCCACGGTACGACGGGA
>NZ_BCRK01000325.1 GCF_001552555.1 Nocardiopsis trehalosi NBRC 14201 | reverse complement strand
GCCCTCGGCTACCCGGCGGCGCACCGCCGGGTAGCCGAGCAGGTGCTCCAGCTGCTGCACCACGTTCGCCTGCGCCAGCGTCCGCAGCGCCTCGGGCGCGGTGGCGGCCGCCAGCCGGGCCCGGCCCGCCCGCACCATGCTGGCCTCGCCGTGCCGCAGCCACCGCTGGAGCCGCCCGGTGGCGGGTTCGCCGGGTTCGCGCTGGGCGTCGTCGAGCAGCGCCTTCATGGCCCCGCAGTGGGAGTGCCCGCACACCACGATGGAGGGGACCTCCAGCACCTCGACCGCGTACTCGACGGCCGCGCCCACGGAGTCGTCGGGCAGGGGGTCGCCGTTGCGCGGCACCAGGTTGCCGACGTTGCGCACGGTGAACAGGTCGCCCGGACCGCTCGCGGTGATGATGTTGGGCACCACCCGGGAGTCGGCGCAGGTGATGAACAGCGACGTGGGCTCCTGGCGGTGCGCCAGGCGGCTCATCAGGGAGCGGATGCGCCCCGCCGTGCTGGCGTGGTACTCGCGGGCGCCGGTGAGGAGCAGTCCCGAGACCGGCGCGCGGTCGGCGTAGCCGCGCCGGGTGTCCCACGGCGCCCACCACCGCGCGAGGCCGCGCGGCGCGGTCTTGCCCGCCGGGGGCGCGTCGCGCGTGCTGCGCTCGTACCAGTTCTCGTGCACCTCGTCGATGTCGACCCGCCCGCCGGTGCGCTCGTGGTCGACGCGCCAGGCGTGGATGGACTCGAACGCCGCGTGGTCCATGAAGTCGACGTGCAGGTCGAGGTCGACGTGAGTGCCCGCCGGGACGGTGCGCAGCGTGCTGGCGAGCCGCGGCACGCCCAGGAAGGTCAGCGACCCCTGGACCACGACGTGCCAGCGCCCGTCGGTCTCCTCGGTGATGACGGTGAGCCGGGTCAACCGCCGCAGGGCCATGATCATGGCCAGGGCGAAGCCGAGCACCACGCCTTCGAGCAGGCCGAGGACGACCACACCCGCCATGGTCGCCAGGTAGGTGCCGGCCTCGCGGTGCCGGCTGAGGTCGCGCAGCCGGGCCGGGCCGGCCATCTGCAGTCCGATGAACACCAGCAGCCCGGCGAGGGCGGCCAGCGGGATCTGCTCGACGGCCGAGGCGAACAGCAGGACGAAGACCAGCACCCACACTCCGTGCAGGATGGTCGACAGCGGGGTGCGCGCCCCCGCCCGGGCGTTGGTGCTGCTGCGGATGATGACCCCGGCGACCGGGAGTCCGCCCAGGGCCCCGCTGGCCATGTTGGCGGCGCCCTGCCCGACGAGTTCGCGGTTGAGGTCGGCGCGCGGGCCGTCGTGCAGCCGGTCGACCGCGACAGCGCACAGCAGGGACTCGACCCCCGCCACCAGGGCGACGGTGGCCGCGCCGACGATGACCCCGTGGACCTGGTCGGCGGCCGGCAGGACCGGCCCGGTCCAGGCGTCGGCGAGGGAGTCGGGCAGTGTGACGCGTTCGACCGGCCAGTCGAGCAGGACCGCCGCCGCCGTCGTGGCGGCGACCGCCACCAGCGCCGCGGGCACGGCCCTCGGCCGCACCCGGCCGAGGTCGGGCAGGCGCGGCCAGACGGCCATGATCGCGATGGCCATGAGCCCGATCGCGACCGCGGGCGTGTGGTTCTCGGCGATCTGGCGGGGGAGTTCGGCCAGGTTGTCGACCGCCGAGCTCTGCGGCGCACCGCCCAGCACGACGTGCAGCTGGGACAGGGCGATGGTGACGCCCACGCCGGCGAGCATGCCGTGGACCACCGCCGGCGACACCGCGAGGGCGGCCCGGGCGATGCGGAACGCGCCGAGCGCGATCTGGATGGCCCCGGCGAGCAGCGTGATCAGGCAGGTGAGCCGCCAGCCGTAGGTGGCCACCAGGCCGGCGACGATGATGGTCAGCCCGGCGGCGGGCCCGCTGACCTGGATGGCGGAGCCGCCGACGGCGCCCGCCACGATGCCGCCGACGGCGGCGGCGATGAGGCCCGCGACCAGGGGCGCGCCGGAGGCGACGGCGATGCCCATGGACAGGGGGACGGCGACGAGGAAGACCACGAGCGAGGCCGCGAGGTCGCCGGGGACGTTGCGCAGTAAGGGGAGGGCGGAGAGGCGCGGCCGCGGGGCGGCGGCCGCGGGGTCGAACCGTGTTCCCTGGGCGTCGTGACGCATGCTTACCCCCGATGGGTGAACGAAATGGCGCTCTGGGGACAGCGGCACTCCCGGGGGGCGGCGGACCGGCCGACGGAAAACAGAGGAATGTCCGAACCGCGGCTTTGGCTACCCACCGAACGCTGTCAATGACCAAGGGTAATCGCCGCAGCTCGGGAAATCGCTCCGGGCGGCGTGATCTTGACAACCGTTCCGCACGCGCCCGGGGGCCGCGTCCCGCCCGTGTTCACCCGGCGGTCCCCCGGAGACGGCGAACGGCCCCCCTCGTCTGCACGTGGGGGGCCGTTCGGGTTCTCGGCTGGCCGGTGCCGGGCGGGCGCCGGCGGCGCGCGCTAGCGGAGTCCGCCGTCGCCGTAGTAACCGTTCGGATCGTAGGGCCTACCGCCCTCGCGCGGGTCGCGCCCGGTGGCCCGGTAGGACGGCCACTCGCCCGACGGGGCGTCGTACCCGGGCTCGCCGGTGCGCGGCCGTCCGTCGGCGTCGTGTCCGCCGTACGGCGCGGTGCCCGCCGGGCCGGGGGCGGGGTAACCGCCCGGGTCGGCGGGCGGCGGG
>NZ_BCRK01000324.1 GCF_001552555.1 Nocardiopsis trehalosi NBRC 14201 | reverse complement strand
GTCGGCGGGCGCGGGGGCGCGGTCGGCCTCGGTGCCGGGGCCGTCCTGCGCGGCCGCCGGCGCGTCCTCGGCCGCGAAGGCGGCGGGCGCGGGGTCGGCGGGCGGGGCTGCGGTGTCGCGGGCCGCGGTGCGCTCGGGGTCGGGGCGGTCGTCGGCGGGCGGGTCGCGGTCGGGGCGGTCGCCGTCCGGCGGGGTGTCGGCCTCGGGCTCGGTGGCGGTCGGCGCGCCGAGGTCGAGCGTGTCGAGGGTGTCGGGCGCGGAGTCGGACCGGTGGCCGGGCGGCGGGCCGGTGACGGCGTTCGCGGCGGCCGGGACGGCGCGGGCCGCCTGGGAGCCGACGGCGTTGACGGTGGCGGCGACGTTGCCGACGGGCGCGGCCGAGGCGGCGTGGGCCGGACGCGCCGGGCGGGCCGGCTGCGCGGGCGCCGCGGGCGCGGCGTCGGCGGCGGCCGTGGGCGCCGCGGCGTGGTCGGGCGGGCCGGGCACGGGGTCGGCGGCGGCCGGGGACGCGCCGAGCAGCCAGGCCGCGCCGAGGAGGCCGGCGAGCAGGGCCAGGCGGCGGAGAGGGCGGGCCGCGGGGGCGCGCAGGGCGGCCAGGACGCGGAGGACGCGTCGCGGTCGGCCGGTGCGCGGCATCGGCTGGCCCCTTTCGGCGACGGGTGGACGATGGGCGGAGGCGGGCCTCCGCGGCGGGTCGGACGGGCGCGGCCCGGAGGACCGGCGCCCGACAGAACGCGACCGTAGCATGATCGTGCGCGTCGGCGGCAGGGTTCGGGGGAAATACCGTTCGATGGTGCGGCCCCGTGTCGGAATCGGCGGCCCACAGCGGACTTCGCGGACGATCGGTTCGTTCGACGCCAATCCCGCGAACGGGACCGGACGCCGGAAGAATCCCGGTTCGCCCCGCGGATCGGCGCGCGGTCCGTTTCCCGAGGGGGCCCGCGCGGCCGCCGGACCGGGATACCGTGGCCCCGGAGGTGTGGACCCGTGCCCGATGCCCCCGAGCGCTCCCTGCTCCCCCGCTTGCCCCTGGACGACCTGATCTCCGAACTCCACGTCCGGCTGGAGTCCGCGCTCTCCACGCGCGACCGCGTGCACTCGCTGCTGGAGGCGGTGCTGTCGATCGGCAGCGACCTCGATCTGGCGACCGTGCTGCGCCGGCTGACCGAGGCCGCCGCGCACCTGGTGGACGCCCGCTACGCCGGCCTGGGCGTGCTGGCCGAGGACGGCCGGTTCGCCGAGTTCATCCCCGTCGGTCTGGAGTCCGGCGAGGCCGACGGGGTCGACCGGTTCCCGCACGGCCTCGGCATCCTGGCCGCGCCGGCCAGCGAACGCCGCCCGCTGCGGATGCGCGACCTGCGCGGCCACCCGGGGTTCCGCGGGTTCCCGCCCGGCCACCCCCAGATGACGAGCTTCCTGGGCGTGCCGATCCAGGTGCGCGGCGAGGTGTTCGGCAACCTCTACCTCACCGAGAAGCGCGAGGGCGGGGAGTTCGACGAGGACGACGAGGCCATCGTCACCGCGCTGGCCACGGCCGCGGGCGTGGCCATCGAGAACGCCCGCCTCTACGAGGAGACCCGGCGCCGCGAGCGGTGGCTGGCGGCGTCCACCGAGGTCACCACCCGGCTGCTGTCGGGCGACGACACCGACGAGGTGCTGGGCTACCTGGCGCGGCAGGCGCGCGAGATGTCGGGCGCCGACATCGCCGTGGTGCTGCTGCCCGCGCCCGGCGGCGGCGCGCTGATCGCCGAGATCGCCGACGGCCCGGTGGCCGAGGAGATCTTGAAGACCCCGGTCGACATGCGCGACACCCGCTGCGGGTGGGTGTACGCCAACGGCGAGGCCGAGATGGTGCCCGACCTGCGCCACGCGCAGTGCCCGATGCTGACCCACCGCGGGTTCGGCCCCGGCCTGCTGGTCCCGCTGGGCACCCCCGAGCACACCCGGGGCGTGCTGCTGCTCGGCAAGGAGGGCAAGCGGTCGCCGTTCAACGACGACACCCGGCGGATGATCGACGCGTTCTCCGGCCAGGCCGCCGTCGCCCTGGAGCTGGCCGAGGCGCGCCGCGACGCCGAGCGCCTGGTGGTGCTGGAGGACCGCGACCGCATCGCCAAGGACCTGCACGATGTCGTCATCCAGCGGCTGTTCGCGTCGGCCATGACGCTGATGAGCACGCTGCGGCTGATCCGCGACCCCGAGGCCACCGAGCGGGTGCAGTCGACCATCGACGACCTGGACGAGACCATCCGCGAGATCCGGTCCACCGTCTTCGCCCTGCAGACACCCGCCGCGCCGGCCGAGACGTCGCTGCGCGGGCGCATCCTGGCCGCCGCCGAGGGGGCGGCGCGCACGCTCGGCTGCCAGCCGGGGGTGAGCCTGGAGGGGCCGATCGACGCCTCGGTGCCCGAGGAGATCGGCGAGCAGTTGCTGGCTGTGCTGGGCGAGGCGCTGTCGAACGTCGCCCGGCACGCCCGCGCGTCGGAGGTGCACGTGTCGGTGCACGCCGCCGACGACCGGCTGGTGCTGCAGGTGGACGACGACGGGTGCGGCATCCCCGAGTCGGGGCGGCGCAGCGGGCTGCGCAACCTGGCCGAGCGCGCGGCCGCGCTGGGCGGGGACTTCGCGACCGGGTCGCGCCCCTCGGGCGGCACCGCCCTGCGGTGGAGCGTCCCGCTGTGCGCGGCCGAGGACCCGCCGGCCGGCGACCGGTGAGGGGCTAGGGAGTGTTTTTTGGATG
>NZ_BCRK01000323.1 GCF_001552555.1 Nocardiopsis trehalosi NBRC 14201 | reverse complement strand
GGAGCGGCGGGCCGCCCCCTCCAGCAGCGAGGGCGCGACCCTGCCGGGCCGGTGGACCGGCAACGTGCGCGGCCCGTCAGGGTTCAGCCTGCGCTCCGGCACCGCGGTGCGCCGCATCGCGGCCGCCGCGAAGGCGGGCGACCCCCGGCTGTTCACCGCGGTGTTCACCACCGCCGCGCAGTCGCACACCCCGCTGGAGCCGCACGCCTGCGTCGCCCGCTTCGACGCGGCGGGCGATTTGCACCTGCACCTGTCCACGCAGCGCGTGGCCGCCGTCGCCGACCTCGCCGCCGAGAGGTGGGGGCTGGACCGCTCCCGCGTGCACGTCACCGCCGAGCACGTCGGCGGCGGGTTCGGCGCCAAGTCGGGGCTGTCGGCGGAGGTCGTCGGCGCCGTGGAGCTGGCCCGGACCACCGGCGCCCCGGTGCGCCTGGTGTTCGACCGCTCCGAGGAGCTGGTCGACGCCGGGCTGCGGCCCGGCACCCGCACCGAACTGGCGCTGCTCGCCGGCGACGACGGCCGGCTGGCCGCGCTGAGCATGGACACCACCGGCCACGGCGGGGTGTCCATCGGGTCGGCCGTCGCCGTGCTCGGCAACCTGATCTACGGGCGGGCGCCCCGGCGGCTGCGCGACTTCGACGTCGTCACCCACCACCCGCCCGGCGCCCCGTTCCGGGGGCCCGGCGGGGCGCCGCTGGCCTGGGCCCTGGAGCAGGCCGTGGACGAGATGGCCGTCCGCCTGGCCCGGGACCCGCTGGAGCTGCGCCGGGGCTGGGACGGCAACCGCAAGCGGCACGCCCTGTACGAGCGGGCCGCCGCCCACCCGCTGTGGCGGGACCGGCCGCGCGACCCGGGCACGGGCCGCTTCCGGCGCGGGGTCGGGGCGGCCGCCGGCAACTGGCAGTACATGGCCGACCCGGCGACGCGCGTCGACCTGGCGGTCGAGGACGGCACCGTGGTGGCCCGCTGCGCCGTGCAGGACATCGGCACCGGCGCCCGCTCGGTGATCGCCGGATCGGTGCGCACCGTGCTGGGCCTGCCCGCCGACCGGGTGCGGGTGGAGGTCGGGCACAGCGGCTACGCGCACGGCCCGTCGTCCACCGGCAGCCGGAGCACCGCCTCCATCGGCCCGGCGGCCGAGGACGCCGCCCACCGGCTGCGCGCGGCCGTACGCGAGCGGGTGCCCGGGGCGCCCGCCTCGGGGCCGCTGCCCCCGGCGGTGCTCGCGGACGCCGAGGGCGTGCGGGTGACCGGGGTGCGCCGCCGCGACCGCGGCGGCTACCTGACCCCGTTCCCGGTCGCCGACAACGCGGCGATCGGCCGCGGCCTGGCCGGGTCGGTGCACCTCATGGAGGTCGAGGTGGACACCCTGCTGGGGACCGTGCGCCCGCTGCGCTGCTGGGCGGGCCTGTCGGTGGGCCGCGTCTACGCCGAGCGGCCGGCCCGCAACCAGGTCACGGGCGGCGTCGTGCAGGGCGTCGGCTACGCGCTGTACGAGCAGCGCCTGGCCGACCCCGTCACCGGCACGGTGCTCACCGACAACCTGGAGGACTACCGCATCCCCGGGATGGGCGACGTCCCGGAGACCGAGGTCTACTTCCACCCCGACGGCTGGGACCACGTCACCGGGGGCGGGGTCGGCCTCGGCGAGATCTCCACGGTGGGGGTGGCGGCCGCCGTCGCCAACGCCGTGCGCGCCGCCACCGGCTGGCGCCCGCTCGACCTGCCCATCCGGCCCGACCGCCTGCTCGAAGGGATCCGCGCATGACCGCCCCCACCGACATCGCCGGTGCCGCCGCCGCCCTGCGCGGCGGCGCCACCGAGGCGCGCGCCGGCGGCACCGACGTCATGGCCCGCGCCGCGCACCGCGCGGACGCCGGGCCGTTCACCGACCTGGGCCGGGTGGCCGGGCTGCGCGGCGTGACCTGGCGCGCCGACGGCTCGGCGCTCGTCGGCGCGACCACCACGGTCGCCGAGGTCGCCGCCGACGCGCGGCTGCGCGCCGCCTACCCGGCGCTCACGGCCACGGCGGCCGCGCTCGCCACGCCGCAGATCCGCGCCACCGCGACGGTGGGCGGGAACCTGCTGCAGCGCAACCGCTGCTGGTACTTCCGCAACCCCGCGTTCCGCTGCCTGCAGGACGGCGGCGACACCTGCCCGGCCCACGCCGGCGACCACCGCTACGGGACCGTCGTCGACCCGGGGCCGTGCGTGGCGCCGCACCCGTCGTCGCTGGCGGCGGCGCTGCTGGCCTACGACGCCCGGGTGGCGGTGGAGGGCGCCGGGCCGCGCCCGGTCGCCGCGCTGTACGACGCGGCCGACCCCACCCGGGACCACGTGCTGGAGCCGGGGGCGCTGCTGGTGGCGGTGGAGCTGCCGGTGCCCGCCGCGGGTGAGGCCGCCGCCTACCGCAGGGCGACCGCCCGCTCCCGGGCGGAGTGGCCGCTGGTGGAGGCGGTGGCGCGCGTGGTGTTCGACGGCGCGCGGGTGGCGTCGGCGGCGGTGGCGGTCGGCGGGGTGGCACGCACCCCGCTGCGGCTGCCGGAGGTGGAGGAGGCGCTGACCGGCGGCCCGCTGACGGCCGAGGCCGTCGCGGCCGCGGTGGCCGGCCTGCCCGACCGGTGCGCCCCGCTCCCCCGGACCGGCTACAAGGCGGTCCTGCTCCCGGCCACCGTGCAGGACGTGCTGGAGCGCCTGATCCCGGCCTGACCCCCGGGGCCGGCCCGCTCCCGGGGGGACGGGCCGGCCCC
>NZ_BCRK01000322.1 GCF_001552555.1 Nocardiopsis trehalosi NBRC 14201 | reverse complement strand
CCCCCGCCGCTCCGCGCGGCGGGGGCGGCGCGCCCTCAGACCACCGGCAGCCGGGGCCGCAGCACGGCCGCCGCCACCCCGTCGCTGGCCTCCGCCGCCGCCCGCCGGTCGGCCGGCACCTCCCCGTAGAGGGTGCTGCGCTGGCGCACCGGCCGCCCGGTCGGCGCCACGAGCGCGCGGATGTCGCTGATCGTCTTGTACGACCCGTTGTCCGAGCCCGCCATGCGGCTGATGGTCTCCTCCATCAGCGTGCCGCCGACGTCGTTCACCCCGCCGCGCAGCAGCAGCCGGCAGGTGTCCTCGGCCAGCTTCACCCACGAGCACTGGATGTTGTCGATGTGCCCGTGCAGCAGCAGCCGCGCCAGCGCGTGCACCGCCCGGTTCTCCCGCACGGTGGGGCCGGTGCGCGCCAGCCCGGCCAGGTAGATCGGCGCGCTCGTGTGCACGAACGGCAGCAGCACGAACTCGGTGAACCCCCGGCGGCCGGTGCGCTCCACCGCCCTCTGCTGCAGCGACCGGATCAGCTTGATGTGCGCCACCCAGTGGGCGGGCGTGTCCACGTGCCCGTACATCATCGTGGAGGTGGTGGGGATGCCCAGCTCGTGGGCGGTGGAGACGACCTCGATCCAGTCCGCCGCCGGCAGCTTGCCCTTGGTGAGCACCCACCGCACGTCGTCGTCGAGGATCTCGGCGGCCGTGCCGGGCAGCGAGTCGACCCCCGCCTCCCGGGCGCGCACCAGCCACTCGCGCACCGGCAGCCCGGTGCGCGACGCCCCGTTGACGACCTCCATCGGGCTGAAGGCGTGCACGTGCATGCCGGGCACGCGCTCCTTCACCGCCCGCGCCAGATCGAAGTAGGCGGTGCCGGGCAGGTCGGGGTGGATGCCGCCCTGCATGCAGACCTCGCCCGCGCCCGCCTCCCACGCCTCGGCCGCCCGGTCCGCGACCTGCTCCAGCGACAGGGTGAACGCGTCGGCGTCGGTGCGGCGCTGGGCGAACGCGCAGAAGCGGCAGCCGGTGTAGCAGACGTTGGTGAAGTTGATGTTCCGGGTGACGACGAAGGTCACGTCGTCGCCGACCGCGTCGCGGCGCACCGCGTCGGCGAGCCCGGCCAGCTCATCCAGCTCGGGGCCGTCGGCGTGCAGCAGCGCCAGCGCCTCGTCGTCGCTCAGCCCCGCCGGGTCGGCCTCGGCGCTGCGCAGCGCCGCCCGCACATCGGGGTCGGCGCGGCGCGGGGCCGCGGCCCCGCCGGGGGCGGCCCCCTCCGCGATGCGGTCGCGGACCAGGTCCCAGTCGCCGTAGACGGCGTCGAAGTCGCCGCGCCGGTCGGCGGAGCGGCCCTCGGTGTCGACACCGGTGTGCAGGTCGGTGCGGCCGGAGGCGTCCAGGGCGGCGTCGGGCTCCTGCCAGGGGCGCCCGGTCACGGTCGCGTCGGGGCGGGCCAGGCCGGTGTCGGGGTCGGCGAGCGCGGCGACGTGGCCCCGCACCCGGGGGTCGAGCCACGGTTCGCCCTGGAGCACGTACTCGGGGTAGACGGTGAGGCGTTCGCGCAGCTCGAAGCCCGCCTCGGCGGTGCGCGCGGCGAGCGCGTCGATCTGCGGCCAGGGCCGTTCGGGGTTGACGTGGTCGGGCGTCAGCGGCGACACCCCGCCCCAGTCGTCGATGCCGGCCCGCAGCATGAGCGCGAAGTCGTCGCCGATGAGGTTGGGCGGCGCCTGCACGCGCGCCCGCGCGCCCATGACCAGCCGGGTGACCGCGATGGTGGCGGCCAGCTCGGCGAGTTCGGCGTCGGGGCGGTGCATCATGGCGGTCCCGGGCTTGGCCCGGAAATTCTGCACGATGACCTCCTGCACCGCGCCGTACTCGCGGGCCGCGCGGCGCATGGCGAAGATCGCGTCCACCCGCTCGGCCGGGGTCTCCCCGATGCCGATGAGGATGCCGGTGGTGAACGGCACCGAGGACCGGCCGGCGTCGTCGAGCACGCGCAGCCGCACGGCGGGGTCCTTGTCGGGGCTGCCGTAGTGGGGGCCGCCCCGCTCGGTGAACAGCCGCTCGGCGGTGGTCTCCAGCATCATCCCCATGGACGGGGCGACCGGCTTGAGCCGCTGGAAGTCGGACCAGCTCAGCACCCCGGGGTTGAGGTGCGGCAGCAGGCCGGTCTCCTCCAGGACCAGGACCGCCATGGCGCGCACGTAGGAGAGGGTGTCGTCGTAGCCGCGCTCGTCCAGCCACGCCGCCGCCTGCGGCCAGCGGTCCTCGGGGCGGTCGCCCAGGGTGAACAGCGCCTCCTTGCAGCCCATGGCGGCGCCCCGGCGGGCGATGTCGAGCACCTCGTCGGGGGAGAGGAACGGGGCGTCGACCCGGCCGGGGACGGTGGCGAACGTGCAGTAGTGGCAGCGGTCGCGGCACAGCCGGGTGAGCGGGATGAAGACCTTGCGGCTGTAGGTGATGACGCCCGGCCGCCCGGCGGCGGCCAGGCCCGCGTCGCGCACCCGCCCGGCGCAGGCGAGCAGCGCGTCGAGGTCGGCGCCCCGGGCGTGCAGCAGGACCTCCGCCTCGGCGGGGTCGAGCGCCTTGCCGTCGCGGGCGCGGGCGAGGGCCCGCCGCAGGGCGGAGGGGGTGGGGGCCGGGGCGGGGGCGGCGTCTCCAGCAGCAGTCATAGGCGCACGATACGCGGCGGCCCCGGGCAGGTCACCGACCCGGTCGGCCCGTCGGCCGGGAGTGACGACCGCCTCCCCGCCACCGCGCGCGGCGCGGCGGCG
>NZ_BCRK01000321.1 GCF_001552555.1 Nocardiopsis trehalosi NBRC 14201 | reverse complement strand
GATGAGCGGTCCGACGAGGACGCGGCCGACGGCGCCGAGGACCACCCCGACCGGGGCACGCCGTTCACCGAATGGCTCAGCGACCACCTCCTGCAGGCGATCGCCCAGCGCCACCCCGGGCTGGTCGTCCCGGACCTGACCAGGACCAAGTCCGACTTCGCCCACCGGCCCGACGGCTCGTCCTCGTTCATGGGGCGCGACCACCGCCCGCTCCGGCGCGACTACCCCACCGCGGTGGAGAACACGCACCGCGTCCGCACCGCGATCCAGCAGGCGAGCCTCAAGGGCGACCTGGCCAAACTGACCCACGACGGGCTCCCCGTCGACCTCAAGGAGTCGATCCATCTCGACGTCACGAATGTGGCCAAGGACGACGAGAAGGTCTTCCGCCCCGACCTGATCACGGTGCGGCTCTTCGCCGACGTCGGCAGGCTGGAGCACAGCGGCACCAGCGACCGGCGCACCGGCGTCTACATGTCCGGCACCTCCCAGCGGGGCTCCTCGCGCGGCTCCGGCAACACCAACACGCTCGCCCTCCGCTTCATCGCCGCGTTCGCCGGCGGCCCCACCGACGCCGGCGGCAGCCCCTCGGGCGGCGGGTACCAGCAGCAGGCGAACGCCGGGGTCAGCCGCCGCTCCGCCACCGGGCAGGGGCTCAGCACCGGGGCCGGAACCGACGCCTACCTGCTCTTCACCGGCGAGACCGACGTGTGGACCAGCGACGTCACGTTCCGGGCCACGATCGACGACACCGAGCAGTACCACGGTGCCGACCTGCTGCGCGACCGGGGTAACGACCTGGCGGACGGGATCGACGCCCGGCTGGAGATCGCCACACCGCGCCTGAGCCGGCGGACACCCGCCGACGTCACCCCCCTCACCACGGGCGGCGGGAGCGGCACACCGCCCACGGCCCCGACCGGACCGGCGATGCTCACGTCCGACCAGGCCCAGGACGTCTTCTTCCGCCGCCGACCGGCACCGGCCGTGCCGGCGACCGGCAAGACCCTCAACCAGATGCTGAACGACGGCGGCGTCTTCATCGCGCACGTCAACAACGGCGGCGAGACCCCGAACCAGCCGTCGCTGATCGACCTCAACCGCCGCATGTTCTTCTCGGAGGCCGTCGGCAAACGCCTCTTCGGGCAGGAGGGCTACCGGCGCAAGTACGACCACTTCACCTCGGAGAACGAGGGCGGCCGGCGCTTCTTCGAGACCGTGCTCTCCCAGGAGTACCTCGCGGTCCACCTGTTCAACGGGATCGTCAACCGGCCCGAGTTCGACGGCGGCAAGCGGTCGCCCAACGCCATCCGGCCCACCGTGGTCACCGACAGCGTGGTCGACTCGATCACCGCCGTCCCGATCGACCTGGTCATGTACTTCCAGGGCTCCGTCAAGAACGGCCTCAGCGGCGGCCGGACGCGCACCTGGCAGGGCACGGTCGGCGGCGTCTTCCTCCCGACGGGGAACATCAACCCCGCCGACCCCGGCCCCGACTCCACCCGCGGCGACGCCGCCAAACCCACCATCGTGACCGGGGCCAACGCCGCACGCAACCGCATCATCAGCTCCCGGTCCACGACGGAGACCCGCGACTACAGCCTCCAGACCAGCTTCATCCACAAGTCGGACACCTCCTACCTCATCACCGGCTCCGGGACGATCCGCCAGACGGTGGAGATCGACCGCGAGTGGAGCGCGGTGATCACGGCCTACCGGGAACCGCTCTACACCGGGTGGCAGACGCGCATGGACGACCTGTTCGCCGGGTTCGCCCACGCCTGGGACGCCATCGCCAACGGACTCGTCCTGGACACCTTCACCGGGGCCGACGGGACCAGTGGCCTGACCACCCTCGACGTCCCGGAGTCGCCCGAGGAGGTGGAGGTGCGCCCCGGCCTCGCCGAGGCCGGCGACACGCTCCGCCCCGCCGACGCCGCGGCGGCGCTGCGGGACCTGGAGGACAAGCTCAAGGCGCACAAGGTCGAGCTGACCAGTGACAGCCGCAACCAACTGCACCGCACGCTGGAGAGCCGGCTGGCCAAGGACCCGCACTCCTCGGTCCCGATCCCCGTCAGCATCCGGCCCATCGTCAAGCGGCACGACCTCGCCAAGCCGCTGCCGGAGCCGCCCTCGATCCACGCCGTCGTCCACGTCGAGGTCGGCAAGCGGTCGGACGACGCCGAGCTCGACTACCTGGGCGGGCAGACCGAGTACCGCGAGGCACGGCAGTGGACGGTCTCCACCGCGAAGGGGACCGCCCACGGCGGGTCGAACACCAAGGGCATCGGCGGGTTCGGGCCGATCACCCCGAACTCCAGCGGCACCAACCCCGACGCCGACAACAACCGGTCCGACACCGCGGCACCCGTCGCCCTGACCGGTGTCGCCGTCCCGCACGGCACCACGGTCGGCTCCAGTGACACCAGCACCGCGTCCTCGACCGAGGCCGACACCCGCACGATCATGCTGTCCGTGCAGACCCCGTTCGCCCGGCTCGGCACCGGGAGCGACCTGACGCTGAAGCTGGAGGTCACCGGCGACGGCGTCAGCCCGAGGGAACTCCCCCGGAGTCTGCGGACCGACGGCGTCACCGCCACCGGCGACGGCGGCAGCGTGCAGACCCTCTACCCCGCCGCCTACCTCGCGTTCGGCGACGACAGGCCGGAGCCGGACTCCGGCGGGCCGCGCACCCCGGACGTCGTCACGGCCAAGCCCGAAGCGCCCACCACCGACCACGCCCTGGACGCGTGGAAGAACGCGGCGGACGGCACCGCCGGAAGCACACCGGACGGCCTCGTGCTGCCGGTGGCGATCGAGAA
>NZ_BCRK01000320.1 GCF_001552555.1 Nocardiopsis trehalosi NBRC 14201 | reverse complement strand
GAGCCGGCGGCAGCGGGCGCACGCCGGCGCGTAGGGGTGGTCGTTGATCGGGCAGCCGGCCACCACCGGGGTCCACTCGTCCAGCAGCCCCGCGACGGTGCGGATCAGCCGGGTCTTGCCCTGGCCGCGCTCGCCGAGCAGTACGGTGTCGTGGCCCGCCAGCAGGGCGCGTTCGAGCCGGGGCAGCACGGTGTCGTCGAAGCCCACGATGCCCGGGAAGCGGGGTTCGCCGACGCGCATGCGGGCCAGCAGGTTGGCGCGGACCTCGCCCTTGACGGTGCGGTGCTCGTGGCCCGAGGCGCGCAGCGCGCCGAGGGTGGTGGGGCGGTCGTCGGGAACGGTGGGGCCGGAAGTCGCGGCAGACGCAGACACAGCGTCGAGTCTATGCACGGGCGCCGGTTTGGCGAGTGCGCACGTCCGGGGCGCCCGGTATCGGCGGTTCGGCGGCTGGTCGGGGGGAAATCGTGGATTACGCCGGGTCGCGCGCTGGTCGGGGACGGTCGGCTTGGGAGTATGGTCGCGGGCGGGTATCGGCCCGGACGACGAGACGGGGGTGGCGGGGTGGCCAGGTTCGGTGACGCACTGGCGACGGGGACCGACCTCGTGAGCGCGGCCGAGCGCGCCGCCCTCCAGGCGCTGCGCCCGCTCGACGGCGCGGCCGACCTCGTCTGCTTCTTCGTCAGCGGGAGCGACCCCGAGGAGGTCACCCTCGCCGGGGAGCGGGTGATGGCGCTCGCCGGGGACGCGACCACGCTCGGGTGCAGCGGCACGGGTGTGATCGGCGGCGGCCGGGGCGTCGAGGCCCAGGGCGCGGTCAGCGTGTGGGCCGCCCGGCTGCCCCAGGTGACGCTGACCCCCTTCCGGCTGGAGGCGATCCCCGAGGGCGACCACCTCGCCGTCGTCGGCATGCACGAACCCGACCCCGACGACCGGGCCGCGCTGCTCCTCGCCAACCCCTACGAGTTCCCCACCCAGTCGTTCGTCGAGCGGTCCACCGAGGTCCTGGGCGGGCTGCCGCTCGTCGGCGGCCTGGCCGACGGCCTGCGCGGGCGGGAGTCCGTGCGGCTGTTCGCCGACGGCGAGACCGCCGACGCCGGCGCCGTCGGCCTGCTGCTCGGCGGCGAGGGCATCGCGGGCACCGTCGTGAGCCAGGGCTGCCGCCCCATCGGGCCGCCCATGGTGGTCACCGCGTCCGAGGGCAACACCATCCTGCAACTCGCCGGGGCGCCCGCCTACGAGCGGTTGGAGGGCCTGGTCAACGCGCTGCCGCCGGAGGAGCAGCAGTTGGCGGCGGCGGGCCTGCACATCGGGGTCGCCATGGACGAGTACGCCGACCGGCACGAGCGCGGCGACTTCCTGGTGCGCGCCGTCGTGGGGGCCGACCCCGAGGGCGGCACGCTCACCATCGGCGACGTGGTCGCGGTCGGCCAGACCGTCCGCTTCCAGGTGCGCGACCAGGACAGCGCGGGCGCCGACCTGCTGGAGCGGCTGCGTGCCTTCGCCGACGAGTCCGGCGGGCGCACCGCCGCCGCCCTGCTGTTCTCCTGCAACGGCCGGGGCGCCGGCATGTTCGCCAGCGCCGACCACGACGTCCGCTCGGTGCGTCGCATCCTGGGGGCCGACGCCGTCGCGGGGTTCTTCGCGGCCGGCGAGATCGGCCCGGTCGCGGGCCGCAACCACGTGCACGGGTTCACCGCCTGCGTCCTCGCGTTCGAGGGGTGAGCCGGGCCGCGCGCCGCGCGGGGCCCGCCCGGGTCAGCGGCCGGCCGCGCCGGGCGGGGACGCCGACGCGTACTCCTCGGTGACCACGTCGGCGGCCGACCGGCCGCCGAGGCCGGCCACGGGTCCGGCGAGGGCCTCCTGGACGGTCGCGCGCAGCGCCGGCCCCCGGGCCGCCGGTGCCCTGTCGTCGGCCCCCGCGCCGCCCGACCGCCCGTCCTGGGCCGTGCCGTCCTCCAGCCGCAGGTCCCGCAGGGCGTCGGCGTAGGCCTGGCGCAGCACCGGGTCGGCGATGTCCGGTTCCTCGGCGCCGTCGGGGCGGCCGAGCAGCATGACCCGCACGGCGGCCAGGTTCGCCTCCGTGTGGGCCGCGAGCGACGCGGCGACGTAGGCGTCGCCGTCCGCGTCCCCGTGGTCGCCGTCGCGGGTGACGGCGCGCAGGCCGTCCGGCCCCAGCTCGTAGTAGCCGTGCCCGTCCAGCACCAGGGCCTGGGCCACGGCGGCGGCGAGTTCGGTGTCGTCGCCGTACCGGGAGCGGTCGACGCGCAGGACGGGGCGCCCGTCCGCGCCGACGGTGCCGTGGTCGATGAAGGGGGCGCCCGTCCCGGTGTAGTCCACGACCGGGTGGACGCGCCGCCACAGGTCGTGCAGCGACGGGTGGTCCGGAGCGGGGCCGTCGCCTCCGCCGAGGGCGCCGCCGGGCACCGCGGTGACGAGTTCGACCGCCCGCGCCGTCCGGGCGCCGTCGCGGGCGCGGACCAGGGTGCGGTCGCCGGTGTCGGCGGCGTCCTCCAGGAACCGGCGGCGGTCGGGGTCGGTCTCCTCGTCGGCCTGGTCGCGCAGGTCCTCGGCGAGGGTCCGGGCGCGGTCCGCGCTCCGCTCGGCGGTCCCCACGCGACCCCGGCCGCCCGCGTCCTCGGCGTCGTCGGCCGCCCGCAGCAGGCCGTCGACGCTGGCGGCGGCGCGGCGGCCCGCGCGGGTGGTGAAGAAGTCGCGGCGCTCCCGCTCGGCCGCCACCATCTCGGCGAGGTGCCCGGCGCTTCCGGGCCCGCGGTCCGCCGGGGACCGGTCGGCCGCGCCGTCGCCGCCCGGCGCGAACAGCGGCAGCGGCCCGGCGGCCACGGGGGCGGCGGTCATCGGGGCGCCGGGGCCGCCCGGGCGGGCCGGGGCCGCGACCGGGCAGCCGGCGTGCTC
>NZ_BCRK01000319.1 GCF_001552555.1 Nocardiopsis trehalosi NBRC 14201 | reverse complement strand
GGCCCCGGCGGCAACGGGGACGACTCTTCCTTCGTCCCGCCCCCGCTGGGCCTCACCGGCCCCGGCGGCGGCCCGGGCGGCCCCGGCAACGGGCTCAACCCGCCCCGCAGCCGCGAGCCGCTGGAGATCGACCCCGTCACGGGCCGCCCGATCGACCCGGAGACCGGCGAGCCGTTCCCCGTCAACCCCGACACGGGACAGCCCTACGACCCCGACACCGGCCTGCCGATCAACTTCGACCCGGAGACGGACCAGGCGCTGCCCATCGATCCGCTGACGGGCGAGCCGATCCCCCCGGGCTCCGAGCTGCCGTCCCTGGAGCGGGACCCCGAGACCGGCCTGCCCATCGACCCGGAGACGGGCCAACTCTTCCCGCTGGACCCCGAGACCGGCATCCCCTACGACCCCGACACGGGCCTGCCGCTCAACTTCGACCCCCAGACCGGCGACCTGCTGCCGATCGACCCGATGACCGGGGAGAGTATGGACCCGGACACGGGTCTGCCCGTCAGCTACGACCCGGAGACCGGCGAACCCCTGCCGCTCAACCCGCTCACCGGCGAGCCCTTCAGCCCGGGGTCCGACCTGCCGTCCCTGGAGCGGGACCCCGAGACCGGCCTGCCGATCGATCCGGACACGGGCGAGCCGTTCCCCGTCGACCCCGAGTCGGGCCTGCCCTACGACCCCGACACCGGTCTGCCGCTCAACTTCGACCCCGAGACCGGCGACCTGCTGCCGGTGGACCCCACGACGGGCCGGGCGATCGACCCGGAGACCGGCGAACCGCTGCCCACGAACTTCCCCTCCGGCAACCAACCGCCCCCGCTGGAGACCAACGGGCCGGGGACGTCGCCTCCCGGGGACTACGAACTTCCGCCCCCGCTGGACCTCACCGGCCCCGGCGGCTCGGACAACCCCGGCCAGAGCCCCGGCAGCTCCGACCGGTCGTCGCTGTTCGCCGGCCCCCAGCCGTCGAGCGAGACGGCGGGCGGCAACCGCCCGGAGCCGCTGCCGATGAACGGGCCGGGGTTGGGCGGCGGCTCCGGCGCCGGCGGACCGGGCGGCCTCGCGGGCTCGGGTGTCGGCGGTCCCGGCGGCGCCGACACGGGTACCGGGACCGGCCTGGGCACCGCCGCGAGCAACCAGTCCGGCATGAACGGCATGAACGGTATGAACGGCATGGGTGGCATGCCGCCGATGATGCCCCCCATGGGCGGCATGGGAGGCATGGGCGGCGGCCAGGAGAACCGCGACCGGCAGCGGTCGACCTGGCTCTCCGAGGACGAGAAGGTGTGGGGCACCACCAACGCCCAGAACCGCGCGGTTCTGGGCCGGCCGGTACCCGGCGCCCAGAAGAAGGGTGGAGCGCGCAATGAGTGGGTGGAGAGCGCGGAACGAGCACGAACTGGATCGGCTGCATCAGACGCTCCGCGAAGTGGAGGACGCAAGCGCAAACCTGGAGCAGGCAACCGAGGAGGCCGTGGCCAAGAACCGACTCGTCGCGGCGACGGTGAACGCGAGCGGTGAGCTGGTCGACCTCAAGTTCCACACCCAGTCCTACCGGGACATGGCGCCCACGGAACTGGCGAGCGCCATCCTGGACGTCGTCGGCCGCGCCCGGGGGCAGATGGCCAAGCGGGTGGCGGAGCTCTACCAGCCCTTCGCGCCCCCCGGCGTGGACATGGACGACCTGATGAAGGGGACCTTCAACACCCGGGACCTGTTCCGCACGATCGGCGTGGAACCGCCGCCGCGCTAGTCCGCCGGCGCGCCGCCCCCCGGGGCGGCGCGCCGGCCGACGGCGCCCCGGCCCCTCGGCGGCCCAGCACGCACGGCTCATCGGAGGAGACACATGCCGCGCTACGACAGCGACGACAGCAACCGCAACTCCACTGACTTCCTGTACGTCGCGCCGGAGGAGCTGTCGCGCGACGGCCAGTACATCCACGAACCGGCCGACATGATCGAGTCCCTGGTCGCGTGGTACAAGACGGAGCGCGAGGCCCTGGGCACGCCGTGGGGCGAAGGCGACGAGTTCGCCGAGCAGATCGGCAAGGTCATGGAGCCGCTGGAGGAGAACCTCATGCTCTACCTGGACGCCGTCGCCCTCGCCGTGCGGCAGACGTCCGACGGCACGCTGACCACGGCCCGGAACAACAAGATCACCGACGAGCACAACATCGAACAAGTGAACAACCTCAACAACGACACCCCCGACAGCGCTGGAGGCCGACGGTGACGCACCGCGTGCCGCCCGTCCCCGGGGCGGCCGCCGCCTCCCGGGGACGGCCGTGCGGGCGCCTCCGCCCGAGGAGGAGCGACCGATGACCGAGCCCTTCCGCAGTTCGTCCGGTCAGGCCCGCGCGACCGATCCCGCCGGCCTGCTCACCTGGCCCGCGCGCATCCCGCTGAACCGGGAGCCCGAGCCCGCGCCCCGGCTCCTGCCCCCGGCCGAGCAGGGGCCGCTGCTCGACGCGGCCCCGTCCCGGGCGGAGCGCCCCGCCCGGCGCGGCATCACCGTGCCCGAGGCCGAGTCGGCGCCGCTCGCCAAGCCCGCCGAGGAGGGCCGGACGCTGGGCCGTCCGGGCGCCCCCGCGCTGGCGGGGGCGGCCATCGCCGGCGTGCTGCTGGTGGGGGCGCCGCTGGCGCTCTCGGCGCTGACGCGCCCGGAGACCATGATGACGGTCCCCGTCACCGCGGGGGTCGGCCTGAGCGCCGACGCGCCGGCCGCGAACGCCGCGAGCGGTGTGCAGGACGCCGGCGACTCCGGCGCGGCCGCCGCCGGCAGCGCCGGCGACGCGATGGCGCCGCCCCCGGAGGGGCCGGGCTACGTCCCGCAGGCGCTGCCGCCCGAGGACGGCGGCGCCCCCGAGGGCGGCACCGAGAGCGACGGCGGCGCGGGCGGCGACACGGCCGCCGCCGGCGGGTCCGGGGGCGGGTCCGCGGAGGCGGCCGAGGCGGGCGGCGG
>NZ_BCRK01000318.1 GCF_001552555.1 Nocardiopsis trehalosi NBRC 14201 | reverse complement strand
TCCTCGATCGCCACCGGCAGCACGAGGCCGTACCGGTCGGCGTCGTCGGCCGCCGGGGTGCCGTCCGCCGCGGTGGGGTGCTTCCACTCGTCGAGGGCGTGGTCGGTGGTGGGCGAGCCCGGCTTCGCCGTGACGACGTCCGGGGTGCGCGGCCCGCCGGCGGCCGGCCCCGGACCGGCCCCGTCACCGCCGAACGCGAGGTAGGGGGCGGGGTAGAGGGTCTGGACGCGTCCGCCGTCGCCGGTGGCGGTGATGCCGTTGGTGCGCAGGTCCTTGGAGAGTTCGGCCTTCGGGGTGAGGCCGTCGCCCGTGATCTCCAGCTTCAGCGTCAGGTCGCTCCCGGTGCCGATCCGGGCGAACGGGGTCTGCACGGACAGCAGGATGGAGCGCTTCTCCGCTTCGGTCCCCGCCGCGGTCTGGGTGTGGGAGGAGCCGACCGTGGTGCCGTGCGGGGTGGCGACACTGGTCAGCGCGGAGGGTGATCCGGTGTCGGACCGGTTGTTGTCGGCGTCGGGGTTGGTGCCGCTGGAGTTCGGGATGATGGTCCCGAACCCGCCCACGCCCTTGGTCGTCGACCCGCCGTGGGTGCTGCCCTTCGTCGTCGCCACCGTCCACTGGCGCGTCTCGCGGAACTCGGTCTGCCCGCCCAGGTAGCCGAGTTCGGTGTCATCGGACCGCTTGCCGATCTCGACGTGGATCACCGCCGGGACCGAGGGCGCCTCCGGGAGCGGCTTGGCGAGGTCGGTCCGGTGGGTGATGGGTCGGATCTCGACCGGGATCGGGACCGAGGAGTGCGGGTCCTTGGCCAGCCGGGACTCCAGCATCTGCGACAGCCGGTTGCGGCTCTCGCCGGTCAGCTCCACCTTCTGCGCCGTGAGCTTGTCCTCCAGGTCCCGCAGTGCCGCTTCGGCGTCGGCGGGGCGGAGCGCGTCCCCGGTCTCGGCGAGGCCGGGGCGCACGGCCACCTGCTCGGGCGACTCCGGGACGTCGAGGGTGGTCAGGTCACTGGTGCCATCGGGCCCGGTGTAGCCGTCGAGGACCAGCCCGTTGGCGATGGCGTCCCAGGCGTGGGCGAACCCGGCGAACAGCTCGTCCCTGTGCATCTGCCACCCGGTGTAGATCGGGGAGCGGTACAGCGTGGCCACCAGGTCGAGTTGCCGGGCGATCTCCGCGGCCTGGCGGATGACCCCGGAGCCGGTGATCAGGAAGGAGGTGTCCGACTTGTGGATGAAGCTCGTCTGGATGCTGAAGTCGCGGGACTCCGTCTCGGAGCGCGAGCTGATGATGCGGTTCCGGGCGGCGTTGGCCCCGGAGACGATGGTCGGTCCGGCGGCGTCGCCGCGCGTGGAGTCGGGGCCGGGCTCGGCCGGATTGGTGTTGCCCGTCGGCAGGAACACACCGCCCAGGGTCGCCTGCCAGGTGCGCGAACCGCCCGCACTGAAGCCCTTCTTGACGCTGCCCTGGAAGTACATCACCAGGTCGATGGGCACCGCGGTGACCGATTCGACCACGCTGTCGGTCACCACGGTGGGCCGGATGGTGTTGGGCGACCACACGCCGCCGTCGAACTCGGGGCGGTTGACGATGCCGTTGAACAGGTGGACGGCGAGGTTCTCCTGGGAGAGCACGGTCTCGAAGAACCGGCGGCCGGCCTCGTCCTCCGAGGTGAAGTGGTCGTACTTGCGCAGGTCCCCGTCGCGGAGGCCGAAGTAGCGTCCGCCGATGGACTCCCCGGAGAACATGCCGCGGTTGAGGTCGATCAGCGACGGCTCGCCGGGGGCCTCGCCGGCGGTGTCGACGTGGGCGATGAAGACGCCGCCGTTGTCCAGCCGCCGGTTGAGGGACGTCCCGGGGCCGGGGGCGGTGCCGCTCCCCGAGGCGGTGCCGTCATCGGTCCCGTCCTCCCCGGCGCCCGGCGCCGTCCGCCGGCGGGTGACGATGTCGCGGGCCTGGTCGGGGGTGAGCCGCGTGTAGGACGGCCGGTCGCCGGAGGAGTCGGACGCGGACGGGGAGCCGTCCCCGGACTCCGTGGGCGGGGTGCCGTCCGCCCCGCCGCCCTCGGTGAGGGCCGTGATGTTCGTGGGGAGCTGCCGACGCAGGCGCGGTGTGGCGAACTCCAGCCGGCCCTTGATCCCGTCGGTCAGGTCGTCGCCCCGGTCGCGCAGCAGGTCGGTGCCCCGGTACTGCTCGGTGTCGTCGATCGTGGCGCGGAACGTGACGTCGCCGCTCCACACGTCGGACTCGCCGGTGAACAGCAGGTAGGCGTCGGTTCCGGCCCCGGTGCTGAGCCCCTGCCCGGTGGCGGAGCGGCGGGTGATCCCGACGTTCGCCTGCTGCTGGTACCCGCCGCCCGAGGGGCCGCCGCCGGCGTCGGTGGGGCCGCCCGCGAACGCCGCGACGAAGCGGAAGGCGAGGGTGTTGGTGTTGCCCGAGCCGCGCGAGGAGCCCCGCTGGGAGGCGCCGGACAGGTAGACGCCGGCGTGCCGGTCGCTGGTGCCGCTGTGCTCCAGCCTGCCGACGTCGGCGAAGAGCCGCACCGTGACCAGTTCCGGGCGCACGAAGTGCTTGCCGGACCGGAAGAGGTCCGGCAGGTCGAAGGCGGCCGTCTCCAGCAGGTCGACGGGCAGCCCGTTGTGGGTCAGTTTGGCCAGGTCGCCCTTGAGGTTCGCCTGCTCCACCGCGGTGCGGACGCGGTGCGTGTTCTCGATCGCGGTGGGGTAGTCGCGCCGGAACGGGCGGTGCTGCCGCCCCCAGCGCGAGTCCGGACCGCCGGGCCGGTGGGCGAAGTCGGACTTGGTCCTGGTCAGGTCCGGGACGACCAGCCCGGGGTGGCGCTGCGCGATCGCGTGCAGGAGGCGGTCGCTGAGCCATTCGGTGAACGGCGTGCCCCGGGCGGGGAGGCCCTCGGCGTCGGCGTCGGCGTCGGCGTCGTCGGCGTTCGGCGTGTTCGATGCGCCGGCGGCGGCCTCCGCACCGGCGGCGGCCTCCGCACCGGCGGCGGCCTCCGCACCGGCGGTGGACCCCTCGCC
>NZ_BCRK01000317.1 GCF_001552555.1 Nocardiopsis trehalosi NBRC 14201 | reverse complement strand
CCCCCCGCCATCAGCAGGCCCCCTGACCCCCGCCGCCCCCGCTGTCCGGCGCCCCGCCGCCCGGCGCCGCGCCCGGCCGACCGGCCCGCGTCCCCCACCCGCCTCCCCCAGCCCCGGAGGGGCCCATGCACCGACCACGACCACCCGCCGCCCTCGCCGCGGCCGCCGCCCTCCTGCTCACCGCCGCCTGCAGCTCCCAGGGCGGCCGCCAGGACGAGGCGGACCCCGACGTCGCCACCCCCGCCCTCACCATCGCGCTGATCACCCACCAGGCGCCCGGCGACACGTTCTGGGACATCGTCCGCGGCGGCGCGGAGGACGCCGCGGCCAAGAGCGGCGTCACCCTGGAGTACTCCGCCGACCCCGAGGGCGCCCGCCAGGCCGTCCTCGTGCAGACCGCCGTCGACTCCGGCGTCGACGGGATCGCCGTCACCCTCGCCAAGCCCGACGCCCTCCAGGGCGCCCTTGACGCCGCCGCCGAGGCGGGCATCCCCGTGGTCGGCCTCAACTCCGGCATCGACCAGTGGCGGGACGCCGGGCTGATGGCGTACTACGGCACCGACGAGGACCTGGCGGGGGAGGCGTACGGCGAGCGGCTGAACGAGTCGGGCGCGGCCAAGGCCCTCTGCGTCGTCCACGAGCAGGGCAACGTCGGCCTGGAGGCCCGCTGCGCCGGGATGGCCGAGTCCTTCGGCGGCGACACCGAGACCCTCTACGTCGACGGCGCCAACATGCCCGAGGTGAAGGCGGCGCTCACCGCCCGGCTCCAGGAGGACCGGGACGTCGACCACGTCGCCGCGCTCGGCGCCCCGTTCGCGCTGACCGCCGCCGACGCCGTGGCCGACGCGGGCTCCGACGCCGCCGTGGCCACCTTCGACACCAACCGCGACCTGGTCGCCGCCATCGAGGAGGGCACCGTGGAGTGGGCGGTCGACCAGCAGCCCTACCTCCAGGGCTACCTCGCGGTCGACGGCCTGTGGCTGTACGCCACCAACGGCAACGTGACCGGCGGCGGCGCCGAGCCCGTGCTGACCGGGCCGAGCTTCGTGGACCGCGAGAACATCGACGAGGTCGCCGCCTACGCCGAGTCCGGGACGAGGTGACGCGCGTGACCGCGTCCTCCGCCGCCGCGCCCGCCGCCCCCGGGCCGGGCCCCGCGGGCGGCCCGCCGGGCGGGCGCTCCGCCGCGCGCCGGCTGCTGGCCCGGCCCGAGGTGGGCGCGCTCGTCGGCGCGCTCGCCGTGTTCGCCGTCTTCTTCGCCGTCGCCGAACCGTTCCGGCAGCCCGCCTCGCTGTCCACGGTGCTCTACGCCGCCTCCACCATCGGCATCATGGCGGTGCCCGTGGCCCTGCTGATGATCGGCGGCGAGTTCGACCTGTCCGCCGGGGTGGCGGTGGTCACCGCCGCCCTGGCCGGCGGCATGTTCGCCTACCAGTTCTCGCTCAACGTGTGGGCGGGCGCGGGGCTGGCGCTCCTGCTGTCGCTGGGCATCGGGTTCCTCAACGGGTGGCTGCTCGTGCGCACCCGGCTGCCCAGCTTCCTGGTGACCCTGTCGGTGTTCCTCATGCTCCAGGGCCTCAACATCGCCGTCACCAAGCTGGTGACCGGCGGGGTGGCCACCGACGGCATCGCCGACATGGACGGGTTCGCCTCCGCGCGGGCGGTGTTCGCGTCGAGCCTGCCGATCGGGCCGGTCGAGGTGCGCGTCACCGTGCTGTGGTGGCTGCTGTTCACCGCCGCGGCGACCTGGGTGCTGCTGCGCACCCGCACCGGCAACTGGATCTACGCGGTGGGCGGCGACGCCGCGGGCGCCCGCGCCCTGGGCGTGCCGGTCGACCGGGTGCGCATCGGGCTGTTCGCCACGGCCGGGTTCTTCGCCTGGTTCAGCGGCATGCACCTGCTGACCGCGTCCAACGGGGTGCAGCAGTCCGGTGAGGGCGTCGGCAACGAACTGCTCTACATCATGGCCGCGGTGGTCGGCGGCTGCCTGCTCACCGGCGGGTACGGCACAGTGGCGGGCGCCGCCGTGGGCGCGCTCATCTACGGCATGGTGCGGCAGGGCATCGTCTACGCCGGGTGGGACAACAACTGGATCATGTTCTTCGTCGGCGCGATGCTGCTGGCGGCGGTGGTGGTCAACCTGTGGGTCCGCACGCGGACGGAGCGGAGGTGAGCGCCGTGGCCGACGGCGGCGGGGCCGTCCTGGAACTGACCGGGATCGCCCGCGACTTCAACGGGGTGCGCGCCCTGGACGGGGTCGACCTGGCGGTCGCCCCCGGGCGGGTCTCCTGCGTCCTGGGCGACAACGGGGCGGGCAAGTCCACCCTCATCGCCATCATGTCGGGGCTGATCCGGCCGAGCGCGGGGGAGTACCGGGTCGACGGCGCCCCGGTGCGGTTCAGGTCGCCGCGCGAGGCGCGCGCCCGCGGCATCGCCACCGTCTACCAGGACCTGGCGATGGTGCCGCTGATGCCGGTGTGGCGGAACTTCTTCCTCGGCTCCGAGCCGCGCACCGGCCCGTTCCGCGCCCTGGACGTGCGGCGGATGCGCCGCGTGGCCGACGCCGAGACGCGGCGGCTGGGGGTCGCGCTGCCCGACGTCGACGCCCCGGCGGCCACCCTGTCGGGCGGCCAGCGGCAGGTGGTGGCCATCGCCCGCGCCGTGTACTTCGGCGCCCGCGTGCTCATCCTGGACGAGCCGACCGCCGCACTGGGGGTCCGCCAGTCGGGGATCGTGCTGCGGTACGTGCGCGCGGCCCGCGACGCCGGGGTGGCGGTCGTCCTGGTCACCCACAACCCGCACCACGCCCACCTGGTGGGCGACCGGTTCACCGTGCTCGCGCGCGGCCGGGTGGAGCTCGACGCGGCGCGCGCCGAGGTCGACGCGGCCGACCTCGCCCACCACATGTCGGGGGGCGCCGAACTCGACACGCTCCGGCACGAGCTGGGCGGCGCACCGCCCGCCGCGCCAGGCTCCGAGGGGGCGGCGGACGCCCCGGGCGGCGGGGACGCGCGGTGACGCGCGGCCCCGCCGCCCC
>NZ_BCRK01000316.1 GCF_001552555.1 Nocardiopsis trehalosi NBRC 14201 | reverse complement strand
GGCCAAGAAGCTGAAGCTGGACCCCCGCTCCGACACGGTCGCGCAGGAACTCGACCCGTCGGTGCTGCCCTCCCACTTCATCGCCGCGAACACCCCCGGAGGCATCGGCTTCGACACGATCGGCGGGACGTCGTGGGGCATGGCGGTCCGCCCGGACTACACGACGGCCAAGGTCCTGCACGTGGCGCCGACCGGCTCCATCACCGACACCCACGCCGACGGCACGAGCACCACCGTCGTGAACGACCACGGCGGCGGGGTCGTCGCCTCGGGCGGCGGCGCGCCGGGCGACACCACCACCGGCGGCTTCAGCGAGCACCACTCGGGGACCCAGCACACCATCGGGGAGGCGAGCCGCGCGTCGCACAGCGGCGGCACCCACGCCGAATCGGTGCTCCCCAAGCCCCCGCCGGGACTCGCCTTCGAGGATGGGCCGCTGTACCTGGTGGAGTTCGACGCGGACTGGGCGATCGCCGCGCAGGGCGGTGGCAAGGGGGACCGGCCGCACCTCGGCACGACGCGGGACAGGATCACCGGGTGGGTCTCCCAGCGGACCGCGGTCCGGCTCGGCATGGTCGACGGCGAACGCGTCGCCGATGCGGCCGAGGCGGTGGACGGCGTCGCGGTGGCGCAGGAGGCGCTGGCCGACGCCGAGTCCGACTACCTCAAGGCCCGCCAGAAGCTCTGGTACGCCGCGCAGGAGGCCAAGGGGCAGCCCGCCGACAGCACCGAGTTCCGCGCGTACGAGGCCGAGAAGAAGGCGGTGGAGCGCCGCCGCACGACGTACATCAAGGCGTTCGACGACTGGCTGGCCGCCCAGCGCGCGGCGGTGGCCGCGATCCAGCCCGACGGCGCCACGGCCGTGGTCACCTCCTCAGCGGGGCCCGATGACGACGGTGGCGGCAACGACCGCCACGACCGGGGCTCCGGCGGCGGCGCCGACCGGAGCCGGGGCACCGGCCGGGGCGGCCGCGGCGGCGGCCCGTCCGGCGGGACCGGCGACGGATCCGGCGGCCGGGGGCGCGACGACCGCGGCCGCTTCGGCCACGACTCCGACGACGACCTCTACGACGGCGACGCACCCGCCACCGAGCAGGGCACCGACGACGACTTCGGCGGGCTCTACGACGACGAACCGGTCCGGACCGAGGCGTCGGCGGAGGACGGCGCGCCCGCGCCCCGGTTCGAGCCGATCGGCCTCGACGGCAAGCCGTGGTCGCCCGACCTCGGCGCGCTCAGCGGCAAGAACGGCGACTCCCCCTCCACCGGCCGCTCCCTGGCGGACCTCCTCGCCGCCCTGGAACAGGGCAAGACGCTGCCGGTGCCCCCCGAGGTGATGGCGGCCGAGGCGATGGCCGAACCCCTGTCGGTCTACACCGCCCTCGGCCCCGGACCCGTCGACCTCGGAGAGGGCAGCACCCTCAACCCGGCCCAGAACACCACCGGGCGGAACACCGACGCCGACGGCGACCGGCCCGACGTCGACGCGATGGTCCTGGCGGTCGAGAACGATGAGGACCCCGACGGCGACGACCCCGTGGCCAAGGCGAACGAGGCGCGCGGCCGGGCCACCGCCCTGCGCGCCGAGGCCACGCGGCTGCGCGACCTGGCCGCCGACGCCCGGGAGGAGGCCGAAGGGCTCCGGACGGAGTTCGAGAACCGGACCGACACCGCCGACACCGCGCGAACTGCCGTACGGGACGCGATCACGGCGGTCCGGGACGCCCGCACCGAAGTGGACGGCCTCCGGCAGCCGGAGGCGGACGCCCGCGCGGCGGCGGCCGCCGCCGAGGGGAACGCCGACCGCCTGGGCCGCGCCGCCGACGACGCCGACCGCACGGCGGACCTCCTGCAGGAGGCGGCGGACGCCGCCGACACCCGCGCCGACACGCTCCGGGCCGAGGCCGACGACGCGTACGCCGCGGCGAACGAGCGGGCCGCGGAGCTCCAGGGCGTCCTCGACGCGGCCGAGGACGCGCAGTGGGCCGAGATCCAGGCCGGGCAGGCCCGCGCGGACGCCGACGACCTGGATTTCCGGGCCGACGAGATCGACGACGGCGTTCAGCGGCTCCGATCGGAACTGTCCGACCTGCGCGGGGAGGCGGCGGAGTCCTCCGACGACCGGCCGGATCCGGCGTCCGCACCGGACACCGACCCCCGGCTCCCCGGCCTCGATCGCACGGCCGAGGCCGCAGGCCTCCGCGAGCAGGCGGCGGAGCGTGCCGCCGCCGCCGAGCGGGCCGAGCGGCGCGCCGCGGAGCTGTGGGAGCGGTCGGGCATCGGCCCCGACGACATCGAGGGCGTGCGGAGCGCACTCGACACCGTCTTCGACGACGCGACGGTCCGGCTGCGGGCCGCCGACGCCGCGCGGGAGGACGCCGCGCGGGTCTACGACGCGCTGAGCACGGCGTGGAGCGACGCCTATGCGGCGCGCGAGACGGCGGACGACGCGCGCGCGGCGGCGGACGGGGCGCGGGAGGCCGCCGAGGCCGCCGCCGACGCGGTCAGGGACGCGCGCTACCGCCTGGCCCTGGCCGAGCAGGTCGTGGACCGCGCCGAACGCGTCGAGCAGGCGGCCCGGACGGCGGCCGACGACGCGGAGTACTTCGCCATCGCCGCCGACCGTTCCGCGCGCGAGGCCGAGCAGAAGGCCGAACGCGTCCGGCGGGCGGCGGAGACCGCCGCGGACCGCGCCGACGAGCTGGGGCGCGACGTCTTCCCCGAGACGGCCCACCTGGGGCCGATGCTCACGTCCAACTGGTTCGGCACGCACCCCGTCGACACCTCCGGTCTGATGTCCGAACTGCAGACCCGCGTCGACGCCATCACCGACCCCCGGGTCACCGACGCCGTGCGCACCGCCGTCATGGACCGGGTCCGCGCCCAGGCGGCCCGCGACATCCGGCCGTTCTTCCACGCGGACGGGTTCACCGCCACCGTCCAGGGCCCCGGCGGTGAGTGGACGTTCCACCTGCGGGTCGACCCCGACGCCGAGTACCACCACGACCCGTCGGCGTCGGGGGCGCTGCCGCCGGCGCGCCGCTCCAAGTACGTGCTCATGCAGGGCGAGGGCGACCC
>NZ_BCRK01000315.1 GCF_001552555.1 Nocardiopsis trehalosi NBRC 14201 | reverse complement strand
TGGCCGCGGCGGGGGTGGCCGCCGCGGGCCGCGCGGGGAGGCGGCTCCGTGGAGCGGGGGCTACTCGCCGCCCTTCTGCACGAACTGGCGGACGAAGTCCTCGGAGTTGCTCTCCAGCACCTCGTCGATCTCGTCCAGGATGTCGTCGACGTCCTCGTCGAGCTTCTCGTTGCGCTCCTGGACGTCGGTGCTCGCCTCGACCTCCTCGACGTCCTCGTCGCGCCGGTTGGCGTGCTGCTGGCCGCCGGTGTCCTTCGTCGCCATGGAACCAACCTCCTGTCGGGGCTCTCGCCCTTATCTTGGCCCGGACGCGGGCGCCTCAACCTTGATCGCGGCGCCTGTTGTGTGCACGTTACCCCCGAAGGTGCCGTACACCCGTGCGAACACGGACGGCGCGGCGGGGATTCCGCGCGGCGCGCCCACCAGGCACGCCGCACGGGACCGCGCGCGGGAGGGCGGCGGTGCGGGCGCGGGCCGGGCCCGCCGTCAGCGCCGGTCGCCGGTGAGGACGGCGACGAGGTCGGCGGCGGTGGCGGACCGGTCGAGCAGGGCGCCCACGTGCTCGCGGGTGCCGCGCAGCGGCTCCAGGGTGGGCACGCGCTGGAGGGAGTCGTGGCCGGGCAGGTCGAAGATGACGGAGTCCCAGGACGCGGCGGCGACGGAGTCGGCGTACTTGGCCAGGCAGCGGCCGCGGAAGTAGGCGCGGGTGTCCTCGGGCGGCTCGGTGACGGAGCGCTCGACCTCGGCGGGGTCGAGCAGCCGCTTCATCCGGCCGCGGGCGACGAGCCGGTTGTACAGGCCCTTGTCGGGGCGGACGTCGGAGTACTGGAGGTCGACCAGCTGGAGGCGGTGGTGGCCCCAGTCGAGGCCGTCGCGGGTGCGGTAGCCCTCCAGCAGCTTGAGCTTGGCGACCCAGTCGAGTTCGTCGGCGAGGCGCATGGGGTCGTCGGCGAGCCGGTCGAGGACGGACTCCCAGCGGGCGAGGACGTCGGCGGTGTCGGGGTCGACGTCGGTGCCGAACCGGTCCTCGACGTACTTGCGGGCCTGCTCCAGGTACTCGCGCTGGAGCTGCAGGGCGGTCATGCGCCGGCCGTCGCGCAGCCGGGCGGTGTGGGTGAGGCCGGGGTCGTGGGAGAACGCCCGCAGGTCGGCGACCGGGGTCTCCAGCGACAGGTCGACGCCGATGAAGCCGTCCTCGATCATGGCGAGGACCAGGGCGGTGGTGCCCAGCTTGAGGTAGGTGGAGACCTCGCTCATGTTGGCGTCGCCGATGATGACGTGCAGCCGCCGGTACTTGTCGGGGTCGGCGTGCGGCTCGTCGCGGGTGTTGATGATCGGCCGCTTGAGCGTGGTCTCCAGGCCGACCTCGACCTCGAAGAAGTCGGCGCGCTGGCTGATCTGGAAGCCGGAGTCGCGGCCGTCGGCGCCGATGCCGACCCGGCCGGCGCCGCACACGATCTGGCGGGAGACGAAGAACGGGATCAGGTGCCGGACGATGTCGCCGAACGGGGTGGACCGGCGCATGAGGTAGTTCTCGTGGCAGCCGTAGGAGGCGCCCTTGTTGTCGGTGTTGTTCTTGTAGAGCTGGATGGGCTCGACACCGGGGATGGACCCGGCCCGGCGCGCGGCGTCGGCCATGACGGTCTCGCCCGCCTTGTCCCAGAGGACGGCGTCGCGCGGGTTGGTCACCTCGGGCGCGGAGTACTCGGGGTGGGCGTGGTCGACGTAGAGGCGGGCCCCGTTGGTCAGGATGACGTTGGCCAGCCCGAGGTCCTCGTCGGTGAGCTGGGTGGGGTCGGCGACCTCGCGGGCGAGGTCGAACCCCCGGGCGTCGCGGAGCGGGTTCTCCTCCTCGAAGTCCCAGCGGGCCTTGCGGGCCCGCGCGGCCGAGGCCGCGAGGTAGGCGTTGACCACCTGCGTGGAGGTCACCATCGCGTTGGCACCGGGGTTTCCGGGCACGGAGATGCCGTACTCGGTCTCGATGCCCATAATGCGCCGCACACTCATGGTGGAAGGTTATCCGGCGGGGCCGGATCGCGGACTCCCCGCCGCGAATTGTGGCCCAACATCCACCGCCCGCCCGGCGTGTCGCGCGGGTCGGCCCCGTCGGTGGGCGCTCCGCGCGGCCGGGATCAGCCGCGGTCGAGGGCGTCGGCGACCGCGTCCAGGACCCGCCGCCAGTGCGCGCGGCGGCGTTCGCGCTCCGCGGCGTCGGCCATGCGCTCCTGGTGGAAGCGGAGCACAGTGGAGCCGGGGCGGGCGGCGGGGGCGACGGCGACCTGGACGGTGGTGGGGCCGTGGGTGACGCGGATCCGGTCGCCCGGCCGGTATCCGCGCACCTCGCCGGCGGTGCCGTCGTCGGTGCGGTAGGGCGCACCGGGATCGGGGGTGAGGACGGCGCCGGGGCCGAGCCAGAGGGCCACCCCTTCGGATCCGCTGATGAAGTCCCAGACGACGGACGGCGGGTGCGGCAGCGTTCGCGACACCCCGACTTGCCAGCCGGCGTCCTTGGTGAGTCCCGTGGGCATGGCGGTCTCCCTTCGGCTCAGTGCCCGGCGGGCCGCTTGCGGCCGTCCGGATGTAACCACTATAACCGGTACATGGCACTTGACTGGAAACTCGTCATCGACTCCCGCGACGCCCCGGCGCTCGCCGACTTCTGGGCGGCGGCCCTGGGATACGAGGTCGAGGACCCGAGCGAGCTGATCGACGGGCTGCTGGCCTCCGGGCGGCTGCCCGAGGCCGCCGTCGCCGAGCACCGGGGGCGGCGGATCTTCCGGGGGTACGCGGCCGTCCGCCACCCGGACGACCCGTTCGACCCGGTCAACGGCATCGGGCGCGGCCGCCGCCTGCTCTTCCAGGACGTCCCCGAGGGCAAGTCGGTGAAGAACCGGCTGCACATCGACGTCCACGGCCCCGACGGCCCGGGGGCGCTGGCCGACCGGCTGGAGGCCCTGGGCGCCACCCGCGTCCGCGAGGTCGACCAGGGCCCGGCCGGGCACTGGTGGGTCATGCGCGACCCCGAGGGCAACGAGTTCTGCGCCGCCTGACACCGGCTCGTGCGTCCGGCGCGCGCCCGCCCGAGGCGGGCGCA
>NZ_BCRK01000314.1 GCF_001552555.1 Nocardiopsis trehalosi NBRC 14201 | reverse complement strand
CGGCCGGCGCCCGGACCCGTGTCCGGTGCGCCGGCCGCCGCCGTCCGTGTGTCCCCGGGCCGGGCCCGGGGACACACGCCCCGTGCTAGCCGCGCCGGACGTCGGCCCGGCGGATCGCGCTGCACACGGCCTTCAGCGAGGCCGTGGTGATGTTGTGGTTGAGGCCGACCCCCCACACCGTGCGGCCGTCGATCTCGGCCTCGACGTAGGCGGCGGCGCGGGCGTCGCTGCCCTCGCTCAGCGCGTGCTCGACGTAGTCGACGACCCGGACCTTGACGTCGATCCCGGTCAGCGCGTCGCAGAACGCCGACAGCGGGCCCTGCCCGGTGCCGGTGATCTCCCGGATCTCGCCGTGCACGCGGACGTCGGCGCTGATGCGGTACCCGCCGTCGGCCGCGGTCTCGGAGCGGTGCGCCAGCACCCCCACGGGACCGTCGTCGGCCAGGTAGGCGGCGGTGAAGATCTCCCAGATGCGGTCGCCGGTGAACTCGCCGCCCTCGGCGTCGGTGAACTCCTGCACCTGGTGCGAGAAGTCGATCTGCAGCCGGCGCGGCAGGTCCAGGGCGTGGTCGCGCTGGAGGATGTAGGACACCCCGCCCTTGCCGGACTGGCTGTTGACCCGGATGACGGCCTCGTAGTCGCGGCCGACCTCCTTGGGGTCGATGGGCAGGTAGGGCACCCGCCACGGGTACTCGGCGACCGGCACCCCGGCCTCGGCGGCGTCGCGCTCCAGGGCGGCCAGGCCCTTCTTGATGGCGTCCTGGTGGGAGCCGGAGAAGGCGGTGTAGACCAGGTCGCCCCCGTAGGGGTGGCGCGGGCCGACGGGCAGCTGGGTGCAGTGCTCGACGGTGCGCCGGATCTCGTCGATGTCGGAGAAGTCGATCTGCGGGTCCACGCCCTGGCTGAACAGGTTCAGCCCCAGGGTGACGAGGTCGACGTTGCCGGTGCGCTCGCCGTGCCCGAACAGGCACCCCTCGACCCGGTCGGCGCCGGCCATGACGGCCAGCTCGGCCGAGGCCACCCCGGTGCCGCGGTCGTTGTGCGGGTGCACGGACAGGCAGACGTGCTCGCGCCGCGTCAGGTTGCGGCTCATCCACTCGATCTGGTCGGCGTAGACGTTGGGGGTGGCGCGCTCGATGGTGGCCGGCAGGTTGAGGATGATCTCGCGCCCGGGGCCCGGCCGCCAGACGTCCATGACGGCCTCGCACACCTCCAGCGCGAAGTCGGGCTCGGTGTCGATGAAGATCTCGGGCGAGTACTCGTAGCCGAACTCGGTGCCGGCCAGGTACTGCTCGGCGAAGCGCATGACGTGCCGGGTGCCCTCGACGGCGATGTCGCGGCAGGCCGCGCGGTCGACCCCGAACACCACGCGGCGGAACTCCGGCGCGGTGGCGTTGTACAGGTGGACGGTGGCGCGCTGGGCGCCGACCAGGCTCTGCACGGTGCGCTCGATCAGGTCGGCGCGGGCCTGGGTCAGGACGGAGATCTGCACGTCGGCGGGGATGTGCCCGCCCTCGATCAGGCTCCGGACGAAGTCGAAGTCGGTCTGGCTGGCGGCCGGGAAGCCGACCTCGATCTCCTTGTAGCCCATGCGCACCAGCAGGTCGAACATCTCGCGCTTGCGCTCGGCGTCCATGGGTTCGATCAGCGACTGGTTGCCGTCGCGCAGGTCGGTGGAGAGCCAGCGCGGCGCCCGGGTGATCGTGGCCGAGGGCCAGGTGCGGTCGGGCAGGTCCACCGCCGGGAACGGGCGGTAGCGGTCGAAGGGCATACCACTGGGTTGCTGCTGCGGCACCATGAAGGTGACTCCTTAACGGGGTGTGCGGATGTGCACGCGATGTCGCGGCCGACAGAGAACACGCCGAAGCCCCGCGGCGAGGGAGCCGACCTGGTTAACGACCCCCGCCGCGGCCGCTAAGGAGGAGCAGCTCGCGCAGCATAACGTCGACCACGTTAGCAGACATCGCGGCCCGGCCTCCCCGGGAGCCCCACCCCCACCGCCCGCACACCCCCGCGTGCCGGGCGTCCGGCCCTCGCCCGCCGTCCCCGGCCGCCTCCCGGCCGCGCACCTCCCGACCTGCGCCGGAGCGGCCGTACGGTCAGCCGCCCGGTCGGCGGGGACCGCCGGTGGCCGGGAGCGCGGCCAGCACCGCCGACACGGCCGCCGTGGCGATGGCCACGACGGCGCCGCCCGCCGGGATGTGGCCGAGGCCGGAAAACACGGCCGGGTTCGCCGCCTGGAGGGCCAGGACGGCCCCGCCTGCCGCGACCAGCCACCGCCCGGCCGGGTTGCGCAGGAGCAGGAGCAGGGCGCCGATGGCGAGGACCACCGCAGCGGCACCGCACAGCACCATCAGCACCGTGGCCTCCGTGGGCGCCATCGCGCCGATCCGGACGGCGTTGACGGCCCCGAAGGGCAGGGCAGCGACCGTGAGGAGGCAGAGCAGCGCCGACACCGTGATGGCGGTCCGGGCGGCGGGCCCTCCAGAGCCGGGGGCGGGCGCGGAGACCGCGTACGGGGCGGCGGGGCCCGGGGCGCCCGGGTCGGGGGTCCGCGTCCGGTGCCCGGCGGGTTCGGGGCCGAGGACCCGGGTGCGGCGCCCGGCGATGTCCTCGGTGACGGCGTCCGGCAGCCACGGTGCCCCGGCGCCGGGCCGCGGGCCGGTCGGCGGCGCCGCGCCGAGGTCGGCCAGGACCCGCTCCGGCGCCGGCCGGGCGGCGGGGTCCTTGGCCAGGCAGGCGCCGACCGTGCCCGCCAGCGCGGCGGGCAGCCCGGACAGGTCGGGGGCGTCGTAGACGATGCGGTGGGTCACCGCGTGCGGCGGCCCCTCGCCGAACGGGCTGCGGCCGGTCGCGGCGTAGGCGAGGACGCAGCCGAGGGCGAACACGTCGCCGGGCGGGCCGACCGGCTCCCCGCGCACCTGCTCGGGCGACATGAACGCGGCCGTGCCGAGGACGGTGGACGCGCGGGTGACCGACGTGGCGTCGAGGGCGCGCGAGATACCGAAGTCGATCACCCGGGGACCGTCATCGGCGAGCAGCACGTTGCCGGGCTTGAGGTCGCGGTGCACCACCCCGCAGGCGTGGATCGCGGCGAGCCCCTCGGCCAGCCCGGCA
>NZ_BCRK01000313.1 GCF_001552555.1 Nocardiopsis trehalosi NBRC 14201 | reverse complement strand
GGCCGGCGGCCCGCCCCGTGCGCGGGGGCGGGCCGCCGGCGTGCGCGGTCACTCCACGCCGGTGTCCTCGGGGGTGGACCGGGCCAGGCCGGCGAGCGTGTCGAGCGCCGCCGCCAGGTCGTCCTCGGCCGGGGCGACCACGGCCAGCCGCACCGCTCCGGGCGCCCGGCCGGGGCCGACCGCGAACGCCGCGGCGGGGGTGACGGCGATCCCGCGGCGGGCGGCTGCCGCCACGAACGTCTCGGCCCGCCACGGTTCGGGCAGCTCCCACCAGCAGTGGTAGGCGGCGGGGTCGGCGCGCACGGCGAACCCCGCGAGGCGGTCGCGGACGAGCGCCTGGCGGGCGGCGGCGTCGCGCCGCTTGGCCTGGACCAGCCGGTCGACCGTGCCGTCGGCGGCCCACTGCGCGGCGGCGTCGAGGGCGAACCGGCCGGGGGCCCAGCCGCCGGAGCGGATCGCGGCGGCGAGGCGGTCCGCCCACCCGGCCGGCGGCACCACGTACCCACAGGTCAGGCCGGGGGCCAGGCGCTTGGAGAGGCTGTCGACCAGGACGGTGCGGTCGGGCGCCCAGGCGGCGAGCGGCGGCGGGCCCGCGCGCAGGAACGCGTAGATGGTGTCCTCGACGGCGGGCAGGTCGGCGGCGGTGAGCGCGGCGGCCACGGCGGCGCGGCGGTCCTCGGACATGGTCGTGCCGAGCGGGTTGTGCAGGGTGGGCTGGAGGTAGACCGCGTGCAGCGGGGCGGCGCGGTGGGCGGCGGCGAGCGCGTCGGGCCGCAGCCCCTCGCCGTCCACGGCGATCGGCACGCAGGACACGCCAAGCCGGGCCGCGATGCCCTTGACCACGGGGTAGGTGAGCTCCTCGACGCCGAGGCGGCCGCCGGTGGGCACCAGCGCGGCGACGGCGGCGGCGATGGCCTGGCGGCCGTTGCCGGCGAACAGCACCCGGTCGGGGTCGGGGCGCCAGCCGCTCCGGGCCAGCAGCGCGGCGGCCGCGCTGCGGGCGGCGGGGGTGCCGGCGGCGCCGACGGGCCGCAGCGCGTCGGCGAGGGCGTCGGGGCGCAGCCGCTCGGTGAGGCCGCGGGCGAGGAGGGCGGGCTGGTCGTCGAGCACGCGGAAGTTGAGTTCGAGGTCGACGCGGGCGCCGCCGGGTTCGGCGAGGGCGGGGTCGGGCGCGGCGGGTGCGGCGCGCACGAACGTGCCGCGCCCGACCTCGCCGACGGCCAGGCCCCGGCGGACGAGTTCGGCGTAGACGCGGGCGGCCGTGGACTCGGCGATGCGGTGGGTGCGGGCGAGCCGCCGCTGCGGCGGGAGCCGCTGGCCGGGGCGGAGCCGCCCGGCGGCGATGTCGGCCGCCAGGGCGTCGGCGATCCTGCGGTACTCGTCGCGCACTGCGCCTCCGCCCCAGGGCGGCACCGCCCTGACATTGCTCCGAGTGCATTGTGCACTATTGCCCTGAGATAGTGCCGCCCATAGCATCGCATCGTCAAGGGCGTCCGCGGTGGGCGCCCGCGGTACGACGAGGGGGACACGCGTGAGCACGGCTTCCGTCGGCGGGATCACCGTCGGCTACGACGACGCGGGCGGCGGCGATCCGCTGCTGCTGATCCACGGGCACCCGTTCGACCGGTCGATGTGGCGCCCGCAGCTCGACCGGTTCGCCGGTGCGGGGCACCGGGTGATCGTGCCCGATCTGCGCGGGTACGGGGCGAGCGCCGGAGCGGCCGGGCGCACCGGGCTGGACGTGTTCGCCGGCGACCTCGCGGCGCTGCTCGACCACCTGGGCGTGCGCCGGGCGGTGGTCGGCGGGCTGTCCATGGGCGGCCAGATCGCCATGGAGTTCCTGCGCCTCTTCCCCGAGCGGGTCCGGGCGCTGCTGCTGGCCGACACCACGGCGGCCCCCGAGACCCCCGAGGGCCGCGCCGGGCGGGCGGCGATGGCCGACCGGCTGGAGCGCGAGGGCATGGCCGGCTACGCCGAGGAGGCGCTGCCGTCGATGGTGTCGGCGCGCACCCTGCGCGAGCGCCCCGAGGTGGGCCGGCACGTGCTCGCGATGATGCGGGGCGCTCCGCCGGAGGGCGCCGCCGCCGCGCTGCGCGGCCGCGCCGAGCGCCCCGACTACGCCCCGGTGCTGGCGGGGGCGGCGGTGCCGGCGCTGGTCGTGGTGGGCGGCGACGACGCGTTCACCCCGGTGGCCGACGCGCGCGCCATCCAGGCGCTGCTGCCCGGCGCGGAGCTGGTGGTGGTCGAGGGCGCCGGGCACCTGCCCAACCTGGAGCGGCCCGAGGAGTTCGACGCGGCGCTGTCCGCGTTCCTCGACCGCCTGCCCGCCGCGACCCCGGAGGGGGCCCGGTGAGCGCGCGCGGCACGGTCCTGGTCACCGGGGCGAGCGCGGGGTTCGGCACCGCGATCGCGCGGCGCTTCGCCGCCGAGGGGCACCGGGTGGTCGTCGCCGGGCGGCGGGCCGATCGGCTCGACCGGCTCGCCGCCGACCTCGGGCCCGACGCGCTGCCGCTGCCCCTGGACGTGCGCGACCGGGCCGCCGTGGCCGACGCCGTCGCCGGGCTGCCCGGGGCGTTCGCCGAGGTCGACGTGCTGGTGAACAACGCCGGACTGGCCCTCGGCCTGGACCCGGCGCAGAGCGCGGACCTGGACGACTGGGAGCGCATGATCGCCACCAACTGCACCGGGCTGGTGTACTGCACGCGGGCGGTGCTGCCGGGCATGGTCGAGCGGGGGCGGGGCCACGTCGTCAACCTGGGGTCGATCGCGGGCACCCACCCCTACCCGGGCGGCAACGTCTACGGCGCCACCAAGGCGTTCGTCCGCCAGTTCAGCCAGAACCTCCGCGCCGACCTGCACGGCACGGGCGTGCGGGTGACCTGCCTGGAGCCCGGTCTCAGCGGCGGCACCGAGTTCTCCGAGGTGCGGTTCCACGGCGACCGGGACAAGGCGGGGGACGTCTACGCGGGGACCCGGCCGCTGCTGCCCGAGGACATCGCCGACGCGGTGCACTGGGTGGTGGACCGGCCCGCGCACGTCAACGTGAACACGATGGAGCTGATGCCGGTGGCGCAGTCGTTCAGCGCGCTGCCGGTGCACCGGCCCGGCGCCTGACCCGCGACCGGTCCGCGCCGCCCCCGCGCGGGGCGGACCGGCGGGCCGGG
>NZ_BCRK01000312.1 GCF_001552555.1 Nocardiopsis trehalosi NBRC 14201 | reverse complement strand
CCCGCCAGGAGGAGCAGCGGCGGGCCTGACCGGCCGTCAGCCGGTCCAGGTCCAGTCGCGGATGTCGGGGGCGTCCTCGCCGTACTCCCGGGTGTGGGCGCGGCAGCGCAGCCGCTCGTCCTGCATGTGCTGGCGCAGGTGGGCCGCCTTCACGCCCAGCCCGGGGACCCGGTCGATGACGTCCATGACGAGGTGGAAGCGGTCGAGGTCGTTGAGCATCACCATGTCGAACGGGGTCGTGGTGGTGCCCTCCTCCTTGTAGCCGCGCACGTGCAGGTTGGGGTGGCCGTTGCGGCGGTAGGTGAGCCGGTGGATGAGCCACGGGTAGCCGTGGAACGCGAATATGACCGGCTTGTCGGTGGTGAACAGGGCGTCGTACTCGCGCTCGGGCAGCCCGTGGGGGTGCTCCTCGGCGGGCATCAGCCGCATCAGGTCGACCACGTTGACCAGGCGCACCCGCAGCTCGGGCAGGTGCTCGCGCAGCAGTCGCGCGGCGGCGAGCGCCTCGGCGGTGGGGATGTCGCCGGCGCAGGCCAGGACGACGTCGGGTTCGGTCCCCTCGTCGGTGCTCGCCCACTCCCAGATGCCGGCGCCGCGCGTGCAGTGGGCGACGGCCCGCTCCATGTCCAGGTACTGGAGGGCGGGCTGCTTGCCCGCGATGACCACGTTGACGTAGTCGCGGGAGCGCAGGCAGTGGTCGGCGGTCGACAGCAGCGTGTTGGCGTCCGGCGGCAGGTAGACCCGGACGATCTCCGGCTTCTTGTTGACCACGTGGTCGATGAACCCGGGGTCCTGGTGGCTGAACCCGTTGTGGTCCTGACGCCACACGTGCGAGCTGAGCAGGTAGTTCAGCGACGCGATCGGCCGCCGCCACGGCAGGTTCCGCGTCACCTTGAGCCACTTGGCGTGCTGGTTGACCATGGAGTCCACGATGTGCACGAACGCCTCGTAGCTGTTGAACAGCCCGTGCCGCCCGGTGAGCAGGTAGCCCTCCAGCCAGCCCTGGCACAGGTGCTCGCTGAGGACCTCCATGACCCGGCCGTCGGGCGCCAGGTCCTCGTCGGTGGGCAGCCGCTCCAGGTCCCAGGCGCGCCCGGCGGCCTCGAACACCGCGCCGAGCCGGTTGGACGCGGTCTCGTCGGGGCCCATCACCCGGAACGTGCTCGGGTTGGCGCGGACGACGTCGCGCAGCAGCTCGCCGAGCACCTTGGTGGCCTCGCCGTGCACGGTGGCGGGCTCGGGCACGTCGACGGCGTAGCGGCGGAAGTCGGGCAGGGTGAGGTCCTTGAGCAGCAGGCCGCCGTTGGCGTGCGGGCTGGCGCTGATGCGCCGCTGCCCGTCGGGGACCAGCGCGGTGGTCTCGGGGAAGGGCGCGCCGCCGCCGTCGAACAGCTCTTCGGGCCGGTAGGAGCGCATCCACCGCTCCAGGTGGGCGAGGTGGTCGGGGTCGGTGCGCACCCCGCTGAGCGGCACCTGGTGGGAGCGCCAGGTGCCCTCGACCGGGGCGCCGTCGACCTCTTCGGGGCCGGTCCACCCCTTGGGCGAGCGCAGCACGATCATCGGCCAGCGCACCTCCTCGACCGGGCGGCCGGTGCGGGCGCGGTGCTGGATGCCGGCGATCTCGTCCAGGGCGGTCTCCAGCGCCGCGGCCATCGCGCGGTGCATGGGCTCCTGCTCGTCGCCGGAGACGATGATCGGGTGGTGGCCGTGGCCCTCCAGCAGCGACACCAGGTCGCGCTCGGGGATGCGGGCGAGCACCGTGGGGTTGGCGATCTTGTACCCGTTGAGGTGCAGGATCGGCAGCACGGCGCCGTCGCGCACCGGGTCCACGAACCGGCCGGCCTGCCAGCTGCCGGCCAGCGGGCCGGTCTCGGCCTCGCCGTCGCCGACGACCGCGGCGACCACCAGGTCGGGGTTGTCGAAGGCGGCGCCGTAGGCGTGGGAGAGCGCGTAGCCGAGTTCGCCGCCCTCGTGGATGGAGCCGGGGGTCTCCGGGGCGACGTGGCTGGGGATGCCGCCGGGGAAGGAGAACTGCCGGAACAGCCGGCGCATGCCCTCGGCGTCGCGGGTGATCCCGGGGTAGACCTCGGTGTAGGTGCCGTCGAGCCAGGCGGTGGCCACCGCCGACGGGCCGCCGTGGCCGGGGCCGACCACCCACATCATCTCGGTGCCGCGGCGCCGGATCTGCCGCGACAGGTGGGCGTAGACGAAGTTCAGGCCGGGGGTGGTCCCCCAGTGGCCGAGCAGCCGGGGCTTGATGTGCTCGGGCCGCAGCGGCTCGGTGAGCAGCGGGTTGTTGAGCAGGTAGATCTGCCCGACGGAGAGGTAGTTGGCCGCCCGCCAGTACCGGTCGAGGCGGTCCAGGTCCTCGCGGCCGAGCGGGTCGCCGCCGGTCCGCGCCGCCGGGACCTCCGTGGTTCCTGTCATGCTCGTCTCCCTCGTCGACCGGTCACGGGCGCACCGCCGGTGCCCTACCCGGGCCGGCGCCGGGTATGGGGCGGCGGAGGTCATTTCTGCGCCATCCCGGCCCGCTGCCCGCCGCCCGTGCCCTCACACCGCGGAACGCGCGCGCGGCACGGCCGCGCGACCGCGCGGCCACGGTCGGCGACGGGTAGGTTGGCCGACGATGAACACGCGACCCGAAGACGACAGCGACCCGACGACCACGGGGACGGCGCGCGAGGCCGCCGTCACCCCCGACCCCGCGGCGGCCCCCGCCGCACCCCCCGCCGGCGGCGCGTCCGCGGCGGGCCCGGCCGACGGCGCGGCGCCGGCCGGCGGTGCCGTACCGGCCGGCGGCACGGACGGCGACGGCGCGGAGCGCGACGCCGACGCGTCCGACCCCGCCGACTGGGAGCTGGCCGCGCCCCGCCCCGCGGGGGTGTTCTCCGCCGAGACGTTCTCGCTGGCCGCCCTGCTCATGGTGGGCGCCGCGCTGGTCGGCACCCGGCTCGGCGAGATGTGGGCCAGCGTCCGCTCGGCCGACCAGCTCTCGGCCCTGTCCGCCATCATCATGGGCGACGGCGGCACCGCGGTGCTCGGCGTGGTGCTGGGTTTGCTCGCGCTGGTGCTGGCCGACGCCGACTCCCGGCCGTGGGCCCGCTGGGCGGGCATGGCGGCGGTCGTGGTGGGCCTGGTGTTCGTGGTGCTGTCGGTGACCACGTACCTGATGGTGCCGCCGCCCCAGCCGCAGCCGATGATGCCGGCGGGCTGAGCCGCACGGCGCCGCGGGCGGCCGGGCAGCCGGCCG
>NZ_BCRK01000311.1 GCF_001552555.1 Nocardiopsis trehalosi NBRC 14201 | reverse complement strand
GGCGCCCCGCGGCCCTCACCGGCCGCGGGGCGCCGCCCGTCCTCAGGCCCGCCCGGTGCGGCACCGGGCGGGCGGCCGGCTACTGCACCGGCGGGTGCGCGTTCTCCAGCAGCTGCTGGAACTGCGCGGAGAACCAGTGCCCGGACAGCGGGGCGTCCGGGAGCGCCCCGGAGGGGTTGTTGCCGTTGCGCGGCGTGCCCTCGGTGAAGGTCGGGTCGCACATCCGGTCGAAGCCCTTGCCCTCGGGGTTGGGGATCTCCTCGCTGGAGCCGTCGGACTCGCCCGGGGGCTTCATCCACACGTAGGCGTCGATCCCGGGCTCGGGAGCGGCCGTCGGACGCTCGCCCAGACCGGCCCCCGCCTGGTTGCACCAGTTGCCGATGTGGATGCGCCGGTCGAACCGGCCGCCGTCGACGTAGGCGTCGGCGCTCGTCCGCGGGCCCGGTCCGGTCGGCCGCTCGTCGCCGCCCCACCCGTTGCGGGAGGTGTCGATGAGCATGCCGATGTCGGAGTTGAAGCCCACCCGGACCAGCTCCTCGCGCAGGGCCTGCGAGAAGGACAGCTCGTCGACGTAGTTGTTCCAGTCGATCCACTGCGACTGCCCGCGGATCGGCTGCCCGTTGATGGTGTCGGAGACGCTGAAGTTCTCCTCCACCAGGGCCGAGTAGTTCGCGGTGTTGGCGATGAAGCCGTGCACGTCGTCCACCGTGGCGCCGTTGGAGGTGGCGGCCTCGTGGAAGATCTCCGCCGACGGGGTGAAGTTGCTTTCCCAGCCGATCCAGCCGTGGTGGCCGGCGTCGATGTAGTTGTACACGTTGGGGATGTCGCCGAGCTGGTCGAGGGCGTAGCCCACACCGTTGACGTAGTTGCCGTTGCGCAGCATCTCGTCGCACTCGGGGGTGGCCGTCTCGCGGCTGCCCACGTTCGTCACCAGGTTCGGCAGCGAGTCGATCTCGATCGTCGTCACGATCCGCAGGTCGGCGTAGGCCGGGTCCGCGAGGATCTCCGCGATCGGGTCGATGAACTCCGTCTGGTAGCGCTCGATCTCGTGGGGGTCGAGCTCGCCGTTGGAGGCCAGCGCCGCGCAGTCGCGGCCCGGCAGGTTGTAGATGACCACCTGGAACACCAGCGGCTCGCCGCCGGCCTGCTCCACGGCCTCGTCGAGGTGGTCGCGCAGGCCCATGGTCCCGGTTGTCGGGCTGCCGTTGCCCTCGATCGCGCTGATGCGGTCCATCCAGACGCCCGTGGGCTGGTCGGCCACGGCGTCGCCGCCCGGCTCGGCCGCGGCGCGCTCGGACCACTGCGGGTTCACGTAGACGTCGGCGCCCTCATACGGGTTGTCGACGCGGTCCGTGGGGTCCGGATCGGGGTCGGGGTCCGGGTCGGGACCGGGGTCGACCTCGCCGTCGCACGCCACGCCGTTCAGCGTGAACTCGGTGGGCAGGTCGTTGGCGCCCGAGTAGGTCGCGGTGAACCCGATGTCGACGGTGGACCCGCTGCCCAGGGTGGTGCTCCACCCCGGGTTCTCGATGCTGACGTGCGCACCGCTCTGCGTGGCCTGGCCGTTCCACGCGTTGACCACCCGCTGGTTGCCCGGGAAGTCCCATTCGAGGGTCCACCCGTTGACGCTGTCGGCCAGATTGGTCAGCGACACGTTGGCGTTGAAGCCGTTGCCCCAGGAATTGGTGATCGTGTATTCGACCTCGCAGGCCACCGCGGCGTTCACCGGATTGGCGAGGGCGACCGGAAGTCCGGCGCCCAATACGAGGGCCGCGGCGACGCTGCCGGCGCGGCGCAGGCGCGGATATCGGCCCGCACTCGTCAGGATGGGTTTCATCAGGGGGATACTCCTCACGGCTGGATGTCAGCCCGAGGCGGGAACGCCTCGACCGATCGATCGGTGTCGGTGGGGATTTCGGTCGGTACCGCCGCGCGGGCGGCGGTGCGGTTCCGCGGTGACCGGCGCGGGCGTGTGGGGCGCCCGCGCCGGCCGGCGGAGGGGTGTCGTGTCGGCTGCCTCCCGAGCGGGACGGGGACGTACGTGCAGTTCGGGCCGCCGACGGCGGCCCCCGCTCCATGTGGGAGCGCTCCCAAGGCGGAATATAACAGTGACGAAACACACTTGAAAAGAGGGGCAGGGGAAATTGTCCTGTGGTAAGCCGGGCGAAACGCGGTCTGCCGTGATCAGCGCTCCGGTACGCACGGGAATCCGATTCGGACCGGCCCGTCCGCCGTTCTCCGCGTCCCGCCAAGATCCTTTTCCGGGATCTTACGGGTAAGCGCCGCCCCCCTTTGCCCGCTCACCTGGGTGGAAAAGTAAACCGGTTTAGTATGTTTACCGAAACGGGCCCCGCACCGATGGGTGCGGGGCCCGTACGCGTCGGAGCGGAGGCCGCCGAGCGGGTCCGGCGCGCGCGGCGGGTGCGGGGGCCGAGACGCGGCGGCCGTGTCGGGCGGGTACACCCGCGCCGGAACGCGTCGACCGGGGCCGCCGGATGCGCGGCCGGCTCCGGCGTGCGCCGATGGCGGCCCGGCCCGCCCGACGTTGGGCGGGGTGGTCCGTGTCAGGCGGGGTGGCCGGCGGGCTCGCGCCCGTGGGTGGGCGGTGCCTCAGCGGGCGACGGGGCGGGCGCCGGGTCCCGGTCCGGGGCGGCCGCGTGCCGGGCGGCACCCGCCCCGCGGGCCGTGCGGCGGCGCCGGACCGCGTCGTCGGCGATGTAGGCGATGCCACCCGCCACGACCAGGCCGATGCCGACCAGGGTGATGACGAGGACGGTGGTCACGAGCTCGGAGTCGATCACTGCGGTACGCCTCTTTCCGCGCGGGTGGGCGGTGTGCGGACGGATACGCCTCCCATGGTAATCGCCGTTCACCGGAGTTGCCGGTGTTCGTGGACGTGAACCGCGTCTCAAGCGCGGCCGCGCGTCCGCCGCGCGGTCGGCCGGGTGGTCGGCCCCGCGTCCGGGTGGTGGGGGTGGAGCGCCTGGGGCGGGAGTGAGGGTTCCGTGTCGACCCATTGACAGTGCGCGGTCGGATGTCTACCGTCGTGGGAGCGCTCCCACTCACCGAGCCCTTCCGGATCGGTGGGCGGGCGGTCGTCGCGGCCGGGGTTCCACCGCCTCGGTGAGGGGTCGCCGGCCCTTCGGACGCGACGGCCGCGGGAGCGCACTCCGAACCGTGCCGCAGGGTCTTCCCCTCGACCCGCTCAAGGCACACCTGAGGGGCGGGTGGCCGGGGGTGCGGCCCCGGCC
>NZ_BCRK01000310.1 GCF_001552555.1 Nocardiopsis trehalosi NBRC 14201 | reverse complement strand
CGGCATCGGCGGCCGCGGCGGGCTGCGCGAGCCGCACGCCCGGCTGGCGGCCCTCGCCTCCGCCGCGTCCGCGCCGGTGGTCGCGGTCGACCTGCCGAGCGGCGTCGACGCCGACACCGGGGCCGTCCCGGGGCCGGCGGTGCGCGCGGACGTCACCGTCACGTTCGGCACCCACAAGCCCGGCCTGTTCGTCGACCCGGGGGCGACCCACGCCGGGGTGGTGGAGGCCGTCGACATCGGCATCGCCGACGACCTGCCCGCGCCCCGGCTGGTGGTGCCGCGCGCCGACGACGTCGCGGCGCTGCTGCCCCGGCCCGACGCCGAGTCGGACAAGTACCGGCGCGGCGTGCTCGGCATGGCCGTCGGCTCGCAGCGGTACCCGGGGGCGGCCGTGCTGGCGGTCGGCGGCGCCCTGCGCGGCGGGGCGGGCCTGGTCCGCTACGCGGGGCACCGCGACGCCGTCACCGAGGTGCTGCACCGGTGGCCCGAGGTGGTGGCGTCGCAGCTGGACCCGGTCGACCCGGTCGCGGGCCTGCCGGTGCGGGTGAACGCGTGGGTCATCGGCCCGGGGCGCGGGCTGCACCCGGTGGCGGCGATGGAGCTGGAGGCGGTGCTCGACACGACGCTGCCGGTCCTGGTCGACGCGGACGGCATCACGCTGCTGAGCCGCAACCCCGACCTGGTGCGGGCCCGGACCGCGCCGACGCTGCTCACCCCGCACGCGGGCGAGCTGGCCCGGCTGCTGCCGGGGGCCGACCGGGCCGCCATCGAGGCGCGGCGCCTGGAGTTCGCGACCCGCGCCGCCGAGGAGTACGGGTGCACGGTGCTGCTGAAGGGGTCGACCACGATCGTCGCCGAGCCCGGGCACCCGGCGGTCGCCAACCCGACCGGCACCCCGCTGCTGGCGACGGCGGGCAGCGGCGACGTGCTGTCGGGCCTGGCGGGGGCGCTGCTCGCGGGCGGCCTGGCGGCCCGCGACGCGGCGCTGTGCGCGGCCTACCTGCACGGCCTCGCCGCCCGCCTGGCCCACGACGGCGCCCCGATCTCGGCCTCCGACCTGGTCACCGCCCTCCCCGCCGCCTTCCGCGCCGTCACCGCAGACTGACCCCGACCGGGAGCGCGGGGCGGCCCCGGTCCCTGTCGCCTCCGACGTTGTCGGCGTGGGGGCGCGTCGGGTCACGTGGCCGCTGCGACGAGGTGGTCGTCGAGAACCTCGGCCGGCGTGCGCGATCGCGACGCCGGGCGGGGCCGGCCGCTGCGCTCGGCGGTCACCCGGCCCGACTCCTCCCGCGACCGCGCCCCGGAACCCGGTTTGCTCCTTTGCTCTTGACGTTCTCGGGGTGTGGGAGCGGTTCCCCACCCCGGCGACGTCGAGATCAACGAGGGCGGGTCGGGTGGGCGGGGGTCACCGGGTCGTGTGGAAGCGGACGTGCAGGGCGCGCATCTCGTCGGCGAGTTCGGGGGCCGGGCCCTCGACCGCGACCCCCGGGGCGACCTCGGCCACCGGCAGCGGGCGCACCGGCGCGGGCGGGACACCGATCTCGGTGAGCCATTCCACGAGCCGGGCCGACGAGACGGCGTAGACGATGCGGCCCAGGCCCACCCAGGCGTGCGCGGCGGAGCACATCGGGCAGTGCTCGCCCGAGGTGTAGACCGTCGCGGCGGCCCGCTCCTCGGGCGTCATGTTCTCGGCGGCCCAGCGGGCCAGTGCGAACTCGGGGTGGCGGGTCTGGTCGCCGTCGGCCACGCGGTTGCGGTCCTCGGCCAGGGCGGTGCCGTCACCGGCGGCGAGCACGGAGCCGAACGGCTCGTCGCCCGCCTCCACCGCGGCCTTCGCCAGCTCCACACAGCGGCGCAGGTGCCGCAGGTCGGTGTCGTTCACCGGTTCCGCCTTTCGGACGTCGATCATGGACGCACGCATGGTAGGCCCCGCACCGCCTCGGCGCACGTCGACACCGCCCCCGCCCCTGCCCCGGTCCCCGGCGTCGGCCGACGCGCCCGGCGGGCCGGGCGGCGGGTCAGGCCCGGAGGGCGCGGTCGCGGGCCAGGGCGAGTTCCACGATGTCGGCGATGAAGTACTCGCCGGGGTCGCGCCGGTCGTGCAGCAGGTGGGTGTGGTCGGCGTCGACCCACATCGCCTCGGTGTGCTTGCCCGCCTCCAGGCGGGGCGCCGACAGGTCGCCCGCGACGCGCACGAGGTAGTCGACCTCGTGCCGCTCGATCCCGTCATCGGGGGTCCACACGAGCCGGTAGACCTCGGACCGGACCTCGGTCAGCCGCCACCCGGTCTCCTCGGCGACCTCGCGGACGAGCGCGTCGAGCATCGTCTCGCCGGGTTCGACGTGCCCGCCCACGACGTCCCAGCAGCCGGGGAACACCCGGCGGTCAAGGGAGCGGCGCTGCGTGAAGGCCCGCCCGCCGTCGTCCACGATGACCGCGCCCGCCACCCACCGGTGGCCGTCGTCGGTGGCCGGGAACACCACGTCGTCGGCGACCCGCACGTCCACGTCCTTCACCCCGTTCTCGGTTCGGTGCCCGCGCGCCCCGCCGACGCTACTCCCCGCGCTCGCCGCCCGCCCGCCGGGGGAGCCGCAGGGTGAGCAGCCACGCCCGGGGCGCCACCCGCCGGGCCAGGTCGAGCACGGCCTCGGTGCGCTCGTTGTCCTGGTCGAGGACGGAGAACAAGTTGGCGCCGAGGTAGTAGGTGATGGCGCCATAGGCGACCTCGCGCGCGGGCAGCAGCCGCCCCAGCGCCGACCCGCCGACCACCCGCTCCCAGGTGCGTTCGATCAGCGCGATCCACGGCTCGGCGCGGGCGTTGATCTCGGCGCGCAGTTCGGGGCGGGCGACGGCGGCGGCCACCAGCTCGGAGAACTCGGCGAGGTGGCCGCGCTCGACGTCGGTGCGGTAGATCCACAGCGCGGTCTCCAGCAGCTCCTCCAGGGTGGTCGCCCGGTCGGCGGCCTCGGTGTAGAGCGCCATCCGCTCGGCGGAGGAGCGGTCGAGCGCGGCGAGCAGGAGCTGGTCGACGCCGCCGAAGTGGTAGAAGACCAGCGCCGAGTTCACCTCGGCGGCCTTGGCGATGCTCCGGGCCGACGCCGCCGCGTAGCCCTCCTCCCGCAGCACGCGCCCGGCGGCCGCCACGAGGCGTTCGCGGGTCTCCTCGCCCGATCCCCGGTTCCCGGCCACGGCTCCCCCGATCCCGTTGTGCCCGCCCCTTCCGCGCGCGCTTCCTTCATCGTACGGTTTAATCAAGCGATTAAATCATCCGGTCAACGCAGTCGGCGCCGCATCGCACCG
>NZ_BCRK01000309.1 GCF_001552555.1 Nocardiopsis trehalosi NBRC 14201 | reverse complement strand
GCGCGGGGCGCTACAGCCCCGGGTAGAGCGGGTGGGCGCGCACCAGGGCGTCGACCCGGGCGCGCAGGGCGGCCGCGTCGTAGCCCGGCTTGAGCGCCTCGGCGATGACGTCGGCGACCTCGGTGAACGCGGCGTCGTCGAAGCCGCGGCTGGCCAGCGCGGGCGTGCCGATGCGCAGCCCGGAGGTGACCATGGGCGGGCGCGGGTCGTTGGGCACCGCGTTGCGGTTGACGGTGATGCCGATCTCGTGCAGCCGGTCCTCGGCCTCCTGGCCGTTGAGCGCGGAGTCGACCAGGTCGACCAGCACGAGGTGGACGTCGGTGCCGCCGGTGAGCACCTTGACGCCGGCCTCGGCGGCGTCGGGCCGGGTCAGCCGCTCGGCGAGCAGGCGCGCCCCCGACAGGGTGCGCCGCTGGCGGTCGGCGAACTCCTCGCCCGCCGCCACCTTCAGCGCGACGGCCTTGGCGGCGATCACGTGCTCCAGCGGCCCGCCCTGCATGCCGGGGAACACCGCCGAGTTGATCTTCTTGCCGAGGTCGGCGCGGGCCAGGATGAGCCCGCCGCGCGGCCCGCCCAGGGTCTTGTGGGTGGTGGTGGTGACCACGTCGGCGTGCGGCACCGGGCTGGGGTGCAGCCCCGCCGCCACGAGCCCGGCGAAGTGCGCCATGTCGACCATGAGCAGCGCGCCGACCTGGTCGGCGATCTTGCGGAACCGCGCGAAGTCGAGCTGGCGCGGGTAGGCCGACCAGCCGGCCACGATCATCTTGGGCCGGTGCTCCTCGGCGAGGGCCTCGACCTCGTCGTAGTCGACCGTGCCGTCGTCGCCGCGCACGTGGTAGGCGACCGCGTTGAGGATCTTGCCGGAGTAGTTGATCCGCATCCCGTGGGTGAGGTGCCCGCCGTGGGCGAGGTCCAGCCCCAGGATGGTGTCGCCCGGCTTGAGCAGGGCGAAGTACACCGCGGTGTTGGCCTGCGCGCCGGAGTGCGGCTGCACGTTGGCGTGCTCGGCGCCGAACAGGGCCTTGGCCCGGTCGATGGCGAGCTGCTCCACCACGTCGACGTACTCGCACCCGCCGTAGTAGCGGCGGCCCGGGTAGCCCTCGGCGTACTTGTTGGTGAGGACCGTGCCCTGCGCCTCCAGGACCGCCCGGGGGGCGAAGTTCTCGGAGGCGATCATCTCCAGGGTGTCGCGCTGGCGGCCGAGCTCGTCGCCCACGGCCCGCGCGACCTCGGGGTCGAGGTCGGCGAGCGTCCGGTCGAGGAGGTTGTCAGAGGCCATCTGGTTATCCTTCGCCTTCGATCAGCGTGGTGTACTGCTCCGAGGTGAGCAGATCGGTCGGTTCTGCGGACAGCGCGACCTTGAAGAGCCACCCCCGGCCGTAGGGGTCGGTGCCGATGACCTCGGGCTCGTCCACCACGGCCTGGTTGACCTCGGTGACCTCGCCGTCGACCGGCGCGTAGATGTCGCTGACCGACTTGGTCGACTCGACCTCACCGCAGGTGTCGCCCGCCGCGACCGCGGCACCGGCCTGCGGCGGGTCCACGTAGACGATGTCGCCCAGGGCCTCGGCGGCGAACGCGGTGATGCCGACGGTGGCGACGCCGTCGGTCACGGACACCCACTCGTGCTCGTTCGTGTAGTTCAGCTCCGCGGGAACGCTCAATTCAACTCTCCTGGAGGTGGGTCCATTATCCGGCACGGTGCGGGTGCCACCGGCACCGTGCCCGACCTGCGGTGCGGCGCCCGCGCCGCCGCGCGGGGCGGCCGGCGCGGAGCGCCCCGGGGCGCGGTCCGCGCCCCGGAGGCTCAGCGGTCGCGTGTGTAGAACGGGAGGTCGACGACGTCGACGTCCTCGGCGCGGCCGCGCACGTCCACGGCGAAGGCGCCGGTGGCGGTGTCGAGGTCGGCGTCGACGTAGGCCATGGCGATGGGCCGGCCCAGGGTGGGGGAGGGCGCCCCGCTGGTGACGGTGCCCACGGGGGTGCCGTCGCGCAGCACCTCGTTGCCCGCGCGCAGCGGGCGGCGGCCGCGCCCGGCCAGCCCGATGAGGCGGCGCGATCGGCCGGTGGCGGCGGCGCGCTCCAGGGCGGCGCGGCCGACGAAGTCGCCGGGCTTGTCGAACTTGACCACGCGGCCCTGCCCGGCCTCGAACGGGGTGATGTCGGCGCTCAGCTCGTTGCCGTACAGCGGCATGCCGGCCTCCAGCCGGAGGGTGTCGCGCGCCGACAGTCCGGCGGGGACGAGCCCGTGCGGCTCGCCCGCGGCGAGCAGGGCGTCCCACACCTCGGGGGCGGCCGCGCCGGGCCGCAGGAAGATCTCGAACCCGTCCTCGCCGGTGTAGCCGGTGCGGGCCAGCAGCGCCGGGCGGCCGGCGACGGTGTGCCGGTACCCCGCGTAGTAGCGGATGGCGCCGAGGTCGGCGTCGGTCAGCGGGGCGAGGATGTCGGCGGCGGCCGGTCCCTGGACGGCGATCAGCGCGTAGTCGGCGGAGGCGTCGTGGACGGCGGCGTCGAACCCGGCGGCGCGCTCGGTGAGGGCGGCGGCCACCGTGTCGGCGTTGGCGGCGTTGGCCACGACCAGGTAGTCGTCGTCGGCGAGCCGGTAGACGATGAGGTCGTCCAGCACCCCGCCGTCCTCGGCGGTGATCATGGTGTAGCGGGCGCGGCCGGTGGCGACGGCGGAGAGGTGGCCGACCAGGGCGTGGTCGAGGGCCTCGCCCGCCTGGGGGCCGGTGACGTGGATCTCGCCCATGTGGGAGAGGTCGAACAGGCCGGCGCGCTCGCGGACGGCGGTGTGCTCGGCCCGCTCGCCGCCGCTGTAGCGGAGCGGCATCAGCCAGCCGGCGAAGTCGACGAGGGTGGCGCCGAGCCCGGCGTGGGTTTCGTAGAGCGGGGTCCTGCGGGCGGCGGCGTCGCCGGAGGATGTCATCGGCACTCCCGAGAGGATGGGCGTCGTTTCGGCACGGGCGCGAACACGGGCATCCTCCCCCTCTGTCATGGTGCCTGAGAGCTTCGCCGCGCGGACGCGGCTTGCACCTTCGGCGAGGGGCCGTGCGCCCCTGCTTTCCAGAGTGGTCTCGCCCGTACGGTCCGGCGCGCCTGAGAGGTTCTGCGGGGAGGGCTTGCTCCTTCGGCGGCCCGCGCCGGCTGCGCGGACACTCTCCCGTGCGGGGTCGACGACCGCGGCCCAGCCTAGCAGCGCGCCGCCGCCCGGCCCAGGGCGGGGACGCCGGTCCGGCGCGGCCCCGCCGCGCAGGTCAGGCGGTGGTGCCGGCCCGTCCCGGCCCGCCCCCGCGCGGGCCGGGACGGG
>NZ_BCRK01000308.1 GCF_001552555.1 Nocardiopsis trehalosi NBRC 14201 | reverse complement strand
GGGGGGCGGGCGGTCCGCGGCGGAGGCGGACCGGACGCGGTACGGCTCAGCTCGCGGCCACGAGCTGCTCTCGGCGCAGGTAGCGCCGGTCCTCGGGCGTGGTGCCGCCCCAGACCCCGTGCGCCTCGCCGGCGCGCAGCGCCCACCGCAGGCATTCCGGGCGAACAGTACAGCTGCGGCAGATGGCCTTCGCGAGCTCCGCGTCGTGCCCACCCGGCCCGGTGGTGCTCACCGGGAAGAACAGTTCGGGGTCGTACTGGCGGCATGCGCCCTGCTGGACCCAGTCTTCGCTTTCGTGGTACAGGCGGTTCACCAGGTGCCTCCGTTCCCTGGCCGGCGATCCTCAGCGGGCCGGCGGTGTGCCCCGGGTCCCCTGAGACCTTGGTTGGCGCGCGGAGCCCGTCGGCGGATGGCGCAGGCGTCCTCGGCGCGTCTCGACCGATTGTAGTACTACATGCGGTCGTACTACGCGCAGTCTGCTAAAAATCGGTGTGATGCGCAAGGCCCCCCGAGGGGTGCCGCCGCGAGGGCCCGGGGCGCGTGCTCTCGGCCGGAGGGCTCCGCGAACCCGGCGCGGCGGGCGTTCCGGGCGTCGTTCGCGGCGTTTCCGTGCCGCATGGGGCGGCGGAATGCGTATGTCGCGACCTTTCACCCGAATTCGTGTGACCTATACCATCCTTAAAGTTCGCTGCGAGCGCCCCATGTTTCGCTGTGAAGCGGCACAATCGCCCTTGGCGGCTCGACGCGCCCGCGCTCGCCGCCCCGGCGCCGCGACCGGCCCGAACCCCCTGGTGGCCCCCGCGTGAGCGGCGGTGCCCCGCGCCGCCTCGGCCCCGTCCGCCGCCACGCAGGGTGATGTCGGCCGACAAATCGAACGGTCATACCCGGCGAAACACCGCCGAAACAATTTGCGGAAAATCCGGGAAAACGCTGCTCAGGAACGTTCGCTATGTTCCTGCGACGTGCCACGAGAACGAATCCACGCCGCAACACGCACCGTCGACGCCCCCGAGCGCCCCGCGCCGGAGACCGCCGACACCGCGGGCGACGGCGTGCGCCTCGGCCCGCCCGGGGCGCTCGACGGCCCGGACCTCTGGCGGCTCGCCCGCGACGCCGGGCTCGACGTCAACTCGCCCTACGCCTACACGCTGTGGTGCCGCGACTTCGCCGACACCAGCGTCGCCGCACGCGACGCCGGCGGCGCGCTGCGCGGCTTCGTCACCGGATACGCCCGTCCCGGCTCACCCGACACGTACTTCCTGTGGCAGGTGGCCGTCGACCCGGCGTTCCGCGGCCGCCGGCTCGCCCGGCGGATGCTCGACCACATCGGGGACCGCGTGGCCGCCCGCGGATTCACGCACCTGGAGGCCACGGTCACCCCGGGCAACGCCGCGTCCCGCGCGCTGTTCACCTCCTTCGCCCGCGACCGCGGAGCGGAGATCGGCTGGTCCCCGCTGTTCGGCGCCGACCACTTCCCGCACGACGGCCCCGAGGCCCACGAGCCCGAGGACCTGGTGCGCGTCGGCCCCCTCGCCGGACCGCCGCCCCCCGCCGGCCGCCCCTCCTGACCACCCCGTCGTCACCGCCGAGAGCCCATCCTGGGGAAGGAACTCGCATGGAGATCTTCGACCATCTGGAATCCGAAGTCCGCAGCTACTGCCGGAGCTGGCCGGTCGTGTTCAACGAGGCGCGGGGCACCCACATCTACGACGAGGGCGGACGTCCCTACCTCGACTTCTTCGCGGGCGCCGGCTCGCTCAACTACGGGCACAACCACCCGGAGCTGAAGACCAAGCTCATCGAGTACCTGATGGCGGACTCGGTCGTCCACAGCCTGGACGCCTACAGCGTCGCCAAACGGGACTTCCTGACCGCGTTCGGCGACGTCGTGCTCGCCCCGCGCGGGCTCGACTACAAGGTCCAGTTCCCCGGCCCCGCGGGCAACAACGCGGTGGAGGCGGCGCTGAAACTGGCCCGCAAGTACACCGGCCGCGAGACCGTCATCAGCTTCACCAACGGCTTCCACGGCATGACTTTGGGCGCGCTCGCGGTGACCGGCAACTCCATGAAGCGCGGCGGCGCGGGCGTGCCCCTGGGGCACGCCGCGACCATGCCCTACGACAACTACATGGACGGCCGCACCCCGGACTTCCTGTGGCTGCGCAGCCTGCTGGAGGACAGCGGCAGCGGCCTGGACAAGCCGGCGGCGGTCATCGTCGAGACCGTGCAGGGCGAGGGCGGCATCAACGTCGCCAGCGCGGAGTGGCTGCGCGGCCTGGCCGACCTGTGCACCGAGTACGGGATGCTGCTGATCGTCGACGACATCCAGATGGGCTGCGGCCGCACCGGCCCGTTCTTCAGCTTCGAGCACGCCGGGATCACGCCCGACATCGTCACCCTGTCGAAGTCCATCAGCGGCTACGGCCTGCCGCTCGCCCTCACCCTGTTCAAGCGCGAGCTGGACGTGTGGGAGCCGGGCGAGCACAACGGCACGTTCCGCGGGTTCAGCCCGGCCTTCGTCACCGGCGCGGCGGCGCTGGACCTGTTCTGGCGCGACGACGAGCTGCTGCGGTCGACCCTGGCCAAGGGCGAGCTGATCGAGTCGCGGCTGACCGCCATCGCCGCCGACTACGCCGAGGCCGGGGCGCACGTCCGCGGCCGCGGAATGGCCCGCGGGCTGGCGTTCACCCAGGAGGGCGCGGCCAAGGAGCTGGCCCGGGAGGCGTTCCAGCGGGGCCTGCTGCTGGAGACCTCCGGTCCCGAGGACGAGGTCGCCAAGCTGCTGCCGCCCCTCACCGCCTCCGAGGAGGAGCTGGAGGAGGGCCTGGAGATCATGGCCGAGGCCGCCAAGGCCGCGGTCAAGATCCCGCAGACGGCCTGACACCGGCATTTCGCACGCGCCCGCGGGAAGAACGCCGTCAGGCGCCGCGTCCCGCGGGCCCGAGAGTAGAGCAGGAACAGGAGCGCACACCGTGATCGTTCGCAGCCTGGACGAGGTCACCGACACCGACCGCGACGTGAAGACCGAGACCTGGCGGAGCCGCCGGCTCATCCTCGCCAAGGAGGGCGTCGGGTTCTCGTTCCACGAGACCGTCCTGTACGCGGGCACCGAGACCCGGATGTGGTACGCCAACCACGTCGAGCTGGTGCACTGCATCGAGGGCGAGGCGGAGCTGGTGAACGAGGACACCGGCGAGACCCACATCATCACGCCGGGGACCCTCTACCTGCTCAACGGGCACGAGCACCACATCGTCCGGCCCAAGACGGACTTCCGCGTGCTGTGCGTGTTCAACCCGCCGGTCACCGGGCGCGAGGTGCACGACGAGAACGGCGTGTACCCGCTGCTGACCGAGGACGACGCCGCGGCGTCGTGACCCGGCCGCGGGCGGGGCGCGGCCACCGCGTCCCGCCCGCACCCGCCC
>NZ_BCRK01000307.1 GCF_001552555.1 Nocardiopsis trehalosi NBRC 14201 | reverse complement strand
GCGGCCGGGGCGGGGGCGCCGGGCCGGCCGCGCGCGGCGGGGCGGGGCGGGGCGGTCAGGCGGCGCCGCGGCGGCGCTGCCAGGCCAGCGCGGCGGCGCCGACCAGCAGGCCGCCCGCCGCCCCGGCGAGGCCCCACGCCCAGCCGGGCGTGCGGGGGGCGGCGGTGCCGTCGGACCGGTGGTCGGGGACGTCGGCCGGGTCGCCGTAGGTCCCCTGGCGGTCGACGGTGGACCCGTCGGCCCACCCGCCGCCCATGTCGCAGTTGACCCGGTCGCGGGCGGTGACGACGCCCTCCCCGTCCAGGTTCATGTCACCGCTCTCGGAGCGGGCGGTGGTGCCCGCCTCGGGGGCGGTGTCGGGCATGCGGATGCCCCACTCGTCCTTGGTGCGCCGCTCGACGTCGGCCACGAGGTGGTCGCCGAGGTCGAGCGCCGCCATGGCCCGCTCGCCGCCGAAGCCGGTGAGGGCGGCCCGGCCGGCGGCGTCGTCGCCCGCCCGGTAGGCGTCGAGGGCCGCGGCCTCGGCGCCGTCCAGGTCGGCCAGCGTCTGCGCCTCGAAGCCCTCCAGGGCGCGGGTGACCTCGCCGAGGAACTCCTCGGGGTGCTCGCAGGTGTAGTAGAGCAGCCGCTTGAAGGTGCGCACCGGGTAGCGGGTGGCCTCCAGGTGGGCGTACTCGGGGTCGATGTACTCGGCGGCCGCCCCGGATGTGAGGTAGCGGTGCTGGGAGTACTCGGGCGGCACCTCCTCGGCGCCGATGTGCCAGGGGATGTAGGGGGCGCTCACCGCGGCGGTGGGGGCGACCCACAGCGTCGCCAGGTCGGGGTGCGGCAGGTCGTCGCGGAGCGGGGCGACCTGGCCGTAGCCGGAGCGGTCGTCGGACCAGCGGGGGTCGCGGACCATGCGCAGCATGTCCTCCAGGCGCAGGGGCGCCATCGCGCGCAGCTCGTCCTCCAGCCGCGGCGGGTAGCGGTAGGGGGCGTCCGCGTCGTCGCCCGGGGGGCCGGGGAACGGGGTGCCGTAGACCTCCTGGAGGTCGATGGTGTCGGCGCCCTCGGGGTCGAACCAGCCCTGCTCCTCGGCGAAGGTGATGAGGTTGGGCGAGGCCATGTGGTCGGGCGAGTCGGCGTGGTCGACCGGGAAGTCGGCGATGTAGCCGGGGTAGGAGACGCGGACGTCGTCGGGGCCGAGGCGCTCGGCCGCCCACAGCCCCTCGCCGCCGGCGTACTCCACGAGCACCCAGCCCTCCTCGGCGTCGGCGAACAGGTGGGAGTTGCCGCCGTAGGTGGTGTAGCCGTACGCGTCGATGAGGCCGCCGACGATCTCCACGGCCTCGCGGGCGGTGGTGGCGCGCTCCATCGCGATGCGCGACAGGTCGCTGTACTGGGGGCCCTCCTGGGGGGTGGGCGTCATCTCCACGAGTTCGGGGCGGGAGTCCGACCAGACGTCGCGGGCGGCGACCTGGTGCTCGTTGAGGCCCCCGTTGGTGAGGGGCGCGGGGAACCCGGCGAACTCCGAGTAGTTCATGGTGATGTACTTGAACGTCCGCTCGGCCTGCGGGATCTCGGTGAGGCGACCGGGGATGTCGGCCTCGGCGGTCGCGCCGACCCGGACGGTGGCGTCCTCGGGGTGCTCCTGGGCGTCCACGATCTCCAGCCAGTGGCTCGACGGCTCGTGGCCGAAGCCGCCGAGCAGGACGGACCCGTCGGTGGTGAGGTCCTTGCCGACGTAGAAGGCGATGCTCTTGTCGGAGCCGGCGGCGGGCCGGTCGGCCGGGGCGGCGGGGCCGGAGGCGGCCGGGGCCGGTGCGGGGGCCGGGTCGGCGGCGGCCGGCGCGGCCGGCGCGAGGGTCAGCGCGGCGGCGAGGCCCAGGGCCGTCGCGGCGGTGCGGAGGTGCGGCACGGGTGCTCCACGGGTCGTCGGTCCGCTGCGCGGCGGACCGGGCGGGCGGGCGCGGACCCATAGAACGCAGAGAACGACAAACGCCGTGAACACCCCATAAGTCCGCTCAGGTCCTCCCCCGACCCGCGCGGTTCACACCCGCGCGGCCCGCGCCGCCCCGCGTCGGGGCACCGCGAGCGGCGGCGGGACCCAGCGCCGCGCCCGGCTCCAGGGGGGACCCGCCATCGGACGGGCGGGGCTTCAGGCCCGGTCCGACCACGCGGACCCGGCCGGTCACCAGACGTCCAGCACACCGGCCACCCCCGACGGGCCCGCACATCGCGTGCGGCCCGGTCAGCGCCCCGGCGCCCGCCCCGCCTCCAGTGCGCGCAGGTGGGCGTCCGCCGCCGCGATCTCGTCCTCGGAGAAGACCGCCACCCCCGCGTCCAGCAGCAGCCGCGCGGTCACCCCCGGCCCCGGCGCGGTCCCACCGGAGAACCCCCCGTCGTAGACGCGGTGCACCCCGCAGGACGGGCTCGACTCCTTCAGCACCGCCACCCGCACCCCGTTGGCGCGGGCCGTCGCGGCGGCCGCCCGCGCCCCCGCCACGAAGAAGCGGGTGACGTCGCCGCCGTCGGGGGTGCGGATGGCGGCGGCGCCGTCCAGCACCGCCCGCGCCCCCGCCGCGTCCGCGATCTCCGCCGGAGGGCGCGGCACGGGCAGCCCTCCGGCGACCTCCGGGCAGAACACGACGAGCCGGCGCTCGGCCCGCCACCGGTCCACCACCGCGTCCGCCACGGTCTTGGCCCGGCCGTCGTAGCGCACCCGCCGCCCGAGCAGGCAGGCGCTGACCAGGATCCGCTCCACGGCCCCTCCGTTCCCCGGCCGCCGCGCGGCCGGTCTCACTCCCCCGGGCCGGCGTCGGCGTCCGCCGCACCGCCCGGCCCCTGCCCCGCCGCCCTCGGGCGGGTCCGCAGGTACCTCCAGCACGCCGCCCCACCCACCAGCCACCCCGACATCAGCGCCCCGGCGGCGGTGCCGTAGGGCAGCGCCGACGCGGGGCCCCCGGAACCGGCACCGACGACCTGGACCGCCACGGCCGTATCCGTCCCGGCGGAGTCGAGGGGCTCGGACGCGGGGGCGTAAAGGGGCACCGCGACACCGTCGGAGCCGTCCGCGCCGTCCGCGCCGTCCGCCTCCGGCAGCGGGCCGGAGGTCTGCCACGCGGGGTCGCGGGCCGACTGGGCGCGGACCACGGCGGCGGCGGTGTCGCCCGCAGCGGACGCCAGCACCAGCCCGCCCCACCCCAGCACCACCACGGCCACCGCCCCCGCGCGGGCGTCGACCCCGCGCAGCCCGACCCCCACCACGGCAGCCAGCAGCCCCACGGTCACCACCGCCCGCACCGCCTCGGGCACCAGGGACCCGGGGACACCCCACTCCAGCGCGAACACGGCAGCGGCGATGAGCGCGGCGGGCACGACGGCGGCGGCGGTCACGGAACGGCGGCGGGCATCCATGGTCCGGCACTCTAGTACCGCCCCCGGGCGGGGGCACCCGCGCGCGAGGGGCCCGCCA
>NZ_BCRK01000306.1 GCF_001552555.1 Nocardiopsis trehalosi NBRC 14201 | reverse complement strand
GGGTGTTGTGGCTGGGTGTGTGGCCGGTGTTTTGATTCGTGGATAGTGTGCGCGAGCATCTTGTATCTGTGGTGGCCAAGTGATAGTGGCACACGGTGGATGCCTTGGTACCAGGCGCCGATGAAGGACGTGGGAGGCCGCGATAGTCCACGGGGAGTTGTCAACCGAGCTTTGATCCGTGGGTGTCCGAATGGGGAAACCTAGCCCGAGTTGTGTCGGGTTGCCGCTGCCTGAATGTATAGGGCAGTTGGTGGTGACGCGGGGAAGTGAAACATCTCAGTACCCGTAGGAAGAGTAAACAATAGTGATTCCCTGAGTAGTGGTGAGCGAAAGGGGATGTGGCTAAACCGTGCGCGTGTGATAGACGGCAGTCGTTGCGTGTGCGGGGTTGTGGGGTTGCGCTGTGTCTGGTCTGCCGGCCGGGCGCGTTGATGGTCGTTCTAGCTGAAGCCGTTGGGAAGCGGCGCCGTAGTGGGTGAGAGTCCCGTAGGTGAAGGAACGGTCTAGGCGTTGGCGTTGTCCCCGAGTAGCGCGGAGCCCGTGAAATTCCGTGTGAATCTGGCAGGACCACCTGCTAAGCCAAAATACGTCCTGGTGACCGATAGTGCACTAGTACCGTGAGGGAAAGGTGAAAAGTGCCCCGGTGAGGGGTCGTGAAATAGTACCTGAAACCGTGTGCTGTCAAGCCGTCAGAGCCTTTCGGGGTGATGGCGTGCCTTTTGAAGAATGAGCCTGCGAGTTATGGTGTGTGGCGAGGTTAACCCGGGTGGGGTAGCCGTAGCGAAAGCGAGTCTGAATAGGGCGCATTAGTCGCATGCTGTAGACCCGAAGCGGAGTGATCTACCCATGGCCAGGGTGAAGCGGAGGTAAGACTTCGTGGAGGCCCGAACCCACCAGGGTTGAAAACCTGGGGGATGAGCTGTGGGTAGGGGTGAAAGGCCAATCAAACTCCGTGATAGCTGGTTCTCCCCGAAATGCATTTAGGTGCAGCGTCGTGTGTTGCTTGCCGGAGGTAGAGCTACTGTTTGGCTGATGGGCCCTACAAGGTTACTGACGTCAGACAAACTCCGAATGCCGGTCAAGTTGAGCGCGGCAGTGAGACTGCGGGGGATAAGCTTCGTAGTCGAGAGGGAAACAGCCCAGATCATCAGCTAAGGCCCCTAAGCGTGTGCTAAGTGGGAAAGGTTGTGGAGTTGCTGAGACAACCAGGAGGTTGGCTTAGAAGCAGCCATCCTTTAAAGAGTGCGTAATAGCTCACTGGTCAAGTGATTCTGCGCCGATAATGTAGCGGGGCTTAAGTACACCGCCGAAGCTGTGAAGCCTGGACCGCGAGGTCCGGGTTGGTAGGGGAGCGTCGTGCATCCGGTGAAGCTGTGGGGTGACCCGATGGTGGAGGGTGTGCGAGTGAGAATGCAGGCATGAGTAGCGATACCAGAGTGGGAAACTCTGGCGCCGATTGACTAAGGGTTCCTGGGGCAGGTTAATCCGCCCAGGGTGAGTCGGGGCCTAAGGCGAGGCCGACAGGCGTAGTCGATGGATAACGGGTTGATATTCCCGTACCCGTTCGCACGCGCCCAGTACCGAGTCCTTTGATGCTAACCACCACTGCTGCGTGTGCCGGCCTTCGGGTTGGTGTGCGTGGTGGCGTGGGGCCCGAGAAGGTAGTAGGTAAGTGATGGGGTGACGCAGGAGGGTAGCTCTACCGGGCGGTGGTTGTCCCGGGATAAGCGTGTAGCCCGGAGCATAGGCAAATCCGTGCTCCATGGAGGGTGAGGCGTGATGTCGAGCCGTTTTTGGTGAAGTGAGTGATCCCGTGCTGTCGAGAAAAGCCTCTAGCGAGTGTGTGGGCGGCCCGTACCCTAAACCGACGCAGGTGGTCAGGTAGAGAATACCGAGGCGTTCGGGTGAACCATGGTTAAGGAACTCGGCAAATTGTCCCCGTAACTTTGGGAGAAGGGGAGCCCTGTCTGGTGATGAAGTTTTCCTTCTGAGCTGGGTGGGGTCGCAGATACCAGGGGGAAGCGACTGTTTATTAAAAACACAGGTCCGTGCGAAGTCGTAAGACGCTGTATACGGACTGACGCCTGCCCGGTGCCGGAACGTTAAGAGGACTGGTTAGCGGCTTTCGGGTTGCGAAGCTGGGAATCTAAGCGCCGGTAAACGGCGGTGGTAACTATAACCATCCTAAGGTAGCGAAATTCCTTGTCGGGTAAGTTCCGACCTGCACGAATGGCGTAACGACTTCCCCGCTGTCTCAACCATGGGCCCGGTGAAATTGCACTACGAGTAAAGATGCTCGTTTCGCGCAGCAGGACGGAAAGACCCCGGGACCTTCACTATAGCTTGACATTGGTGTTTGGGATGGTTTGTGTAGGATAGGTGGGAGCCTGTGAAGCCTGGACGCTAGTTCGGGTGGAGGCGTTGGTGAAATACCACTCTGGCTGTTTCGGATGTCTAACCTGGGACCGTGATCCGGTTCGGGGACAGTGTCTGGTGGGTAGTTTAACTGGGGCGGTTGCCTCCTAAAGAGTAACGGAGGCGCCCAAAGGTTCCCTCAGCCTGGTTGGCAATCAGGTGTCGAGTGTAAGTGCACAAGGGAGCTTGACTGTGAGACGGACGTGTCGAGCAGGTGCGAAAGCAGGGACTAGTGATCCGGCACCGGCGTGTGGAAGCGGTGTCGCTCAACGGCTAAAAGGTACCCCGGGGATAACAGGCTGATCTTCCCCAAGAGTCCATATCGACGGGATGGTTTGGCACCTCGATGTCGGCTCGTCGCATCCTGGGGCTGGAGTTGGTCCCAAGGGTTGGGCTGTTCGCCCATTAAAGCGGCACGCGAGCTGGGTTTAGAACGTCGTGAGACAGTTCGGTCCCTATCCGCTGTGCGCGTTGGAGACTTGAGAAGGGCTGTCCCTAGTACGAGAGGACCGGGACGGACGAACCTCTGGTGTGCCAGTTGTTCCGCCAGGAGCATGGCTGGTTGGCTACGTTCGGGAGAGATAACCGCTGAAAGCATCTAAGTGGGAAGCTTGCTTCGAGATGAGGTCTCCTGCCCTTTTGAGGGGGTAAGGCTTCCAGTAGACGACTGGGTTGATAGGCCGGGTGTGGAAGCACTGTGAGGTGTGGAGCTGACCGGTACTAATCGGCCGAGGGCTTGTCCGCCATGGATGCTGGGTGTTCGCGCACACTATCTGCTGTTCCGCCCGTTGTTGGGGTGGTTTCGCACACGAATCTGATATGTTGAATATGGTTGTCCGCGCCGTTTGTTGGTGTGGCCCTGGTTTTCCCGGCCCCCTGGTTTTCGGGGGGTGTGGGTGTAGGGTTACGGCGGTTATGGCGGGAGGGAAACACCCGGTCTCATTCCGAACCCGGTCGTTAAGCCTCTCAGCGCCGATGGTACTGCCTCCATGGTGTGGGGTGGGAGAGTAGGTCGCCGCCGGACATTTTTTTGGGTGGGGCCCCCTTGTTGGGGGTCCCACCCTTTTTTGTTT
>NZ_BCRK01000305.1 GCF_001552555.1 Nocardiopsis trehalosi NBRC 14201 | reverse complement strand
AATTCCCCTCCGGATACCACGCACGCCGCCACCTTCGGCAGCGATAATGGAAATGGAAACCGCGACGGCTCCGATAACGACCGCGATTCCGGACCGGGGCCCGACGTCGACCGCGATCGGGATTCCGACCGAGAATACGACCGCGATTCCGAATTCGACCCCGAATTCGATCCCGATACCGATACCGGATTCTCCCCGGACCCCCGTCCCGTATTCGGTGCCGACACCGACGTCGACCGCCCTGTATTCCCGAGACCGTCCCACCGCTTCGAGGACGACACCGCGCCCCCGAACGCCCAACCCCGCACCCCCGGCGGGAACACCCCCGGCGGCGCCGCACCCGTCGCCGCCGACATCGGCGCCGGCGGGCCGACGGCCACCCGCGAACTCGACACCGACGGTGCGACGGCGATCACCGATCTCGACGGACCGACGGCCACCGGCGACACCGCCGACACCGCCGACACCGCCGACACCGCCGACACCGACAACCCTTACGCGCCCATCCCCCTGGCGCCCTCCGGCTTCGCCGACACACCCTCCGGCCCGTCGTCCGCCACCCCGTCGGCGGCGACCGGCGGCACCGCCGGTCCGGGCACCCGCACCGGTGAAGCGGTGCGCCCCATGCCGCAGTCCCCCGCAGCCGCTCCCGAGGGCGGCACCTCGCCCGACCGCCGCCGCGTCGATGCCCTGGCGGGCGGCGCCGTTCCCCCGCCCAGCGGCACCTCCGCCGCCGGCCCCGACCCCGGCGAGGGCGACCGCGAGCCCGCTCTCCCCACCGAGGCCACCGGCCCGGTGCCACCCTCCGGCACCGAGTCCCGCGAGGGCGGTCCCGCCCCGTCCCCCGCGGGCGGCGGACAGGAGCCCCCGGACCGCTCCGTGCCCGAACCCGCCGACGGCACCCGGACGGCCGACGCCGAGCCCCACCCCGGACCCGACGCCGACGATGATCTCTACGACCTCTACGACATCGACGTCACGAGCGGAAGCGCGGAGGACCGCCCGGACGCCTCCCCCGGTGAGACGCCGATCGACCGCTTCGACCGGGCGGGACCCGACGGCAAGCCCTCGTCCTTGACCGGCCCCGACCTCACGTTCCCGGGACACCCCGGCTTCACGGCGCTCGACGGCAAGGGCGACGACGGCGTGCCGCGCTCCGGCGACGTCGTCCGCGAGTTCCTCAAGGGCCTGCGGCCGCTCGACTCCCCGCTGCCGCTCCCCTCGGCGTTCACCGAACCTCCGCTGGTCTTCACCGCCTTCACACCGCAGGCCGCTCCCCCGGGCATCCCGTCCACCACGGACCCCGGCGGTCCGCCCGGGCAGGAGGGCGCCGGCCGGTCCCACCGGTCGACCTCCCGCGACGGCGCGGAGGGTGCCGCCCAGGTCGGCGGCGCGGCGTCCGGCACCGCACCCCTCGGGGAGGCCGATGCCCGGGCCCCCGAACTGCGCGCCGAGGCGGAGCACCTGCGCGAGGAGGCCCGCACCGCGCGCGGCGACGCCGACCGCCTCCAGCAGACCGCCGACCTGCTGGGCACCGACGCCACCGCCGCCGCGATCCGCGCCGAGCGGACCGGCGAAGCGGCCGAGGCCGCCCGCCGGACGGCCGGCGGCCTCGCCGAACTCGCCGACCGGGCGGAGGACGCCGCCCGGCGGGCCGACACCACCGCCCGGGAGCTGCGCCGGACGGCGGACGGCGCCCGCGCCGACGCCGACGCCCTGGAGTCGCGGGTCCGGGAGGCGGCCGCCCGCGCCGAACGGCTCTGGAACGAGGTCACCGGTGGCGGCACGGCGCCGGCGGACCACCCGGGGGGCGCCGACTCCGCGCCCGCCGCCGCCCTGCCCGTGGACCACGGCGCGCGCTTCGCGTCGCCCGACCTGCGGCGGCACTCCCGCGCGGACGGCCCGCCCCCACCGGCCGACGCGACCGGCACCTCCGGGGAGGCGGCCGTCCGCCGCATGCGGGCCGCCGTGGACCGGCACACGGCACGGATGGCGCAGCGGACCGACTCCCGGCACGGGCCGCACCCCGGCCTCGCGCCGGACGACGCCCGCCGCATGGAGGGGGGGTTCCGGACCGCGCTCGACGAGGCCGGCGGCGACACGGAGAGGTGGGCCGCCGCCCGCGACGCCCTCCGGGACGCGCAGCGGGCTCGGGGCGCCCTCGCGGCCGCCCGGTCGACCGCCGATCGGGCCGCCGAGGAGTACCGTGCGGCGCGGGACGCGGCGGCCGAGGCCGGCCGGGCGGCCGGCACCGCACGGGAGCGGGCGGCGGAGGCCGCGGCGGCCAGGGCGGACGCCGAGCGGGCCGCCGCCAAGGCGGCCGAGACCGCCCGCACCACCGGGGAAGCGGCGCGGACCGCCGCCGACGAAGCCCGCGCCGCCGCGACGGCGGCCGACGACGCCGAGTACTTCGCCGACTCCGCCGAGTTGACCGCGTCGAACGCCGAGCGGGCCGCCGGGCGCGCCCCCGGGAACATGGACGGCACCACGGCGCCGGCCGTCGCGGTGGAATCAGCCGAGGACGGCCGCACCACCACCTCCCCGGTCACGGTGTCCTCCCCCGTCGGTGCCGACGCCGCGCCCGACGGGAACACCGGCGGCACCGCCGAACCGACCGGCCGCGCCCAGGCCACGGCCGAGGCCCTGCGCGAGGAGGCCCGCACGGCGCGCGGCGAAGCCGACCGCCTCCGGCAGGCCGCCGACCTGCTGGACACCGACGCCGCCACCGCCGCGACCCGCGCCGAGCGGACCCGTGAGGAGGCCGACACCGCCCGCCGGACCGCCGGCCACCGCGCCGACCTCGCCTCCCGGGCGGACGCCGCCGCCCGGGAGGCCGGTGCCACCGCCCGGCGGCTCCGCACGGCCGCCGACGCCGACGCCCGCGACCTCCGCGCGGCCGAGCGGCGCGTGCTCAACGCCTGGGACCACGACACCGCCCGCCGCCCCGGGATCGACGCCGCCTTCGCCGCACTGGCCCGGGACGTCGACGGCTTCACCGACGTCCTCGCCGTGTTCGACGCCGCGCACGAGCACGCGTCGCGGGCCCGCGCGGCGCGCGAGGCCGCCGATCGGCTGGAGGCCGAAGCCGACGCGCTCGCGGCGGCCGCGTCCACCGCCCCGGGTGCGGCGGAGCCGGAGGCCGCCGGCCCGCCCCGGGTGGACGACCTGCGCGCGCGGGCGCGCGAGCACCGGCGCGACTCCGAACGACACCAGGGCGAGGCCGAGGACAGGTGGGCCGCGCTGGAGGGTGCGGGCATCCCCCGGGACGGCCGGTCCGCGATCGAGGAGGCGGCCGACGGACTCCTCACCCGGCTGCGCGAGCTGTCCCAGGCCGAGCGGCGGGCCCGGTGGGACGTGGTCCGCGACGCCGCGGCGCGGGACGCGGACGCCCTCGCCGATCGGCGCGCGGCGGCGCAGCGCTCCCAGGCCGAGGCGGAGGCGGCGCGGCGCGCCGCCGAGGAGGCCGACGAGGCGTCCACGGCCGCGTGGCGCGAGGCTGCGGCGGCCGACGCCACCGCGCGGGACGCCGACCGGACCGCGCGGGAGGCGGCCGGCGCCGCGCGCGAGGCGGCGGTGGCGGCCGCCACAGCGGCCGACCTCACGGCCGGGTCCGCCGAGCGGGCCGCCGCAGCAGCCGAGCAGGCGGCGGAGGCGGCCGCGACGCGCGACGGCGCCCGCGCCGCCCGCGCCGAGGCCGACCGGCTCCGGGCGGCCGCCGATCGCCTGACCGAAGAGGCCCGGTCGGCGGGGGCG
>NZ_BCRK01000304.1 GCF_001552555.1 Nocardiopsis trehalosi NBRC 14201 | reverse complement strand
GGATCGCGCCGCCGCGGCGGCGGCGCGATCCGGCGGACGCCGGTACCCGGGGGCACGTACCCCGGGGGCACGGTGCCCAGAGGCGCGGCGCCCCGGGACCTACGGGGTGGTCCAGCGGAGGGCGTCGGCGGTGGGGACGAGGCCTCCGGGCAGCAGCGGCGGCTCGGTGGTGGCGGGCCCGGTGACCCCGCGGCGCTGGATGCGGTTCATCTCCTCCATGACCTCGCCGACCACGGGGGTGCCGAACAGCTCGCCCATGCGCTCCCCCGAGTCCGTGCGCGCCGGGCCGGTGCGCACGACGGCGTCGGCCAGCTCGGCGGAGGAGGCGGCGAACCGGTCGGTGACCGACGCGGCGTCGACCAGGGCGCGCTCGCCGGAGACGGCGCCGGCGACCAGGGTGGCGAACGCCTCCAGGTCGCCGCCCTCGGCGCGGGTGACCTTGCGGGCCTTCCAGAAGTAGGAGTCCTCGTGGACCTGCATGTCGTAGAACGCCGCGAGGAACTCGTAGAAGACCGCGTACTCGCGGCGGTACCGGGCCTCGAACTCGCCGAACGCGCGGTCCTCGGGCAGGTCGCCGGCGAGCACGGTGTTGACCGACCGGGCGGCGAGCAGCCCGCCGTAGGTGGCCAGGTGCACGCCGGTGGAGAACACCGGGTCGATGAAGCACGCCGCGTCGCCGATCAGCGCGATGCCGGGCGCCCAGAAGGCGCTGTTGGCGTAGGAGTAGTCCTTGCGGACGCGGATCTCGCCGTAGGTGCCCTCGGTGACGCGCTCGGCGCCGGCCAGGAAGTCGCGGACGATCGCGCACCGCTCGATGGACTCGCGCAGGACGCGCTCGCGGTCGGCCTGGATGCGGCCGGCCTGGTCGCGGTTGAGGACGGCGCCGACGCTGGTCAGCGTGTCGCTGAGGGGGATGTACCAGAGCCAGCCTTCGTCGAAGGCCGCGCACAGGATGTTGCCGCGGTCGGCCCCGGGCAGCCGGCCGCCGCCCTCGAAGTAGCCGAAGACGGCGAGGTTGCGGAAGAACTCGGAGTAGTGCCGCGTGCCGCCGACGGCGCGGTGCAGCCGCCCGGTGTTGCCGGAGGCGTCCAGGACGTAGGCGGCCGTCAGGTCGGTGCGGCGGCCGTCGGCGTCGGCGTAGCGCAGGCCGGTCACCCGGTCGCCGGTGTGCAGCGCCTCCAGGGCGGTGCACTCCTCGCGGACGTCGACCCCGTGGCGGGCGGCGTTCTTCAGCAGGATGTCGTCGAAGGTCATCCGGTCGACCTGGTAGGCGTAGGAGGTCGGCCCGGAGAGCTTGGGCGAGAGCGCGAAGAGGAAGTTCCACGGGTCGGGGCTGGTGCCCCAGCGGAAGCTTCCGCCGCGCTTGACCTGGAACCCGGCGGCGGCGACGTCGTCGGCCACGTCGAGCAGGCGGCAGACGCCGTGGACGGTGGCGGGCAGCAGGGACTCGCCGATCTGGTAGCGGGGGAAGCGCTCCTTCTCGACGAGGGCGACCCGGTGCCCCCCTTTGGCGATGAGGGTGGCGGCGGTGCTCCCCGCGGGGCCCCCGCCGACCACAACGACGTCGAACTCGTGCTCGGGCATGCGTGCTCCTCGTCGCGTCGGGCGCGGCCGGGCACCGCGCCGGCCGGCCGGATCCGGGCACGGGCAGCCCGAGCCGCCAAGTCATTAGGTTTGGCTAACCTAATGTCGCGAGTCCAGTGTTGGGATGCGGACGCTCGGTGTCAACCCCCGGCGGGGCGGGCGCTCCCGGCCCCCCGCACCCGGCGCGCAGCCACCCCGTCCCTGGGGGGCGTGCTCCGGACACTCCGCGCCCGGGGGGTGCGACGGGGTAGCCTGGGCGGGGTGCGGAGGGGCCTCCCGCCGTGTCCACGCGCTCGGGAAGGCGGTGCGGGATGACCGATGTCCGCGTGGACCGGCTGCGGCCGGGCGACCACGTCTGCTGGGCCTACTCCGACGGCGCCGAACGCCTGCGGGTCCTGGCTCGCTTCACCGCGACCGCCCTCGCCGCCGGTGACCGGGTGCTCTGCCACCTCGACCCCCCGCCGCCCGAGGGCGCGGTCCCCGCCCAGGGCGCCGACCTCGCCGCGGCGCGCGCCCGCGGGCAGCTGCGCTACACCCCGCCCGGGGAGTCCTACCTCGCCGGCGGAGCCTTCGACGCCGAGGCCGTCCTCGACGGATGGCGGGCCGAACTCGCCGCCACCCGCGCCGCGGGCTACCCCGGCCTGCGCGTCATCACCGACATGGACTGGGCCGCCCGGCCCGTGCCCGGCGCCGAGCACCTGGCCTGGTACGAGGCCCAGGCCACCCGCGTGTTCGCCGACGGGTTCGCGACCGTCGTCTGCCTGTACGACCGGCGGCTGTTCCCGCGCGCGGTCCTCGACCGGGCGGCGGCCGCCCACCCGGGCACCGCGCTCGACGACGACCGGTGGCGCCCCCAGCTCCGCGTCCTGCGCACCCGCGACCCGGTCGGCGTCCGGCTGACCGGCGCCTGCGACCTCAGCACCCGCGCCGCGCTCACCGCCGTGCTCGACGGGCTCGCCGAGGACGCGCCGGCCGGCGACGTCCCGCTGCGGGTCGACGTCTCCGGACTGCGCTTCGCCGACGCCGCGGCCGCCCACGCCCTCGTGGGCACGGCCCGCACCGCACCCGCCGGGGTGCGCGTCGTCGGCGCCTCCCCTATCGTCGTGAAACTGCTCCGCCTGGCCGGCGGGCGCGACACCGCCGGACTGACCGTCGTACCGGCGCCCGGCGGCCCCGACCATCCTCAGGAGCCCAGCCGATGACGTCCCCCACGACCGTCGAGGACGGGTCCGGAGCGCACGCCTCCCTGGAGCACATCGGTCTGCTCTACGACACCGAGGCCGCCTACCTGGACGGCGTCCTGTCCTTCGTCCACGCCGCGCTGAGCGCCGGCGACCCCGTACTGGTCGCCGTCCCCGGCGGCAACCTCGACCTGGTCCGGTCGGCGCTTGGCGCCGACGCCGAGCGGGTGCGCCTGGCCGACATGGCCGTCGCCGGACGCAACCCCGGCCGCATCCTGCCCGCCGTGCTGTGCGCGTTCGCCGACGAGCACGCCGGGCGTCGGGTCTCGATCGTGGGCGAACCCATCTGGGCCGGCCGCGACGAGCTGGAGTACCCGGCCTGCCTGGCGCACGAGGCGCTGATCAACGCGGTGCTGGCCGAGCGCGACGTCGCGGTGCTGTGCCCCTACGACACCCGCGGCCTCGACGCCCGCGCCGTCGCCGACGCCCACCGCACCCACCCGGTCATGGAGCACCTCGGGGTGCGCAGCGGCAGCACCGCCTACACCGACCCCATCGCGCTGGCCGCCGAGTGCAACGGGCCGCTTCCCGCGCCGCCGCCCGGCGCGGCCACCGCGGCCTACGCCGTGCCGACCGACCTCCCGCTGATGCGGCGGTTCACCACGGTGCACGCGTCGGCCGCCGGGCTCGACCCCGACCGCGCCGAGGAGCTGGTGGTGGCCGTCAACGAACTGGTCGCCAACACCCTGGAGCACACCGGCGGCGGCGGCACGGTGACGGCCTGGTCGCAGGGCGGCGCGTTCGTCTGCCAGGTCGAGGACACCGGCCACCTGGCGGACCCGCTGGCGGGCCGCGTCCCGCCGCCGGTGTCGGCCACGGGCGGCCGCGGGCTGATCTTCATCCAGCGCCTCTGCGACCTGGTCCGCGTCGAGACCCGCCCCGGCCGCACGGTCATCCGCCTGTTCATGGACGTGTGACCGGCCCCGCCGGCGGGGCCGCGCCCC
>NZ_BCRK01000303.1 GCF_001552555.1 Nocardiopsis trehalosi NBRC 14201 | reverse complement strand
CGGGCCGGGCCGCCGGTCCGGGCGCCGGGGTCAGTCCAGGGTGTCGACGAACCGCGTGGCCTCGGCCTCGGTCATGCCGGTCTCGGCGACGACCAGCGCGATCGCGTCGATCATCCGGTCCTGGGCGCGCAGGTCGCGGACCCGGTCGGCCAGCGGGACGGTCTGCGCCCCGGGCACGGCGGTGGTGGGGACGGGGCGGCCCTGGCGCAGCGCGTCGACGAGCTGCTTGGCCTCGGCGAGGCCCAGCCCGGTCTCCTCGCGGACGCCCTTGATGGCGAGGATGGGCTTGTCCTGCGCGATCAGCGCCCGCGCGCGCTCCAGCGTGCCCTCGGTGACCGGGCCGGGCAGGCCGCGGGGCGCCCGCGAACGGGACGGGCGCAGCAGCGCGCCGGCGAGCAGGCCGATGACGACGACGAGGGGAATGAGCCAGAAGAGCGTTTCGTCCACGCGCGGAGTCTAGCCCCGCCCGGGGCGGCCCCGGTCAGGCGCCGTCGGCCCCGGACGCGAGGAGTTCGACGGCGGCCTGGTCGGGGCTGTGCGGCCGCGCGGTGAACACCACGACGCAGCGCCCGGAGTCGTCGGGCAGCAGCAGCGCCTGGTGGTCCAGCCGGACCCGGCCCACCTCGGGGTGGCGGTACTCGCCGCTGCCGCTGGGCGGCCGGGGCGCGCCGTCGCCGTGCCACCAGGCGCGGAAGTCGCCGCTGGTGCGGTGCAGGTCGGCGACGAGCGCGGCGGCGCGGCCCTGGGGCGGCTCGGCCCCCACGGCGGCGCGCAGGGCGGCGACCAGGCCGCGCGCCGCGCCGTCGGGGTCGGCCAGGCGCGCGCGGGCGGCGTCGTCGCGCAGCAGCAGCCAGACGAGGTTGCGGCGGTGCGGGGGGTAGGCGGCGAAGTCGGCGAGCAGCGCCGCCGCCGAGCGGTTCCACGCCACGACGTCGAAGACGCGGTCGAGCACGCAGGCGGGGGCGGGCAGCGCCGCCTCCAGCACCCGGAGCACCAGCGGGGGCACGTCGCGGACCTCCTGGGGGACCGCCGCCGCGGGCTCCACCCCCGCCAGCGCGGCCAGGTGGCGGCGTTCGGCGGCGCTGAGCATGAGCGCGCGGGCGAGCGCGGCGACGACCCGCGGCGAGGGGCGGCTGCTGCGGCCCTGCTCCAGGCGGGTGTAGTAGTCGGCGCTCACCCCGGCGAGCTGGGCGACCTCCTCGCGCCGCAGGCCGGGGGTGCGGCGGTTGCCGGAGTCGGGCAGCCCCGCCTCGGCGGGGCCGATGCGGCCGCGGCGCGCCCGCAGGAAGGCGCCGAGCGCCGTCGCGGATTCAGCCATGCCCCCATGGTGCCCCGCCGCTTGCCGCGCGTGCCTGGTCCTGAGAGGGCCACGCTCCGCTCTGGCGGGGCGGCGCGGCGGCGCCCCCGCCCCGGCCGCCCGCCGCCGCCCGCGACCGCCGGGGGGCGCGGGCGCGCCCGGGGGTCCGGCGTCAGCGGCCGGACGCGGTCTCCGCCCGGAGCCGGTCGAGCCACGCGGCGCCCAGCCGGCGGCCGTCGGGGAGCCGGTCGCCGCGGTCGAAGCGCCACGTGGTGATGATCGCGAGCACGAGCGTCCGGCAGTCGCGCAGCAGGTCCGGGTCGGCGCCCGGGTAATGCGCGCCGACCTCCTCGGGCGCGTGGGCGAGGTCGAACTCGACGGGCCCGCGGCAGCACGTCTCGAAGTCGATGAAGAGCGGGCCGTCCGCCGTGCCGAGCAGGTTGCCCGGGTGCGGCTCACCGTGCAGCACCTGCTCGGCGGTGCCGCGTTCGGCGACCGCGCGGCCCAGGGTGCGCAGCGTGCCGCCGAGCAGCTCGCGGTCGGCGGCGGCGAGCGCCGGGGTCAGCCCGGGGTCGGCCACGAGCCGCCGGGCGTGCTCGACGCGGTCGGTGAAGCGCGGCGCCGGGACGTCGGCGCCGCGCAGGCCGGCGTGCAGCCGTGCGAGCGCGTGCGCGTAGTCGGCCGGCGCGACGGTCGGCGGTGCCGCCTGGGCGTGGTGGGTCCAGAACGTGATGGCGAAGCCGTCGCGCTCGTGGACGCGCGGCCCCACCCGGGGGTCGGGGGCGCCCACGGGGCACCCGGCCGCGGCGAGCCGCCGGGCGGTCTCGACCTCGAACCGCGCGACCCGGGAGCCGTCGGGCGCCACCCGGGCCACCGTGTCGCAGGGCAGCAGCCGCAGGGTGAGCTTGTTGGAGTCGTGCAGCACGACCGCGTCGTCGGCGGGCAGGCCGAGCGTCGCGGCGGTGGCCGCGGCGGCGGCCACGGCCCGGTCGACGTCCGTTGCGCGCATCGTCCCGCCCTTCGCGTGGAACGCCGCCCCGGCCCGTCCGGCGGTCGACCCGCGCACCCTACCGGTCAGGCCTGGAAGCCGCGGACGATCTCGTGGACGAGCCGGGCCAGTTCCGCCTCGGTCGAGAAGCCCTTGTGGGCGAGGTGCCCCGACAGCGCGAGGACGACCAGGCCGTGCACCGAGGAGAACCCCAGGATGGCGAGGTCGCGCGGGTCGCCGGGGCGGATCTCGCCCGCCGCCTGGCCGCGCGCGAGGAAGTCCGCGCAGTCGCCGAGCAGGTCGCCGCCCGCCGCGTGCAGGGCCTCGTGGTCGGGGGCGTACTCGCCGAACAGCAGCCGGTAGTGCTCGGGGTTCTCGATGCCGAAGCGGACGTAGGCGCTCAGCAGGGCGCGCAGCCCGCCGACGGTGTCGCGGGCCTCGGCCAGGATCGCGGCGGTGGTGCCGTTGAGCATCGCGAAGTCGGCGGCGGCGACGGCGGCCAGCAGGTCGCCCTTGTCGCGGAAGTGCCGGTAGGGCGCGGTGCGCGAGACGCCCACCCGTTCGCCGACCCCGCGCAGGGTGACCGCGTCGGGGCCGCCCTCGCCGAGGAGTTCGGCGGCCGCCGCGATGAGCCGTTCGCGGGTGCCGCCGTCCGGCGGTGCGGCGCCGATTTCCCGGTCGTGAGCTGCGGACATGCGGCGACACTACGGGAACCGGGTTGACAGCGTCAACACGAGGGGTACGTTGACGTTGTCAACGTCGCTTCGGAAGGACCACGATGGAGATCTCCGTCAACGGCGGCCCGGTCGAGGTCGCCGACGACCCGGACACGCCGGCCGTCGACCTGGTCCGCGACGAGCTCGGTCTCACCGGGACCAAGCTCGCCTGCGGGTCCGGCGTCTGCGGCGCGTGCACCGTGCTGGTCGACGGCGCCCCGACCGCCTCCTGCCTCCTGCCCCGCGCCGCCCTCGCGGGCCGGTCGCTCACCACCGTCGAAGGGCTCGGCGGCACCCACCCCGTCCAGCGCGCCTTCGCCGCCCACGACGCCCTCCAGTGCGGCTACTGCACCCCCGGCTTCGTGGTGGAGGCCGCCGCGTTCGTCGACGCCTGGCGCGCCGAGCACGGCGACACCGCGCCCGACCGCGACACCGTCGCCGACGCCCTCGCCGGGCACCTGTGCCGCTGCGGCGCCTACGAGGGCATCCACGCCGCCGTCGCCGCCGCCTGCACCGGCGCGCACGACACCGAGCCGGCCGACGCGCCGCCCCGCGCCGAGGCGCACGAGAAGGTCACCGGCCGCGCCGTCTACACCACCGACGTCCGCATCGAGGGGTGCTGGGAGGCGGTGGTCGTCCGCTCGACCCGCGCCCACGCCCGGGTGCTGTCCGTCGACACCGCCGGCGCCCCCGCCACCGACCTGCTCGGCGCCGACCGCACGGTCCGCTACGTCGGGCAGCCGATCGCGGCCGTCGCGGCGCCCACGCGGGCCAAGGCGCGCGCCGCCGCCGCGCAGGTCGCCGTCGACTACGCCGACCTGCCGGCCGTCCTCGACCCCGTCCGCGCCCGCGCCCCCGAGGCGCCGCCGGTGTACACCACCGACGCGGAGCGGCGGGCCGCCCCCTCCAGCAGCGAGGG
>NZ_BCRK01000302.1 GCF_001552555.1 Nocardiopsis trehalosi NBRC 14201 | reverse complement strand
TGACCGCGGCGGGCGGCCGCCCGCCGCGGTCAGTCGAGCCGGCCCACGTGGGCCAGGGCCTGGCGCAGCAGGGCCCCCTGCCCGCCGGCCATCTCCACCTGCACGTCGGGTCCGACGGCCTCCTCGGGGGTGAACCAGACCAGGTCGAGCGCGTCCTGGCGGGGCTGGCAGTCGCCGGCCACCGGGACGATGTAGGCGAGCGACACCGCGTGCTGCCGGGGGTCGTGGAACGGGGTGACGCCGGGGGTCGGGAAGTACTCGGCGATCGTGAACGGCTGCGGCGACGCGGGGATGCGGGGCAGCGCGACCGGCCCCAGGTCCTTCTCCAGGTGCCGCATGAGCGCGTCGCGGACGCGCTCGTGGTAGAGCACCCGCCCGGAGACGAGCGCGCGGCTGATGGAGCCGTCCGGCCCGACGCGCAGGAGCAGGCCGACCTTCGTCACGGCGCCGGAGTCGTCCACCCGCACGGGCACGGCGTTGACGTAGAGGATCGGCAGCCGTTCGCGGGCGGCGTCGAGCTCCTCGCGCGAGAGCCAGCCGGGCGTGGTGTCGGTCGTTTCGGTCATGGGGCCCGTTCTACCGCATCCGGCCCGGGCCCCGCCGACGACCCGCCCGCCCCGGCGGGGTCGGCGGGACCGGCCGGATCGGCGGCCGCGGGGTGGCCGACAGCGGCCAGGACGGCACGCAGCAGGGCCGCGCGGCGCCGCCGCACGCGCTCGGGATCCGGGCCGGGGTCGGTGCAGAACAGCACGTAGAGGTTGCGTTCGATCATCCAGAGGGCGGCGGTCAGCAGCTCCTCCAGCTCGTCCCCGGGGGGCGGGCGGAACGCGGGGTCGGCGCGGGCGACGGCGGCCGCGGCCGGCACCCACGCCGTGAGGCGGGCCGTCCAGTCGCGCAGGTAGTCGGGGCCGGCGGCGGTGAGGTCGGCGCCCGCCTTGACCAGGCTGCCGTGGTCGGTCCAGAGGGCGATGACCCGGTCCAGGGCGCGGCCGATGTAGGCGGGCAGCGCCTCGCCAGGGAGGGGCCGCAGCGGGGCGTCGGGAAGCGCGCGGCTGCGCAGGATCTCGGCGACGAGCCGGTTCCGGTCGTCGAAGTAGTAGTAGAGGGTGGCCTGGTGGAGGCCGATCTCGCGGGCGATCCGGGTGAAGTGCAGGTCGGCGAGTGATCCGCCGCCGTCGAGGAAGGCGCCCGCCGCGGCGATGATGCGCTCGCGGGTGGCGTGGCCGCGCCGCTCACCGCCCCGGCGGCCGCCCCCGCCCGTGTCCTTGTCGGCCATTCCCCGCCCCCCGCCGCGATGATCTTCGTTCGGACGGAACCCTACGCCCGCGCGGCGGTCGATTCGCCGCGCCCCCGCGGCCTGATCCGGACGCCCGTTTCATACGTATTGAGAAACCTGCCCGGGTCGGGGAGAATGCTCCGCACGAGCGCACGCGGCCGCGCCCCGGACCGCGACTCCAGGGAGGCACGGCCATGACGCCTGCGGTCACCTCGCGCCCCGGCGGCCCGCCCTCGCGCCGCGTGCGCTGAGCCGGGCGGCGGATCGGCGTGGACGACCTGCTGGAGCGCTTGATGGGCGGCCAGGACGACCCGTGGCCGCTGTACGACCGCCTGCGCGAGACCGGGGCGGGCGTCCACTACCTGTCCGGTTTCGGCAACCGCGGCGCCTACCTCTGCTTCCGCCACGCCGACGTGGTCCGCGTCTACGCCGATCCGGACACGTTCTCCTCGGCGGCCGCCGCCCGGCCCGAAGCCGCCGACCGGGCCCTCGACCGGTTCGCCGACGTGTGGTGGCGCCAGGCCACCTACCGCGACGGGCCCGGTCACCAGCGGCTGCGGCGGGCGATGAAGACCGCCTTCAGCGGGCCGGTCGCCGACACTCTGCGCGCCAGCGTGGAGCACGTCGCCGACGACGTCATCGCCCGGCTGTTCCTGCGCGGCCGGGCCGAGATCGAGTTCATGTGCGAGGTCGCCGCCGAGGTCCCGGTGGCCGTGGCCGCCCGGGTGATCGGCGTCGGCGCCGCCGACCGCGACCGGTTCACCGCGTGGGCGCGGTCGCTGCTCGGCGCGCTCGACCCCGACACGTGTGCCGCCGCCGGGCCGCACGCCCGGGCGGCCGCCGCCGACGCGGGCGGCGAACTGGTCGAGTACCTGCGCCGGCTGATGCGGGCGCGGCGCGCCGAACCGCGCGCCGACCTGGTGTCGGCGCTGGCGCACAGCCCCGAGTTCGCCGGCGGCCCCGACCACGACGCCGAGGTGCTGGCGCAGCTGGTGCTGATGCTGACGGCGGGCAACGACACCACGGCCACGCTGCTGGGCAACGCGGTCCACCTGCTGCTGGAGCTGCCCGAGGTGCGGGGCCGGCTGGCGGAGCGGCCGAGCGGGGTCGAGGCGGCGGTCGAGGAGGTGCTGCGCTTCGCCCCGCCGGTGCACCTGACCGCGCGGGTGGCGGTCCGCGACGCGGAGCTGGGCGGGCACGCCGTCGCGGCGGGCACCCCCGTCATCCAGGTGATCCCGGCGGCCAACCGCGACCCGCGCGCCTATACCGATCCGGGCACGTTCCGGGTCGACCGGTTCGACGGGTCCGCGCCGGCGCACCTGTCGTTCGCGCCGGGGCGCCACCACTGCCTGGGCGACCACCTGGCGCGGTTGGAGACCCGCGTGCTGCTGTCGCGGTTCCTCGCGCACTTCCCCGCGCTGACCCGGGGGTCGATGCCGGCGCTGCCGCGGACGGCGTCGGCGCGGGTGCGCGGCTGGGAGACGCTGCCGGTGCGGCTGCGCCCCTGACGCGGGCGCACGGGGGGGGCGGGGACCGCGGCTGCCGGGGGCGCCGAGGGGTGCCGGGCGGTGCGGGGTGACTTCCCGCCGCGACGGGGTAGAGCTTCCGCATCCGGAGCCGACCCCACCCCCAGGAGGCCCAAAGTGCGAAAAGGCAAGACCGTGGTACCGGTGCTCCTCGTCGTCTGGCTGATCATCGGCGTGATCGCGGCCTTCCAACGGGGCTATTTCAGCGACTCCGATCAGAACTGCGCGTCGATCGGCAGCACCGCGGTGACCATCGTCGCCGGCCCGCTCAACTACGTCGGCGTCAACCCCACCGTCGAGTGCCCGGAGATGCCGGAGCCCTCGGAGTAGCCGGACGGCACGGGCGGCCCGCCCCCGGCGGAGCCGCCCCGCCCCGGCGCGCCCACCGAAGAGGCCCCCGGCGACCACCACGGCGGCGCCCCACGCCCCAAGCGAGGTGTGCACGGCGGGAGGGCGACCACCGCGACGACGCCCACCACACCCGCGCGATCCCTTCGATCACCACCTCACCCGCCCACACCACACCGCGAGGCGCCCCCATGAGGTCCTCGATGCGCACGCCGAAAGGACACCCGGCGACCGCCACAGCGGCAGCCCGCCCCCGAGGGGGCGGCCACCGAGGCGACCCGGCACACCCGCGCGCGATCTCTTGGGGCATCCGACCGCCCGCGCCGCACCGCGACGGCGCCCTTCCTAAGGCCCGCGATGCGCACGCGCCCGCGGTCCGGCACGGTGGCGGCCGTCCCCCTCCGGGCGCGCACGGCGAGGGGCGACCACCGCGACGACGTCCACCACACCCGCGCAACCCCCTTCGGGCATCCCCGCGCCCGCCCACACCGCGCCGACGGCCCCCATGTGACACGCCACGCGCACACCGAAAGGGCCGGCGACGCCAGAGCGGCGGTCCGCGTCCCCTTCCAGGTGTGCGCCGCGTGGCGGGAGCGGCGTGGCTGGGGCCGTGACGAGGGCCGTGCGAACCTGCGGAAGCATCCGCCCCTGAGCGTCAGCCCGCGCGGCGCGCACCGCCCTGAGGGGCCGGGCCGCCGCGACGGGCGCACCGCCGGGTCCCGGAGCGGGCGGCGCCGTCCGCCGCGTGGGAACGGGCGCACCCGCCACGGCGGGCGGAC
>NZ_BCRK01000301.1 GCF_001552555.1 Nocardiopsis trehalosi NBRC 14201 | reverse complement strand
CCTCCAAAAAGCACTCCCTAGGCGGCGCGGGACCCGGTCGGCTCCGGAGCGGAGGGCACTGCCCCCGCTCCTTTCCCTTTTCCCGCGGCCGGCCCGTCCCTTCCGTTCCGTCCCGGCGCCGCCGGCCGCCCGTTCCCCACGGAGGTCAGCCATGCACGACGCCACCGCCCGCAGCGGCCCCGCGATCGACGAGCTGCGCGCCCGGATCGACCGCGTCGACGCCGAACTCGCCGCGCTGCTGGAGCGCCGCGCGCTCCTCGCCGCCGACGTCCAGCGCCTCAAGCCCGTCGGGGGGTTCGCCGGCCGCGACCCCCGCCGCGAGCGCGACCTGGTCGCCGCGATGGCCCGGCACGCTCCGCGCCTCGGCCCCGACCGGCTCGCCCGGATCATGGCGGGCGTCATCGAGGCCGGGCTCGACGCCGCCGAGGAGGAGCGCCGCGGCGGCGCCCCCGCGTGACCGGCCGACCGGCCCGGCCCGGTCGGCGGCCTCAGCCGGCCAGGCGGGCCAGCCGCTCGGCCGCCCGGCGCGGCGACCGCGCCCGCCGCGCCAGCCCGTGCCAGGGGTCGCGGCCGTCCGGCAGCCCGGCCAGCCGCTCGGGCAGCGTGCGCACCGTCCACGCCCGCGCCGACGGCACGTCCGCCAGCTCCGCCCACGCCACCGGCACCGCCACCGGCGCGTCCGGCAGCGCCCGCACCGCGTAGGGGGCGACCGCGTGCTGGGCGTAGGCGTTGCGCAGCACGTCCAGGAAGAGCCGGCCGCCGCGCGCGTCCTTGCGCACCTCGGTGGTCAGCTCGCGCGGGCGGCGGCGCGCGGCGACCTCCGCCGCGCCGCGCGCCAGGTCGCGCACCGCGTCGACGTCGGCCTCGCGGCGCAGCGGGACCACCACGTGCAGGCCGCGCGACCCGGTGGTCATGAGGTGGCCGGACAGCCCGATCTCGTCCAGGACCTCGCCGACGGCCCGCGCGGCGCGGCGCACGGCGGGGAAGTCGTCGCGCGCCGGGTCCAGGTCGACCACCATGCGGTCGGGGTGGCGGGGGCGGTCGGCACGGCTCGGCCACGGGTGCGGGGTGACCACCGCCTGGTCGGCCAGCCACAGCAGGGTGGCGGTGTCCTCGCACACCGGCATGGTCAGTGTGCCGCCCTGCTCGCGCTCGACGCGCACCCCCCGTACCCAGTCGGGGGCGCTGTCGGGCCGCCGCTTCTGGAAGAACCCGCCGGTGCCCGAGGGGCCGGGGTCGATGCCGTCGGGGAACCGGTGCAGGGTGAGCGGGCGCCCGCGCAGGTGCGGCAGCATCAGCGGGGCCACCGACCGGTAGTGGTCGGCCAGTCCGCGCTTCGTCACCCCGCCGGGGCCGAACAGCTCCTTGCCGGGGTTGCCGAGCCGCACGCGGCGGCGGCCGGCGTTCAGGGTCGCGATGGGGGTGCTCACGCGGTGCCGTCCTCCTCGTCGTCCTTCGGCCGCGCCGCGCCGCGGGCGCGGCTCACCGGCCGCCGTCGAGCGGGCGGCCCTTCAGGGTGCGCCCCTCCGCCTCGGCGATCTCCGGCAGCCGCCGGCCGGTGCGCACCGACTCGGGGCGGCTGGAGGTGGGGCGGCGCCGCGCGTCGGCGTCCTTCTCCTTGACCAGCAGCCACGCCTCCTCGGCCCCGTGGCGGAACCGGTTCAGCGCGTACCCGCCGCGCAGCTTCTCCCCGTCGAGCCGGAAGCTGATGTGGCCGTGCTCGATGCCCTCGGCCATGGTGAGGTCGCGGCCGTTCTTGCTGGTGGTGTTGGTGTAGGTGCCGGTGTCCCAGAGCAGGACGGTGCCGCCGCCGTACTCGCCGGCCGGGATGCTGCCCTCGAAGTCGGCGTAGTCGAGCGGGTGGTCCTCGGTGGGCACGGCGAGGCGCTTGTCGCGCGGGTCGGTGGACGGGCCCTTCGGCACCGCCCACGACTTCAGTACGCCGTCGACCTCCAGCCGGACGTCGTAGTGCTCGCGCCGCGCGACGTGGTGCTGGACCACGAAGACGGGGGCGCGCCGGCGCCCGCCGCGCCCGCGCCGCGCGGTGCCGCGCGGTTCGCCGGTGCGCGTGAAGTCGCGCTTGCGGTCGTAGTCCGCGAGGGGGGACCGGTCCCGTTCGCCGCCCATGTCCGCCTCCCGGTGCTGCGTGTGCGGTCGCGGGAGGGCTACCCGCGCGCGCCGGGCGCACACCCGGCCCGGCCGGTCCGGAGCCGGGTCAGCGGCGGCGCTCCCAGGCGGCGCGCCCCGCGCGCCGCCGGTGCCGGACGAGCAGGGCCATCGCCCCGCCCCACACCGCGGCGAACACGGCGGCCGCCACCACCGCGCTCACCGGGCCGGCGGACGCTTTCCACACGAGGTCCCACAGGTAGACGAGGAACCCGAAGGCCACCCCCGCGACCGGCGCGGTCACGGCCACGTACGCGTAGGGCCGGCGGTCGGCGAAGCGCCGCACGGGCGGAAACGAGAGCATGGGCTCCGGCTACCGCGCCGCGGCCCGGCCAAACACCGCGCCGCCCCGGGGCCGCCCCGCGCGACGGCCCCGGGGCGGCGCGGCGGTGCCGCTCAGCGGCGGACGTCGACCCAGACCAGGCGGTGGTCCGACGCCGCGCGCGCCGACACCGACGCCGGGTCGGCCGCGACCGGCCAGTGCACCCCGCTGCCGCGCACCGGCAGCCCGCGCGACGGCAGCACGTAGTCGGCGCGCAGGTTGCCGGGCGCCGGGTCGTCGGCGAAGTCGGCGGTGTCGTGGGCGGGGTCGCCGTCGTGGCCGGTGTTCGCGCCGCCCTGGAGTTCCGCCGCCTCCGGGCCGCCCGCGCTCGCCGGGCGCACGCCGCCGTTCACCCTCGGGGCGTCGAGCAGCCGGGCGATCGCGTCGGGGTGGCCGTCGCCGTCCGCCGGGTCGGCGTTGAGGTCGCCCGCGACGACGAACGGCGCGCCGGGCGCCAGGCCGCCGCGCCGCCCCTCGTCGTCGTAGATGTAGCGGCCGGCGCGCGGGTCGACGTAGTCGGCCCAGAACCGGATCTCGTCGTGGTTGCGGAGCAGGTTGCGCTCCTCGGGGCCGTCGAAGGTCGGCGGGGTGGGGTGGGCGGCGAGCAGGTGCACGGGGCGGCCGCGCCCCACCCGCACCGGGATGTCCCAGTGGCTCTTGGACGACAGCGGCAGCAGCTCCAGCTCGTCGTCGGAGTAGAAGCCCTCGCCGGTCTCGGGGTCGGTGGGCAGCAGCGCGCCGGGCATGTCGGCCCACCGGAAGTCCTGGAAGGTGCGGACCGCGCGGGTGTCGATGGGGTACCGGGAGAACACCGCCATGCCGTACTGGCCGGGGAACGCGCCGAAGCCCAGGGCGTCCTCGGCGTAGCCGGGGGTGCCCGGTTCGGTGACCGCCTCCCCGCTGTTGTCGAGGTCGGCGCCGGAGGCGACGCCGGTGTTGACGGGGGCGCTGTAGCGGTAGGGGTAGTCGATGGGGTCGGCGCCGTTCTGCCCGGTCGACAGGTAGTTGTCCTGGAAGAGCCGGGCGGCCCGGCCGCGGGGGTCGTAGTCGAACTCGTTGACGAGCAGCACGTCGGGGCGGGTCCGCTGGATCACCTCGGCGGCGGCGCGCGCCTGCGCGTCGCCGGGGGTCGACAGGTCCTCGACCAGTTCGCCCTCGGCCGCCCGGTTCAGCGAGGCGTTGAAGGTGGCGAAGCGCACCCCGGAGCCCCGCTGCGCGGGCTCGGCGGCGGCGGGGGCCGGTGCCAGCAGGGCGGCGGCCAGGGCGGTGGCCGTCAGGGCGCACGGCACGGCGGCGGTGGGGCGGAGGCGCATGGCGGGGCCTTTCGATCCGGGGCGCGGGACCCCACCAGCATGCCGCGCACGCACCCGGTCCCGGCCGACCCCCCGGTGAACATCCTTCATCAGCGGGGCGCGGGCGGGTGTCCGGCGGCGGGTGCGGCGGGG
>NZ_BCRK01000300.1 GCF_001552555.1 Nocardiopsis trehalosi NBRC 14201 | reverse complement strand
CGGGTGCCCCGCCCGCGCCGGGGCCGGTCGGCCGGGGGCGGTCGGCCCGGGTCAGCGGACGGGGGCGCCGGGGCCCAGCGGGATGCCGAGGGCCCACCAGCCGAGGAAGAGCAGCGTCCAGCCGATGAGGAGCACCACCGAGATCGGCAGGGTCAGCGACATCATCGTGCCGATGCCCGCCGAGCGCCGGTAGCGCTGGAGGAAGCCCAGGGCCATGACGAAGTAGGGGCTCATCGGGCTGATCACGTTCGTGGTGGAGTCGGCCACCCGGAACAGCGCCTGCGTGGTCTCGGGCGGCACGTCGAGCAGCATGAGCATCGGCACGAAGATGGGGCCGATGAGCGCCCACTGCGCCGATCCGCTGGTGATCAGCAGGTTGAGCACCGAGGTGATGGCGATGATCCCGAGGAACAGCAGCACCGGGTGCACCCCGGCGGAGTCGAGCACCGCGGCGCCGTGGATGGCGATGACCTCGCCTAGCCCGGTCCACTTGAAGTAGGCGAGGAACTGCGACGCGGCGAAGAACAGCACGAGCACGGGGGCGAGGTCGCGGACGCCGCCCACCATCGCCTCGGGGATCTCGCGGGCCCGGGTGATCGACCCGGTCGCGCGGCCGTAGACGGCGCCGGTCAGCAGGAACAGCAGGCCCAGCACGTAGGCGACGCCGGTGATGATGGGCGAGCTGAGCACGCCGCCGTCCTCGCCGCGCAGCGGCGAACCGGACGGGATGAGGGCGGCCGCCAGGACGGCGATCATCGCGAGGGCGACCAGGCCCGCCAGGCGCAGGCCGCGGCGCTCCTCGGGGCGCAGCACCATCTCGCCGAGGTCGTTGTCGGCGTCCTCGCCGTCGACCTCCATGCGCTCGACGGTGCGCGACAGCAGCAGCTCGGCCACCAGGGTGACCAGCACCGCCAGGATGACCGCGCTGACGGCGCTGAAGTAGTAGTTCGCCAGCGGGGTGACCACGTACCCGGGGTCGATGAGCTGCGCCGCGCTGGTGGTGAGGCCGGCCAGGATGGCGTCGGTGGGGGTGAGGAACAGCGAGGCGTCGTAGCCGGCCGAGATCGACCCGAACGCCACGATCAGGCCGAGGATGGGGCTGCGCCCCGCCGCCTTGAACACCATGGCGCCCAGCGGGATGAGCACGACGTAGGCCGCGTCGGAGGCCACGCTGCCCGCCACGCCCGCCAGCGCGAGCGCGAAGGTGAGCAGCTTGCCGGGGACGCGGGTGACGCTGCCGCGCAGCAGCGCGTTGAGCAGGCCGCTGCGCTCGGACACCGCGACGCCGAGCATGACCACGACGATCAGCGCCAGCGGGGGGAACGCCGCGTAGTTGGCGATCGCGTCGCCGATGATCGTCTGCACGCCCTCGGCCGAGAGCAGGCTGCGCACCTGGATGCGCTCGCCGTCGACGGGCGACACCGCCGACGCGCCGAGGGCGCTGAGCACCACGCTGAGCACGATGACCAGCCCGGCCATGATCGTGAACAGCCAGAACGGGTGCGGCAGCTTGTTGCCGACCCGTTCGACGGCGCCGAGGACGCGCATCACCACGGCGATCGACCGCTTGGGGTGCGTGGATTCGGGCGTGACCACAGGTGCTCCTTCGATCCGCTGCGAGGGGTGATCGAGCAGAACCGCCTCCCGCCCCGCTCTGACCTGTACATTCCATGACGGGTGACTGTTTTTGTCAACACTGGCTGCATAAGTGGTCGTTTCAGTCATCCGCGGGCGGGGGGATCGTGGCTATCATCCGACTGTGCGCGCACCCTCGCTGGACGACCTCGACCTGGACCTGGTGGCGGCCCTCCAGCGGGCCCCCCGGGCGCCGATCAACGTCCTCGCCGAGGTCCTCGGCAGCTCACCCAGCACCATCGGGCGGCGGCTCCAGCGCCTCCAGGCCGAGAACCTGCTCCGGGTGATCGGGCAGGTCGACTGGTCGCTGTTCTCCGACGCCCACCCCCGCCACGTCTGGCTGACCACCGACCCCGGCCGGTCCGAGCCCGTCGCCCGCCGCCTCGCCGAGCGGCCCGAGACCCAGCTGGTCGCGCTGACCACGGGCGGCGCCGACGTCTACTGCGTCGTCCACCCGGCGGGCCGCGGCCAGGTGCGCGACCTCCTCACCCACGCGATCCCCTCCGTCGAGGGCGTCCGCTCCACGCAGTCCGACCTCGTCCTGCGCCCGGTCACCCGGGCCGACTCCTGGTGCCTGGACCGGCTCAGCGCCGACCGCACCGCCGCGCTCGCCGCCTACGGCGACCCGGTCGCCGCCGACGCCGCGGACGGGCCCGGCGAACCGCCCACGGGCGCCGAGCGGCAGGCGGTCCGGCTGCTCTACCGCGACGCCCGCACCGGGTCGGCCGAACTCGCCCGCGTCCTGGGGGTGAGCCAGTCCACCGCCTACCGCATCACCCAGTCGCTGCTGGAGCGCGGCGTCATCCGCCCGCGGGTGGAGGTCGAGCCCGCGCTGCTCGGGATGGGCCTGGAGGTGGTCGTCTCGCTGGCGGCGCGGCCCGGCGCGGTCGCGCGGGTGGCCGGCGAGCTGGGCCGGCACCCCTCGGCGCGCTACGTGTCGGTGGTCGCGGGTTCGGGCTCGGTGATCCACCATGGGGTGTTCCGCGACGAGGCCGCCCTGGAGCGGTTCCTGTCGGTGGACCTGGCGGGGCTGCCCGGGGTGACGGGGGTGCGTGTGTCGGTGGTGCTGGACGTGCTCCGGCGCTACTGGATCATGCGCTCGGGCGTGCGCTTGGGCGCGGCCGCGGCGCCCTTCCCGGCGGCCCCGGCCGACTGAGACCCGCGGGGCGGCGCGCCCCGCGCCACCGGGCACCCGCGGTGCCCAGCGACGAAGGGGACACGGCATGGCCGAGCGACGGCGCCTGTGGATCGGCACCTACACCGCGCACTCCGACCCGGCGGGCGGCGGCTCCGGGGTGCACGAGGTCCACCTCGACACCGCCACCGGCGGACTCACCGGCGGCGCGCCCGCCGCCCCGGCGGACGGCCCGTCGTTCCTGGCCGCCCACCCCGGCGGCCGGCTGCTGTTCGCGGTCGCCGAGAAGCCGGCCGGCGCCGTGGCGGGCTTCGCCGTCGGCGCGGCCCTGACGCCCACCGGCACCGCCGCCACCGGCGGCGGGTCGCCGTGCCACCTCGCCGTGCACCCCGCCGGGCGGCACGTGATCGCCGCCAACTACGCCGACGGCCGGGTCAGCGTGCACCCCATCGGCGCCGACGGCGCGCCGGGCGCCCCCGTGCGGGTGGTCGGGCACACCGGCTCCGGCCCGGACGCCGACCGGCAGGAGGGGCCGCACGCGCACAGCGTCACGGTGGCGCCGGGCGGCCGGCACCTGCTGGTGGCCGATCTCGGCACCGACGAACTGCGCTGCCTGGCGTTCGACCCGGGCGCCGCCGACCCGGTCACCGGGGTGTCGGTGGCGACCCGGTTCCCGCCCGGCACCGGTCCGCGGCACCTCGCGGCGCACCCCGACGGGCGGCTGTTCGCGGTGGGCGAGCTGGACTGCCGGGTGCACGTCCTGCGGTGGGACCCGGCGACGGCGACGGCGCCGCCGGCCGACGCCGTCCCGGCGAGCGGGGCAGGGGGCGCCGGGAGCGCCTTCCCCTCCGAGATCGCGCTGTCCGCCGACGGCACGCGCCTCTACGTCGCCAACCGCGGCCCCGACACGATCGCCGCGTTCGACGTGACGGGGGAGCGGCCGCTGCTGCTGGCCGAGGAGCCGGCGGGCGGCGCCTGGCCCCGGCACTTCGCGCTCGTGGACGGCTGGATCGTGGTCGCCCTGCAGCGCTCGGGCGAGCTGACCTCGCTGCCGGTCGACCCGCGCACCGGCGTCCCGGGCCCGCCGGTCCACCGGCTGCCCGTGCCCGACCCCGCCTGCGTGCTCCCCGCCTGACCGGCTCCGCACCCCGCCCGGCGGGTCCGGAGCGGGGTGCGGCGGGGCC
>NZ_BCRK01000299.1 GCF_001552555.1 Nocardiopsis trehalosi NBRC 14201 | reverse complement strand
GGGCTCGGGGCCGACGCCCTCGGCGGCGGGCAGCGGCTCGCCGCCGGCGTCCGGAGCGGCGTCGCCGTCGGAGGGCGCGGGCTCGACGGGGTCGGGGGCCGCCTTGCCGTCGGCCACCGCGCCGGCGGTGTCCGTGGCGTCCTTGGCGTCCGCGGTGTCCTTCGCGTCCGCAGCGGAGGCCGCGGTCGCCGCGTCGCCGGTGGTGGCGGTGTCCTTCGGCTCCTCGGCGGCCTCGGTCGTCACCGTCGCGGACGCCGCACCGGCGCCGCCGGCCTCGCCGCCGTCCTTCTTCTTGCCCTTCCGCTTCCAGAACACGGTGCCGACCCTTCGATTCGCGTCCGAACTCTCCTTATGCGGACCCATTGTGGCCGCACCAAGGGGCACATGGGTACCCGCGCCCCCGACCGACGACGATGCCGCCCGGACCCTAAGGGAGTGATAAGGCCGGGTGGGACGGTGGTGAGCGGCGCCGGAGCGCCACCCGGTGCGCCCGGATCGTCACCCGGACGTGATCGGAGCGGCCCCGGTGGCGGGCGCCACGAGGCGCGCGTAGGCGTCCGGGTCGGTGGTGCGGCAGCCGAGCCGGTGCCCGGTGAGCGCGCCGTGGTCGTCGCTCGACCCGGTCACCACCAGGCCGAGCCGGTCGGCGGCGGCCCGCCAGCGCTCGGCCTCGTCGGCGTCGTGGGAGGGATGGTCGGCCTCGATGCCGCCCAGTCCGGCCGCCGCCATGCGCGCGGCCAGCTCCTCGGGCACCGCGCCGGTGAGCGTGCCCTCGGACCGGGCGGGGTGCGCGAGGACGCACACGCCCCCGGCCGCGCGGACCAGTCCGACGGCCCGCACCGGGTCGAGCGCGTAGCGGGCGACGAAGGCGGGGCCGCCCGACCCGATCCAGGTGTCGAAGGCATCCTGCACGTCCGCCGCGGCACCGGCCTCGACGATCGCGCGGGCGACGTGCGGGCGGCCGATGACGCTCGCCGCGCTCCCCCGGGCGCCGTCGGGGTCGGGGGCGGCCTCGGCGATGGCGCACACGCGCTCCCAGGTGACGTCGACCCCGGCGGCGCGGAGCCGGTGCACCATGGCCTCGGCGCGCAGCACCCGGTCCTCGCGGATGCGCCGGAGTTCGGCGGCGAGTTCCGGGTGGTCGGGGTCGAAGAGGTAGGCGAGCAGGTGGACGCCGGAGCCGTCGGCGGCGCACGACAGCTCCATGCCCGGGACCAGGGTGAGGCCGGGCGGGAGGTGGGCGGCGGCCTCGGCCAGCCCGGCGGTGGTGTCGTGGTCGGTGAGGGCGAGCACGTCCAGGCCGGCCGCCGCGGCTCGGGCGACCACGTCGGCGGGCGGCTGGGTGCCGTCGGACACGGAGCTGTGGGAGTGCAGGTCGATGCGCATGAGGGCTCGATTCTAGGGAGGTTCCCGGGAGGCCGGGGCGCTCCCGGCGCGCGGCGGCCCGCAGCGGGGGCCATCGGGGGTCCATGTGTCGCGGGGGTGACGTTTGCATGACGGTACGTTGCCCCGGAGTGTGAGGGGCGCCACTATGGAGCGACGCCGCGGGCGCGCACGGCCGCGATATGGGAGCGCTCCCAGTCGATCTCGACCGGCGTGTCCGCGGCGCACCACGACGCACGCGTCGGGCCCTCGCGGCCCGCCCCACCACCGATCCCCCACCACCGCGGACCGCCCCCACCGGGCCGCGGCCCCTCCCCCTAGGAGAACGACGGTGACTCCCCTCCGCGCGACGGCGCTCATCGGCGGCCTGGCCGCTCTGGCCGGCGGCTTCGCCGTGGCCCTGCCGGCCGAGCCCGCCGCGGCCCACGGCGGCCTGACCTTCCCCGCCACCCGCACCTACGCCTGCTACCGCGACGGCATCGACAACGGCAACGGGGGCTCGCTGGACCCGGCCAACCCGATGTGCGCCGACGCGCTCGCCTACAGCAGCTATCCGTTCTGGAACTGGTTCGGCAACCTCATCAGCGACGCCGGCGGCCGCCACCGCGAGATCATCGCCGACGGCGAACTGTGCGGCCCCACCGACCAGTTCGCCGCGTTCAACGCGCCCGGCACCGCCTGGCCGGCCACCGAGGTCGAGTCCGGGGCCGACGTGACCTTCCGGTACAACGCCTGGGCGCCGCACCCCGGCACCTGGTCGCAGTACGTCACCCGCGACGGCTGGGACCCGGACGAGCCGCTGGGCTGGGACGACCTGGAGCCGCTGCCGTTCGACGAGGTCACCAACCCGCCGCTGAACGGCTCCGGCCCCGACGGCGCGGAGTACACCTGGGACGCCACGCTGCCCGAGAAGAGCGGGCGGCACATCATCTACTCGATCTGGCAGCGCTCCGACAGCCCCGAGGCGTTCTACAACTGCGCCGACGTCGAGTTCACCGGGGGCGGCGGCGGCGAGGAGGACACCGAGGCGCCCACGGCCCCGGGCACGCCCACCGCGGACCGGGTGACCGGCGACGCCGTCGACCTCTCCTGGGCGGCGGCCACCGACGACGACCGGGTGGCGCGCTACGAGGTCCGCGACGCCGCGACGGGCGAGGTGGCGGCCACCTCATCGACGGCCTCGGCCACCGTCACCGGGCTGGAGCCGGAGACGGCGTACCGGTTCCACGTGGTCGCCCTGGACCGGGCGGGCAACGTCTCGCCGCCCTCGGGGGAGCTCGCGGTGACCACCCTGGGCGCCGACGTGCCGAGCGGTTCGTGCGAGGTCGACTTCTCGGTCGCGAGCCAGTGGTCGGGCGGCTACACGGCGAACGTGGTGCTGACCAACACCGGGGACGCCGCGGTCGACGGGTGGACGGTCGACTGGGAGTTCACCGACGGCTCGGTGGTCACCAACGGCTGGTCGGCGGAGATCGCCCAGCACGGCGCGCACGTCATGGCCGAGAACGCGGCGTGGAACGGGTCGGTCCCGGCGGGCGGGTCGGTGTCGTTCGGGTTCAACGCCTCGGTCACCGGCGCCCCCGACGCGCCGGAGGCGTTCCGCCTCGACGGGTCGGCCTGCGCGGCCGGCTGACCCGGGTACCTCCGGCCGGGCGGTGTGCGGTCCGCCCGGCCGGGGCGGCACCGGGCGGCGGGGGCGTGCCGGCGTCCCCGCCGCCCGGTGCCGGACCGGTCCGCGCGGCGGCGGTCAGGAATCGGGGTCGCGGGGGCGCAGCCCCGCGGTGAGGAAGGGCGAGGGCGCGCCGAACGGGGGGTCGAGGCCGACCCCGCCGTCGCGGCGGTCGCGGACGTCGCGCAGCCCGCCCAGTTCGCACATGAGCACGCCGGTGTCGGCGGGGGAGAACACCGCCCACAGCCAGCTGGCGAACGCCTCGCCCACGTAGACGGCGCGGTCGGCGCCGGGGTCGACGCTCCAGAGCGCGATCTCGTGGCCGTCGTGGCGCACCTTGGCGTCGGGCGGGCCGGAGTCGAAGCCGTCGCCGGGGTCGGGGCCGTCGAGGCCGGCCAGGCGGGCGGCGAGGCCGATGCCGGGGTCCTCGGCGACGAGGACGAGTTCGCCGACGCCGCCCAGCGGGGCGGGGCCGGACAGCGCGACCGCCGTGGCGAGCGCGCCGCTGCGTTCGTCGCCCGCGTCGGCGAGGCCGGTGACGACCCACCCGGCCGGGAGCGGCCAGGGCAGCCACACGGGGACCTGCGCGGTGGAGGCGAGGAGGTCGAGCGCGGCCTCGCCGGGCGGCCGCACCGGGTTGAGCGGGGCGACGGGCCCGTGCGCGTCGCACTGCCAGGCGCTCGTCCAGATCCCGGGAGGGCGGACGGCGCGCCCGCAGCGGGGACACGACGGCGCGACTTTCATGGTTGCGGGGAGGGTACCCGCGTGACCGGTGGGGAAACGCGTCGGCGGCGTGCGGTGTGCGCCCGGTGCGGTCAGGGGCGGCCGTACGGGTACGGGCCGCCGGGTCCCTCGGGCGGCGGGCCGTAGTGGTACCCCGGGTGGTGGCCGGGCGCGGCGGGCGGGAGGGGCGGGCC
>NZ_BCRK01000298.1 GCF_001552555.1 Nocardiopsis trehalosi NBRC 14201 | reverse complement strand
GGCCGGCCCGGCGGGGAGTCGGGCGGGGCCACCGGCAGCGGGTCGGGCCCCCCCGAGGGGCCGGGGCGGCCGGCCGGCGGGTGGTGCGGGCGGTCGGGCGGGTTCTCCCACGCCGGGGTCTCCCACCGGTTGGGCGGGCCCCACTGGCGCTGGTCCTGCCAGTCGCGGTAGCGGTCGTGGTCGGGGCGCGGGGCGAGCAGGTCGTCGCCGTCGCCGCGGCGGCCGGGCCCCGAGGGGCCGCCGCCCGGGCGGCCGGGGTGGCCGCCGTCGGCGGGGGAGGGGTAGCCGTGCCGGCCGCGGCCCTGCGGGTCGGGCGGGAACGCGTGCTGCCCGTGCTGGCCGGACTGCTCATGTTGGCCGTGCTGCCCGTGCTGCCCGTGCTGACCGGGCTGACCGGGCTGACCGGGCGCGCCGGGGTGGCCCGACCGGCCGAACCGGCCGTCGGGCAGCGCCTCGCCGGGGGCGGGCGGCCCCGGCAGGTCCTCGGGGACGATCGACGGCTGCTGCCAGGTGGGCGCCGCGGGGCCGGGACCGTAGCCGGCGGGCGGCGCGCCGGGCGGGGGCGCCGGCTGCACGGCGGCCGGGTCGACCGTGACGGCGACCCGGATCTCGCGGCCGAGTTCGGCCGAGAGCGCCTGGCTGATGGCGGGGCGCAGCCGGGTCTCGAGGATCTCCTTGGCGAACTCGTTGGGGGCCGCCAGCAGGGCGGTGTCCTCGATCAGCCCGAGCGGCCGGGTCTGCGGGAGCCAGGCGCGCTGCTGCGGGGGGAGCGTGCTGTTGTCGAGGCTGTCCAGCACGCTCGACCACACCATCGCGAGGTTGACCTGTGCCTCAGACACGGTGACCTGCCATGGTTCGTCCCCTTCTCACGTTCTCCTGCTCCTGCCGCGCGCCCCGGCCGCGGAGCGCCGGGCGTCCCATTGTCCCGCCCGCCGCACCGGCCCGCGCACCGTCGTGCCGCGAAGGTGCGTCCCTGTGGGCAACCGGCCCGATTCTGTGGAACGCGCTGTGTACGGACTCGCGCCGGCGGCCGCCCTCTGGTTGGCTGGGCGCGAACGCGTCCTCCACAGTTTTCCGAGGTCGTCCACATGTTGTGCACGGGTCCATACACAGCCTGACAGATCCGCGCGACCTCGGCCGACTTATCCACAACTGCCTGGTCACCCAGGGTGAGAACGGGGGATGCCGCGGGCGTGAGGGGCCCGTCGGCGGTGGGGCTGTGGACAACGGCCGCCTCCGAGGTTATCCACAGCTTAGGGGTGCCGGTGGACCGTGCACAGCCTGTGGAGAGGTGGTTGTCCACAGTCGGCGGTTTCTGTGGATCACGCCGCCCGGGACCACCCGCCCGACCGCGCCATGGGCGCCCCGGAGCGGGCGGCACGGGGCGTCCGCCGAGGTCCGGACGGGTCCCCACTGGCGGGCGGCCGTGGACCGCGGCGGCCCGGCCGATTTGACCGCCGTCCGGGCAGCCCATATGGTCGTTATGCTTAAGTCGCTATCCGTCTGCGTACCTCCTCGGCACGCGGCACGGCGAGGCGAGCGGGCGATGTTCTGCCGGACGTCCCCGCGACGTCGATCAGCGCAGACACCGAGGCCCCGCTCGCGGCGGGGTCGTGCCGTAGCACCTCTGAACACGCCCCTGGAGCCCAGCAGTGAGCAAGCGTACGTACCAGCCGAACAACCGGCGTCGCGCCAAGGTCCACGGTTTCCGGCTGCGCATGCGGACCCGTGCTGGACGCGCGATCGTCGCCGCGCGCCGGAACAAGGGGCGCGTGCGGCTGACCGTCAGCCAGTAGGCGCGGCAGTCGATCGTTGACCTCCGGGCCGGCCGCCCCTTCGGCGGCCGGTCCGCTTCTGTGTTCGAGGACCTTTGCCGATGTTGTCGCCCGAGAACCGCATGCGGCGCAGTGCCGAGTTCGGCCGCGCCCTGCGCGCGGGGCGGCGCGCCGGCCGCGACGCCCTCGGCGTCGTCTACCTGCCGCCCCGCCCCGACGGCCCCGCCGAGCCCCCCCGCGTTGGGTTCGTGGTGAGCAAGGCCGTCGGCGGCGCGGTGGTCCGCAAGCGCGTCCAGCGCCGGCTCCGCCACCTGGTGCGCGATCGGCTGCCGTTGCTGCCTGCGGGTAGCCTGCTGGTAGTGCGGGCCAAACCCCTGGCCGCGTCCCTGCGACACGACACGTTGGCCGCGCAGCTCGACGGTGCCCTCGCTTCGGCGATGCGCCCCCGCAGTGGCACCACACGCCGCCGCCGGGGGTCACCGGCCCCGTCCGACGCGCGCGGCGGCGGAGAGCTGACGGACCGATGAGCGACCACAGACCCACGGCGGCGGCACGACTGCTGACGGTGCCCATCCGCGGGTACCAGCGCTTCATCAGTCCGCTCTTCCCGCCGGTGTGCCGCTTCTACCCGTCGTGCAGCGCCTACGCGGTCGAGGCGCTCCGGGTCCACGGCGCGGTGCGCGGACTGTGGCTGACCGTCCGCCGCATCGCCCGCTGCCATCCGTTCCATCCGGGTGGGCTCGACCCCGTCCCTCCGCGCCGCGGCACCGCCGTCGCGCACGACACGGGCCCAGGCGCCGACGGCGGCGCCTCGTCCGGGCCGACGGGCCCGTAGCTGAATCCAAGGAAAAGGGAGTTGGCCGGTGCTGGACTGGCTTTACAACATCGTCGGCTGGGTGCTGATCCAGATCCATTCGGGTCTGACGGCCCTGGGGCTCGATCCCGATGGCGGCTGGGCGTGGGGCCTGTCCATCGTCACGCTGACCGTCGTCGTGCGGCTCATCATGGTTCCGCTGTTCGTGAAGCAGATGCACACGCAGCGGAAGATGCAGGAAATGCAGCCGCAGATGGCGAAGGTGCGGGAGCGCTACAAGAACGACAAGCAGCGCCAGCAGCAGGAGCTGATGAAGCTCTACCAGGAGAGCGGCACCAACCCGGTGATGGGCTGCCTGCCGCTGCTGCTGCAGATGCCGGTCTTCTTCGCGCTCTTCAGCGTGCTGCGCAGCGTCGCCCAGGGCCAGGCCCAGTACGGGTTCACCGCCGACCTCGTGCACAGCGCTCAGGGCGCGCTCATCCTGCACGCGCCGCTGGCCGCGCAGTTCACCAGCTCCGCCGCCGACCTGGAGCAGTACGGCGCCAACCCGGTGACCGCCAAGATCGTCATCGTGATCGCCTGCGTGATCATGGGCCTCACGACCTTCCTGACCATGCGGCAGAGCATCAAGCGCACCGCGCACCTCCAGGTGGCGGACAACCCCATGATGCAGTCGCAGAAGATCATGATGTACATGGCGCCGGCGTTCGGCCTCTTCGGCCTCGGCATGCCGATCGGTGTCCTCATCTACTGGGTCACGTCCAACGTCTGGACCATGGGGCAGCAGCACTTCCTCTACCGCAAGCACCCGGTGCCCGGCGCGGACGGCACCGCTCCCGCGTCCTCCACTCCGAACACGTCGGCCAAGGGACTTCTCGGCAAGCGCAAGGAGTCCGCTCCCGAGCCGGTCGAACAGCCTAAGATCGAGCGTAAGCAGCCGAAGAAGCAGCCGCGGGCGAAGCGCTCCGGCGGCAACCCGCAGAAGAAGTAGGGCCTCGGGGGTTGCGACACGTGCGCAGGCGGCAGCCCTGGACGCGCACGACCGGCACCACTCAGACGTTAGGAGACAGCTCGCTGTGAGCAGCAACACCGAGAACGCGGAGGACACCCGCGGCAGCGTCGCCGTCGCGGACGCCCCGGAGCCGGACGACGCCGCCGGCCCCGACGTCGAGGCGCTGGAGGCCGAGGGCGACATCGCCGCGGACTACATCGAGGGACTGCTCGACATCGCCGACTTCGACGGCGACATCGACATGGACGTCGAGGGCGACCGCGCCATGGTGTCGGTCGTCGGCGCCACCCTCGACGAGCTGATCGGGGAGAAGGGCGAGGTCCTGGAGGCCCTCCAGGAGCTCACCCGCCTGGCCGTGCACCGCAGCACGGGGTCCCGCAGCCGCCTCATGCTCGACATCGGCGGGTACCGCGAGTCCCGCCGCAAGACGCTCACCCGCAT
>NZ_BCRK01000297.1 GCF_001552555.1 Nocardiopsis trehalosi NBRC 14201 | reverse complement strand
GCGGGTCCGGGGGCGGGTCCGCGGAGGCGGCCGAGGCGGGCGGCGGCGCGCCGGCCGAGGGCGGCGGGGGCGACGACGGCCCCGGCGACGGCCCGGCCGGCGGCGGTGAGGCCGACGCGGCCCCCGCGGCGGCCCCCTCCCCCTCGCCCAGCCCGGAGGCGTCCCCCGACGACTCCGCGGGCTCCGACGACCCCGAGGCCGCCGCGGCCGTCCGGTCGGCCGACCCGAGCCCGTCCGCGTCGTCCTCGGCGCCCCCCGCGCCGTCCTTCACCGCGATCGCGGGGCCGGGCTGCGCGGCGGGGGGATCGGCCGCCTACGGGGCGGAGGGCGCGGGCTCCCCGGGCTGGGCCACGCGCTCGGGCGGGTACGGCGACGAGGGGTGCGACGGGGGTTACGACGCCATCCCCGTCTCCGGCACCACCGAGCACGGCGACGGCCGGTTCGCCCACTGGACCTTCGAACCCGGCTTCACCGACGCCTCCTGCGAACTCCTGGTGTACGTTCCCGATGACGCCAGTCCGCAGTGGGTCGCCGACCAGGAGGCGATGTACCAGATCTTCCCCGGTGGCGAGCCTTCGGGCACCGCCGTGGCCGTGTTCGGCGTCGAGCAGTCGGGCGCCAAGGGCGGCTGGGTGCGGGTGACGGGGTTCGAGTCGCCGAGCGAGCGGTTCACCGTCCAGCTCACCAACATCGGCGAGGACACCGTGGACGGGGACGCCACCTCGCACGTCGCGGCCTCGGCGATGCGGGCGAACTGCACCTGAGGCCCCGCGCCCGCCCGGGGGGCCGCCCCCCGACCGATGACGACCGCCGCGGCGGTCCGGAAACCGAAGAGAAGGAACGTACGCGATGGCCAGGCAGCTTCTCACCGTCGACCCGGGTACCGCGGACGCGTATCCGACCATCGGCGCGGCGGTCGCTGCGGCCGATGGCGGCGCGCTGATCTCGATCGCCCCCGGCCGCTACGAGGAGAGCCTCGTGCTGCGCAAGGTCGTCACCCTGGTGGCGCGCGACGGGCGCGGCACGGTGGAGGTGCTGGCCGAGGAGCGCAGCGCCGTGGCGTCGGCCGCCGAGGCGGTCAAGCTCTCGGGGCTGACCCTCAGCGGCCGCAACGACGAGCGGCCGGCGGTGGACATCGCGGCCGGCCAGGTCGAGATGGCCGACTGCGAGGTCAGCTCCACCGCGTGGGCGGCGGTGTCGGTGCGCGGCACCGGCGCGCTGGCCATGCGCGAATGCCGGGTGACCTGCTCGGGCGGCGCCGGCGTGGTGATCACCGCCGCCGAGCCGAGCGCGGTGGAGGACTGCCTGATCGAGGAGGTCAGCACCAGCGCCCTGGTGATCGGCGAGCGGGGCCGGCCGACCGTGCGCTCGTGCGTGCTGCGCGACACCGGCGGCAACGGCCTGTTCGCCAGCGGGAAGGCCGCGGGCACGGTGGAGGGCTGCGACATCTCCGGCACCGCCAAGCCGGCCATCGCGCTGGAGGACGACGCCTCCACCAGCGTGCGCGACACCCGCGTCCACGACACCAAGGGCGACGGCCTGATGATCTCCAGCCGCGCCCGGCCGGTGGTGGAGGACTGCGTCATCGAGGACGTCGCCGGGCGCGGCGTGGGCGTGCACAGCGGGGCGGACCCCCAGTTGTCGCGGGTGGTGGTCAACCGCGCCGAGAAGGCCGGCATCCACCTGTGGGGCAAGGCGCGGGGCCTGTTCGCCGACTGCGACGTGGCCGAGTCCGGGGGCGACGCCGTGCGCGCCGAGGACCGGGCGGCCAGCTCCTTCATCGGGCTGACCGTGCGCGGCGGGGCCGGGATCTCGCTGAGCGGCGGCGCCACCGTGGAGTTCGACCGGGGCATCGTCACCGGCACCTCGGGCCCGGGCATCGTGATCGAGGAGTGCGCGCCGTTCCTGCGCGGCGTCGCCGTCACCGACACCCGGGGCCAGGGCATCGTCTTCCGCAAGGACGCGCACGGCCGCCTGGAGGACGCGACGCTGGACCGCACCGGCAAGGCGGCGATCATGGTCAGCGAGGGCTCGCGGCCGCTGCTGACCGGGGTGCAGATCAGCGACAGCCAGGAGAACGGGGTATCGGTCGGCGCCAAGGCAAAGGCCGACCTGCGCGACTGCGATATCTCCGGCTGCGCCAACGAGGGCATCGCCGTGCACAACGGCGGCGAGGTGTCGGCGCTGCGCTCGCGGGTCTACAACGGGCGCCGCAACGGGGTGCTGGTGGCCGCGGGCGCGACCGCCCTGCTGCGGCACTGCGAGATCTTCGGCAACGGCAGCGACGGGGTGCTCGTGCACTCCACCGAGGACGTGGTGCTGGAGGACTGCTCGGTGCGCGAGAACGCGCGCTCGGGGCTGCGCCAGACCGTGAAGAGCGACCGCGTCCGCGCCGAGCAGTTGCTCAGCCACGACAACGGGTCGCCCGACGCCTACGGCGAGGACGCCGGGCCGGCGCCGACGCCGGCCGCCGCACCGCGCCGGGACGACGCGGACGGCCCCGCCGCCGAGGAGGGGCCCGAGCAGAGCGGCCCGCTGGCCGAGCTGGACGGGCTGGTGGGCCTGGCCAGTGTCAAGCACGAGGTCAAGACGCTCATCAAGCGCACGCAGATGAACCGGCGCCGCGCCGAGATGGGCCTGCCGACCCCCGTGATGGGCCGCCACCTGGTGTTCGGCGGACCGCCCGGTACGGGCAAGACCACCGTGGCGCGGCTCTACGGCCAGATCCTGGCCGAACTCGACGTGCTGCGCTACGGCCACGTGGTCGAGGTCGCCCGCGCCGACCTGGTGTCGCAGTACGTGGGCGGCACCGCGATCAAGACCACCGAGGTGTTCGAGCGCGCCAAGGGCGGCGTGCTGTTCGTGGACGAGGCGTACGCCCTGTCGGAGGGCAGCGAGGGCGGCAGCGGCCCCGACTTCGGCCGCGAGGCCATCGACACCCTGGTGAAGCTGATGGAGGACCACCGCGACGACGTGGTGGTCATCGTCGCCGGCTACACCGAGAACATGCAGCGGTTCCTCGCCGCCAACCCGGGCCTGGCGTCGCGGTTCTCCAAGACCATCGAGTTCCCGAACTACGAGCCCGACGAACTCGTCCAGATCGTGCGCAACATGTGCGAGGCAAACCACTACACGATGGACGAGGCCACGGTCGAGGCGCTCGGCGAGTACTTCGAGCACGTGCCCAAGGGGCCGGCGTTCGGCAACGGCCGCGACGCCCGCAAGATCTTCGAGGGCATGATCGACCGGCAGGCGTACCGGCTCGGCGGCGAGGCGCCCGACGACCCCGCCGAACTCGCCCGGCTGACGCCGGCCGACCTGGGGCCGGAGATCCTGGAGGGCGCCTCCGGCGGCGCCACCGAGGACGACCTGGCCGGCCTGCGCGCCGAACTGGACGGCATGATCGGCCTTGCGGGGGTCAAGAGCACGGTCAACGACCTCACCAACCTGGTGATCATGTCGCAGCGGCGCGCCGCCATGGGGCTGCCGATCGCGCCGATGAGCCACCACCTGGTCTTCGCCGGTCCGCCCGGTACCGGCAAGACCACGGTCGCCCGGCTGTACGGGCGGCTGCTGCACACGCTGGGCGTGCTGCCGGGCGGCCAGGTGATCGAGACCGCGCGCTCCGACCTCGTCGGGCGCTACATCGGCCACACCGCGCAGATGACCGCCGAGGTGTTCGAGCGCGCCAAGGGCGGCGTGCTGTTCGTGGACGAGGCGTACACGCTGGCGCCGGCGGGCGCCAGCGGCAACGACTTCGGCCAGGAGGCGATCGACACCCTGGTGAAGCTGATGGAGGACCACCGCGACGAGGTGGTGGTCATCGTCGCCGGCTACACCCACGAGATGGAGCGGTTCCTCGCGTCCAACCCGGGTCTGGCGTCGCGGTTCAACCACAAGGTGGAGTTCGCGTCCTACAGCGACGAGGAGCTGGTCACCATCGTGGAGAGCATGGCGACCGGTTCGGGGTACGTGTGCGGCGAGGAGACCCGGGCGGCGCTGCACGCGCACTTCTCCGCTGTGGAGCGCGACGCCACGTTCGGCAACGGCCGCTACGCGCGCCAGGTGCTGGAGCGGATGATCACCCGGCAGGCGGGGCGGCTGGTGCAGACCCCGGACGTGGCGGCCGAGGACTTCACGGCGCTGCTGCCCGAGGACATCCCCGCCCCGGCGTGACGCCGCCACGCCGCCACGCCGCCGCGCCGCCGCGGCGCGGCGGCGCG
>NZ_BCRK01000296.1 GCF_001552555.1 Nocardiopsis trehalosi NBRC 14201 | reverse complement strand
GGGGGGCCGCGGCGGGCTCGCGGCCGTGGGGGTCGGCGGGTGTGGCCGCGTCGGCCGCCTCGGGGCGGGCGGGGTCGGAGCCGCCGGCGGGCTCGGGCCCGCCGACCTCGACCGCGCGGCCGCCGCCGACCTCGGGGAGCTCGCTGCGCAGCACGTGCTCGGCCGCCTCGCGTTCGGCGGCGTCGACGTAGAGGTGGTCGGTGGGCGGATCGTCCTCGTCGTCGGCCGCGGTGAGCACGTCCTCGTCGAGGGGGACGGCGTAGGCGGCGATGCCGGAGCGGCCGAGCGCGGCCAGCATCTGGTCGGCCTGCGGCGGCGGGAGCAGGATCAGGGGGACATAGGAGTCCGCGAGCAGGCCGTTCCCGCGGCGGTGCGTCATCGCTTCGTCCCTTCCCCGCTCCTGCTGTGCTCGCGGACGAACGCGACGCTGCCCTCGAAGACGGTCGCGGCGTCGTTGTCGAGGGTGGCGACGTGGTAGCTGTCGTCGAGCGCGTGCACGGTCAGCGGTGCGTTCACCGCCCTACTGGTGAGGATACGCAGACTCTGCGGGCCGATGACGTGATCTTCCGGACTTCGGTAGGCCAGAACCGGCGCGGTGATGGCGGGCAGGTCCCGCCGGGTGGCGCGCCACAGCTTCGGGAGTGTCGCGGCGGCCGCGGTGGGCACCCGGTCGTAGCCGGCCTCGACCGCCCCGGGCTTCTTGATGTCGCCGGCCAGGCCGCGGGTGGAGGGCAGCACCCGGCGCAGCAGCGGGGCGAACATCAGCAGCCGCGTCTCCATGGCCAGGGACGGGTTGACCACGACGACCCCGGCGACCGTCTCGGGGTGGACCTCGGCCAGCCGCAGCGCCAGGCAGCCGCCCATGGACAGGCCCATGGTGAACACCTGGTCGCAGCAGTCCCGCAGCCGCAGCAGGGCGGCCTCGACCTCGGCGAACCAGTCGTCGGTGGTGGTCGTGCTCATGTCCTGCCAGGTGGTGCCGTGGCCGGGCAGCAGCGGCAGGTCGACGGCGAACCCGGCGGCGGCGAGGTGCTCGGCCCACGGCCGCATCGAGCGCGGGCTGCCGGTGAAGCCGTGGCAGAGGACCACGCCGACGCCGTCGCCGTCGCACGCGAACGGTTCGGCGCCGGGCAGTAGCGGCATGGGCCCCTCCAGGTCCATCGGTGTCCGTCGGTGTCGGCCGGCGGGCCCGCGTGAGGCGGCCCCGGTCCGACTGTACGAAGTTAACCCGCGGCCGTGCCCGCCGGTACCCCCGGTCGGGGGGCCGCGGGGCGGGTGGCGGCGGGGCAGGGCCGTCCGCCCAGGTCGCCTACCAATCGGTAACTTGTCCCGGCATTGGTAGTCGGTCCCCAGCGGTGCGAAGATGACTCCGGTTGTTCGTGGAAGCGGGAAGGCGAACGTGGCAAGGTTGTCCGAGCGCGCCCCGCGTGTGCGGGGGTGATCTTCGGTGTTCTACTGGGTGGTCAAGGCGATCCTGGGGCCGGTTCTGGCGGTCCTGTGGCAGCCGCGCGCCGAAGGCGTCGAGAACGTCCCGCGGCAGGGGCCGGCCATCATGGTCAGCAACCACCTGTCGTTCTCGGACCACTTCTTCGGTCCGCTGCCGCTGCCGCGCAAGATCACCTTCCTGGCCAAGGCCGAGTACTTCACCGGCACCGGCCCCAAGGGGCTGATCAGCCGGCTGTTCTTCACCGGCGTCGGGCAGATCCCCATCGACCGCTCCGGCGGCAAGGCCAGCGAGGCCGCGCTGCGCACCGGGCTGAAGGTGCTCAAGCAGGGCAAGCTCCTCGGCATCTACCCCGAGGGCACCCGCTCCCCCGACGGACGCCTGTACCGCGGCCGCACCGGGGTGGCCCGCCTCGCCCTGGAGTCCAAGGCCCCGGTGGTGCCCATGGCGATGATCAACGTCGACCGGATCATGCCGCCCGGCCGCACCATCCCCAAGCTCGGCATCCGGCCCAAGGTCGTCTTCGGCGCCCCGCTGGACTTCTCCCGCTACTACGGGATGGAGAAGGACCCGCGGGTGCTGCGCGCCATCACCGACGAGATCATGTACAGCCTGATGGAGCTGTCCGGCCAGGAGTACGTCGACCGCTACGCCCAATCGGTCAAGGCCGAGCTGGAGGCGGCGGCCAAGGAGGAGCGCAAGGAGCAGCACGCCGGCGAGAAGGAGCGGCGGCGCGCCGAGCGCGCCGAGCGCAAGGCCGGGCGGCGGCTGGAGCGCGAGGCCAAGCGGGCCGAGAAGCGTGCCGGGAAGGCGCCGGCCGACGGCGGCGCGGACACCGCGGCCTGACCCCGGCCCGGCCGGAGCCGCCTCACACCTCAATCTCGGCCAGCACCGGCCGGTGGTCGCTGGCCGCCGCCACGTCGGCGGCGTCGAGCAGGTCCACGGGCACGCCCGCCCCGCGCACGGCCGGCCCGGACGAGGCGAACACCGCGTCGATGCGCGACCGCGGCCGCCGGGCGGTGAACGTCGCCGCCGCGCCGCGCGGCGCGGCCGCCCCGGTGTCGACCAGGTCGGCGGTGAGCTCCCGCCAGGCGGCGCTGCCGGGCGCGCAGTTCACGTCGCCCGCGAGCAGCCGGGGCGCGCCTGCGGCGTCGGCCGCCGACCGGAGCAGGTCCAGCGCCTCGGCGGTGTGGGCCAGTCGCGCCCCCGCGTGCAGGTCGAGGTGGATCGAGCCGACCACCAGCGGCCGCCCGGCCGGTGCCACCACGGCCAGCGCCAGCGCCCGCACGTGCAGGCCCGCGTAGCGGCGGAGCACGCGGTGCGCGGCGGCCGCGACCGGCACGCCGGGGCGGACCCACACCGCGACCCCGCCCGCGCGGCGGTCGACCGCGGGCACCAGCCCGGCGGCGCGGGCGAGCCCGCGCCGCCGGGCCCGCCAGCCGGGGAAGCGCGGCAGTTCCTGGAGGCAGGCGACGTCGGGGCGGCACGCGGCGATGACGCGCGCGACCGCCGCCGGGTCGTCGCGCAGCGCCCGGACGTTGTAGGTGAGCACCCGCAGGGCCATGTGCGGTGCCCTACCCGCCCGCCCCGCACCGCACCCGCCCGGCGCGGCCTGGCCCCGGGCGGCGGCGGTCAGCGGAGGGCGAGGTCGGCGGCGCCGACGATGCCCGCCCGCGAGCCGAGTTCGGCCACGCGGATGTCGGCGAGGCGGCGGGTGGCCCGGCCGGTGACGTGCCGGGCGAAGGACTCCCGGACGGGCTCGATGAGGATGTCCCCGGCGTCGGAGACGCCGCCCCCGATGACGAAGCACTCGGGGTCGAGGATGGCGGCGAGGTCGGCCAGGCCCATGCCGACCCAGTCGGCGACGGTGCGGAAGCAGTGCAGCGCGCCCTCGTCGCCCTCCAGCGCGGCCTGGGTGATCTCGCGGCCCTGGATGCGCTCGATGTCGCCCTCGGCCAGCTTGAGCAGGCGCTCGGCGCGCCGGGGGTCGGTGCGGGCGAGGTCGTGCGCCTCGGCGACGAGCGCCCGCCCGCTGGCGTACTGCTCCCAGCAGCCGGCGTTGCCGCACCCGCACCGGCGGCCGTAGGGGACGATCCGGTAGTGGCCGACCTCGGCGGCGACCCCGAACCGGCCGCGCTGGAGTTCGCCGTCCATCACGATGCCGCCGCCCACCCCGGTGCCCAGGGTGACGCAGACGACGTGGCCGCAGCCGCGCCCGGCGCCGAACCGGGCCTCGGCCCACGCCGCCGCGTTGGCGTCGTTCTCGACCACCACGGGCAGGTCGGTGACCCGGCGGCGCAGCCGCTCCTTGAAGGGGTCCTCGACCAGCCCGAGGTTGGCGCCCAGGACGATGGTGGCGCGGGCCTCGTCCACGAAGCCGGCCGTGCCCACGCCGACCGCGCTGATGGCGCCGGCGGGGTGGTGGGCGCGCAGCTCGGCGACCGCGCGGGCGACCACGTCGGCCAGGGCCTCGCCGTCGCCGATCGGGGTGGGGTAGGTGACCCGTTCGCCGATGGCGCCGTCGGGGCCGACGACGCCGGCGGCGACCTTGGTCCCGCCGATGTCCACGCCGATCGTCAACCGCATGGCCGGCTCCTTCTCTTCTCGCGCCCGCGCGCGGCGGTGCTCCGTGGGGGGCCACCGCGCAGCAGTGGACCAGACCATTGGATTAAACCAGTGCGCGCTCGGCAGCGGCCCACCCGCCCGACGGGAGCGGGGCGGCCCGGCGGCGCGGGGCGCCGCGCCGCCGGGGCGGGCGGGTCAGCCGCCGGCGGAGATGCCGCGGGGGGCGCCGCCGTCCGA
>NZ_BCRK01000295.1 GCF_001552555.1 Nocardiopsis trehalosi NBRC 14201 | reverse complement strand
GGGGGGGGGGGCGGCGCGGCACCCGCACGCGTGTGCCCGACAAGTCCGGCATATCCGTGTGTCGGGCTCATCGCCGCCGGGTTGCGCATCCGTAACCTCGCACGTCGCCCCGCGCCACCCCCGCACCACCACGGCACCGGGCGTGTCGCCCCGGCGGCGCCCGGCCGACGGCCGCGCGGCCCGATGCGTTCCCCGCTGACCGGGAATGGTCAACGAGCGCTTTTTCCCTTTGCGTGCCGTTTTTCGCGGGTTACGGTAATGGCCGAATTTCACCGACCGACCTCGAAGGTAAATGATCTTCGACGCTGATCACCGGGGAAGATCGAATTTCCCGGGCGAGCGCATGAACACTACTTCCGACCAGCACGGACACCGATCTCAGCGCATTTTCCGACACCCCCTCGGAACGCGATTCCGCCCCCCGGACAACCGGGGCAAGATCATTTCCCGCAGCCCCGGAGTTGAGACAGTGAACGCCCCGCCCCGGACCGTGACACGGGCCCGCTCCGCACGCCTCGGCGTTTTTCCCGCCCCATGCTGAGGCGCATCCACGACCCCGAGCGCGGCGCGTCCTTCACCGAGTACGCCGCCGTCATCCTGCTGGTGGCCGCCATCCTGGCGACCGTCATCGGCAGCGGCCTCGGCGGCCGCGTCGCACAGAACATCGCCTCGGCGGTCGAGGCCGTGGGCGGCCCCGGCCCCGTCGGCGCCGGCGAGGACGGCGCGGGTGACGACGCCCCGGCGGACGCCCCTCAGGACGACTCCCCCGCGCCCGGGGACGAGGACGACTCCCCCGGCGACGACACCTCCGAGGGCACCGGGGACGAGGGTGCCGGCGACGAGGGGGACGACCCGGCGGTGCGCCCGCAGACCGAGACCGTCGACGACGACAGCGGCGACAGCGGCGACGACGATGACGGCGGACTGCTCGACACGATCCTCCAGGGCGCGGAGGACATGGGCGAGGGCGCCTGGAACGCCGTCGAGGAGGGCTTCGACTTCAGCGACGAGTGGGAGGGCCTGACCGAGGGCTTCGGCGACTTCGTCGACGACCCCGTGCAGTGGGGCTCCGACACCGTCGACTCCGTCGTGGACGGGGCGACCGGCGCCTTCGAGGCCGCCACGGACGACCCCGTCGGCTTCGTCCGCGACGTCCTGTTCAGCGACGAGGTCCAGGACGAGTGGAACGACGGCAGCCGGCTCCAGGCGGGGACCCAGGCGGTCGTGGAGAACGCGATCGGCCTCATCCCCTACTTCGGCTGGTCCCGCAAGCTCGACCGGGTCAACGACGTGGCCGACGCGGGCCGCGGCGACCGCGGGGACGGCGACGAGGACGGAACCGGGGACGACGACGGGGAGGAGACCTCCGAGCTCGAATCCGGCGGCCTCCCGTCGGACCGCGACGGCGACGGCGTCCCCGACGACGAGGACGCGGACGACACGGACGGCCCGACCTGCCGCCGCCCGTCGAACTCCGTCGTCCGGTTCAACGCGGTCGGTGCCGCCCACCCGACCGGCCCGGGGGTCCGCTCCTTCGCCCTCGCCGTCCCGCTGGTCCACCACGCCGCCTCCACCGGCGAGGAGGAGGACCCCTGCCATCCCCTCTTCCGGGGCGAGGGCTTCCAGCACGTCCTGAACGAGCACGTCACGGGTAGCCCGGGCGTCACCCCGCAGAACACGCTCTTCAACGACTACTACGACCCGGAGGACATCGCGGACCTGATCCAGGAGACGGTGGAGAACAGCACCGGGACACCGAACACCCCCGACCCCGAGACGGGGCTCAGCCGCGACGGCACGGTGCACACCTACAGTTACGACTACCCGATCGGGACCACGCAGGGGGACCCGCCGCAGCCGCTCTACGGACTCCAGGTGGTCCTGAACACCGACGGCACGATCCGCACGGCGTTCCCGGTGGACGTCCCGGACGACGACTGAGAGGGGGCCGCGATGCCCATGCGCTGGACACTGTCCGGACCCGGCTCGGCCGTGTGGACCTGGGAGGTGGCCGGGGAGCGGATCGCCGTGCACGCCTCGTACCTGACCGACGGCCTCGCCTCCCTCCTCCGCTCGGCGGGCGACCTCTCCGGCGGTTCGCGCTCCACGTTCGCCCTGTTCGCGCAGGAGCCCGGGGGGAACCGCGTGTTCTTCTCGGGCGCCGCCGAGGAGGTGTTCGTCCAGGTGGTGGCCTTCCCGGACGTGTACTCCACGGCGGCGCGCTGGGCCGGCGGCCGGCAGACGTGGGCGGGCCGCGTCTCCACGGCCGGTTTCCTCACCGACGTCCGCGCCATGGCCGAGGACCTCCTCGCCCGCCACGGCGACCAGGGCTACCGCGAGACGTGGGGCCACCCGTTCCCCCACGACGAGCTCCGCCGCATCGCCCCGCCCGGCGGCCCCGGGGCGTCACTCCGCGAGTGAGCGCATGCGGAAGGCGCGCAGCGCCACCAGCAGGTCGAGGCGGAGGTGGGGGTCGGTGGTGAACGGGCCCAGGAGCCGTTCGAGCTTGCCGATCCGGTAGCGCAGCGTGTTGTAGTGGAAGTGCAGCAGGCGGGCGGTCTCGGCGACGTTGAGGTTGTTGTCGAGCAGCGCCTCCAGGGTCGTGCGCAGGTCGTCGGTCTCGGGGTCGCCGCGCGCCGCCAGCGGGCCCAGCGCCTCCGCCATGAACGACCGCAGCTCGGCGGTGTCGGGGATCTGGCTGAGCAGCCGGTACACCCCCAGCTCGTCGAACTCGGCGACCGCGCCGGCGCCGTGCATCTGCCGGCCGACGCGCGCCGCCCTGCGGGCCTGCTCGTACGCCATGGGGATGTCCTCGGGCCGCGCCGCCACCCGGCTCACCCCGGTGGCGAACGACCGCCCGCCCCAGCCCGCCACCTGGGCGGCGAGCGTCCGCACCAGCCCGCCCGGCCGCCGCGCAGCACCGCCTCCGGGCGCCGCGCCGGCCGCCGCGCCGTCCGCCGGCTCCCCGGCGCCCATCACGACCACGACCTCCCGGCTGTACCCGGCGACGGCGGCGCGGGGGTCGCGCTCGCGGACGGCCAGGCTCCACGCCTCCGCCAGGTGCTCGTGCCCCGGGCACAGGCCGCCCGGCGCCGGGGCCGCCCCGCCGGGCTCCGGGTCCATCTCGGCGACCACGACCACCAGCGGCCGGTCGACGTCCCAGCCCAGGGCGGCGCAGTGCCGCGCCACCTGCGCGGCGTCGCCCGCGCGCCCCGCCAGGAGGTCCCGCAGGAAGTCGCCCTGGTACTTGCCCTCGACCGCCGCCACCGCGAGGTCCTTGGTGATGACCAGGGCGGCGGTGGCCGCCGCCCGCTCCAGCAGGTGCACGTCGGCGGAGTCGGCCGCCCGGCCCCGGGTGATGAGCACCACCCGGCCGTGGTCGAGGGTCCCGGCGAGGATCGGCACCTGCACCACCCGCGTGCCGTCGTCCGGGGTCCGCGGGCCGTGCGGGGGGTCCGCCGCGAGGAACCGGCCGTCCGCTGCGGCGAAGTAGCGGGGGTCCCGCAGGAGCTCCGGCGCGACACCGGAGCGGGCGAGCACCCGGCCGTCGGGGGCGGCCACCAGGACCCCGCCGTCGAGCAGCCGCGCCAGCTCGCCGGTGATCGCGGCCAGGCCGCCGCCCGCCAGGATGACGTCGACCAGCACCCGGTGCGCCTCCTCGGCGCGGGCCAGGGTGGCGGCCTGCCGGTTGAGGATGTCGGTGAGCAGCCGGTTCAGCACGTCGCCGAGCGCCACCCCGGCGCCCAGGCGCAGGACGGGCAGCCCGACCTCGTCGGCCGCGGCGAGCGCCGCGCCGGACGGGGCGCCGGCCCGGCCGCCCGCGCGCACGGCGACGGCGGCCAGCCCGCGCCCGTCGAGGTCGCGGACCAGCCGGGCCGGGCCGTGCGCGCCGCCCCGCAGCGGGGAGCCGGTGGTGAGCAGGAGTTCGTGGGGCTCGACCCACGGGAGGACGTCGGGCAGCTCCATGACGTTGAGCCGCCGGATCACCCGGTCCAGGCCGCCCGCCCCGGCGAGCACGTCGGCGCCCCGGAGGCTCGGCAGGTTCAGGGCCTCCGCGACGGTGAGGCCCCGCGCCAGCGCGCTCGCCGAGCGCGTCCGCCCACCGGTCGGCAGGTCCCGGCCGCCTCCGGCGGGACCGTCGGCAAGGTCTCCCATGGCCCCGACCATAACGGCTCGCCCGCCGCCGCCCCCAGGGCGGCGGTGCCGGTCACGGCGGGGGCGGACCCCGGCCCCGCCGCCCACCTGCCGCGTCCGCCGGCCCCCGTCCGGCGGACG
>NZ_BCRK01000294.1 GCF_001552555.1 Nocardiopsis trehalosi NBRC 14201 | reverse complement strand
CCCGGGGACGCGGCCGGGGAGCCGCCGGCCGCCGACACGCCGGCGTCCGACGGCGACGCCGCGGAACCGCCGGCCGACGCGGCGCCGCGCCGGCGCGACCTGACCTCCCGCGCGGCCCGCGTGCGGCGGATGGGGGCCAAGCGGGCCGACGCGGCCGGCGCCGACGGGGAGGCCCCGGACGGCGACGGTGCCGCCGACCGCGTCGGCCCGGACGCGCCCGGCCCCGAGGGGGCCGAGGAGCCGGCGACCGACGGCGGCACCCCCGGTCGCGAGCCCGGCGGCCCCGACGGCCCGTCCCGGCTCATCCGCAAGCCCAAGAAGCCCGGTCGGGGCCGCGCCTGGCGCCCCCGCGAGACCACCTGACGCGCCGCCCGGGCGGCCCCCCTCGCGGACGGGGCCGCCCCGCGCCCGCACCGCCTGACCTGGGCATCGGTGCCCGCGCGGTGCCCCACCGCGCGTCCGGCGTGTGCCGTTCGGCGGCGCCCGCCGGGGGGAGTAAGGTGGCCCCCGCCCGCGACTCCCGGCCCACGCCGGGGCGGCGCCCCGGAGCCCCCTCCGGCCGCCGCCCTCGTCGGCGTGCCCGCGTCCGGGACCGCCCCGGGGCCGCTCCCGGCCCGCGCGCCGTGTGGTCGTCGGCACACCGCCGCGTCCGCCCAGGTGGGGGCGGCGCGGACACGCCCGGACACCGCTCGTGGTTTTCGCCGGGATGACCAGCGGGAAGACCCCGGCCGGTTGCGCGTGGGACTTGCGCGGCTGGTGTGGCAGTCGTAGGTTGACCACAATATCTAGTGCTCGCCATGGAACACGCGGCCTAGAAATTGTGCTTTAGTAGGTACTCGTTCCTCCGGGGGCGCGCCCGTGCGGCGGGCCGGCCCGACCGGCGCGGGACGCCGTGGAGGACGACGACGATCTTGGGGGGAGGCCACCGGCGTGCACTGTCCGTTCTGCCGACACCCCGACACCCGGGTGATCGACAGCCGGTCCACCGACGACGGGGCGGCCATCCGGCGCCGCCGCTCGTGCCCCACCTGCGAACGGCGCTTCACCACGCAGGAGACCGTGCTGCTGATGGTCGCCAAGCGGTCGGGGGTCACCGAGCCCTTCTCGCGGAGCAAGATCGTCGCCGGGGTGCGGCGCGCCTGCCAGGGGCGCCCCGTCACCGAGGACGCGCTCGCCAAACTCGGCCAGCGCGTCGAGGAGGAGATCCGCTGCCGGGGCCTGGCCGAGGTCCCCGCGCACGAGATCGGGCTCGCCATCCTCACGCCGCTGCGTGAGCTGGACGAGGTCGCCTATCTGCACTTCGCGTCGGTCTACCGGGGGTTCGAGTCCCTCGCGGACTTCGAGAGCGAGATCTCCCGGCTGCGCGCGGACCGGGAACGGGCCGCAGCGGCCGACGCCACCGAGGAGTAGCGCGCGGCCGCCCGCCGGCCGCGACGAACAAATGACCGCCCCCGCCGGGCTCCACCGCGGGCGGCGCGGTCGACGAACGTATGAGAGCAGGGGAGCGAGATGACGGAGACCACCGGCGCGTCAGAGCGCAAGGGGAAGGGGCGGCGCAAGGGCCTGAAAGTGCGGCGCATCTTCACCACGCCCGGTGTGCACCCCTATGACGCGGTGGCGTGGGAGCGCCGCGACGTGGTCATGACCAACTGGCGCGACGGGTCGGTCAACTTCGAGCAGCGCGGCGTGGAGTTCCCCGCCGGCTGGTCGATGAACGCCACCCAGATCGTCGCCAGCAAGTACTTCCGCGGCGCCGTGGGCACCCCCGAGCGGGAGTGGAGCCTCAAGCAGCTCGTCGACCGCGTCGCCGGCATGTACACCGAGACCGGCCGGGCCAACGGCTACTTCGCCTCCGACGAGGACGCCGAGGTCTTCGACCACGAGCTGAAGCACGCGCTGGTCAACCAGTACTTCAGCTTCAACTCGCCCGTCTGGTTCAACGTGGGCACCGCCTCCCGCCAGCAGGTGTCGGCCTGCTTCATCCTGTCGGTGGACGACACCATGGAGTCGATCCTCGACTGGTACAAGGAGGAGGGCATCATCTTCAAGGGCGGGTCGGGGGCCGGGGTCAACCTGTCCCGCATCCGCTCCAGCAAGGAGCTGCTGTCGTCCGGCGGCACCGCCTCGGGGCCCGTGTCGTTCATGCGCGGCGCCGACGCCTCCGCGGGCACCATCAAGTCCGGCGGCGCCACCCGCCGGGCCGCCAAGATGGTCGTCCTCGACGTCGACCACCCCGACATCGAGGAGTTCGTGCAGACCAAGGCGCGCGAGGAGGACAAGATCCGCGCCCTGCGCGACGCCGGGTTCGACGTCGACCTCGGCGGCGCCGACATCGTCAGCGTCCAGTACCAGAACGCCAACAACTCGGTGCGCGTCTCCGACCAGTTCATGCGCGCGGTCGAGACCGGCGCCGACTTCGGCCTGACCTCCCGCACCACCGGCGAGGTCATCGGCACGGTCGACGCCAAGGGCCTGTTCCGCCGCATGGCCGAGGCCGCCTGGGCCTGCGCCGACCCGGGCCTGCAGTACGACGACACGATCAACGACTGGCACACCGCCCCGGAGAGCGGCCGCATCACGGCCAGCAACCCGTGCTCGGAGTACGTCCACCTGGACAACTCGTCGTGCAACCTGGCGTCGATCAACCTGCTCAAGTTCCTCCAGGACGACGACACCTTCGACATCGAGCGGTTCACCGCGCTGACCGAGCTGGTCATCACCGCGATGGACATCTCGATCACGTTCGCCGACTTCCCGACCGAGAAGATCGGCGAGACCACCCGCGCGTTCCGCCAGCTCGGCATCGGCTACGCCAACCTCGGCGCCCTGCTGATGGCCACCGGCCACGCCTACGACTCCGACGGCGGGCGCGCGGTCGCCGCCGCCATCACCTCGCTGATGACCGGCACCGCCTACCGGCGCAGCGCCGAGCTGGCCGGCATCGTCGGCGCCTACGACGGCTACGCCAAGAACGCCGACGCGCACAAGCGGGTCATGCGCAAGCACGCCGCGGCAAACGACGACCTGCGGACGGTCGGCGCCATGGACCGCGCGATCGCGGCCGCCGCGGGCGAGGCCTGGCAGGAGTGCCTGCGCACCGGTGACAGGAACGGGTGGCGCAACTCCCAGGCCAGCCTGCTCGCGCCCACCGGCACCATCGGCTTCATGATGGACTGCGACACCACCGGCATCGAGCCCGACTTCTCCCTGGTGAAGTTCAAGAAGCTCGTCGGCGGCGGGTCGATGCAGATCGTCAACCAGGCGATCCCCCGCGCCCTGCGCAACCTGGGCTACCAGGAGGAGCAGGTCGAGGCGATCGTCGAGTACATCTCCGAGAACGGGCACGTGGTCGACGCCCCCGGGCTGCGCCCGGAGCACTACGAGGTGTTCGACTGCGCCATGGGCAAGCGCTACATCAAGCCCATGGGCCACGTCGAGATGATGGCCGCGGTGCAGCCGTTCCTCTCCGGCGCGATCTCCAAGACGGTGAACGTGCCCGAGGAGGCCACCGTCGAGGACTTCGAGCACATCTACTACCAGGGCTGGAAGCTCGGCCTGAAGGCGCTCGCGGTCTACCGCGACAACTGCAAGGTCGGCCAGCCGCTGTCGACCGCCGCGACCGAGGAGAAGGCGGCGCCGCAGGAGCGCCCCGAGCCCGAGGTCATCGAGGTCAACCGCCCGGTGCGGCGCCGGCTGCCGAAGAAGCGGCCGAGCCAGACCGTGTCGTTCTCGGTCGGCGGCGCCGAGGGCTACATCACCGCCGGGTCCTACCCGGACGACGGCCTCGGCGAGGTCTTCATGAAGCTCGGCAAGCAGGGCTCGACCCTGGCCGGCGTCATGGACGCGTTCTCGATCGCCATCTCCATCGCCCTGCAGTACGGGGTGCCGCTGGAGACCTACGTCGAGAAGTTCACCAACATGCGGTTCGACCCGGCCGGGATGACCGACGACCCGGACATCCGCATGGCCCAGTCGGTGGTCGACTACATCTTCCGCCGCCTGGCCCTGGACTACCTGCCCTACGACGAGCGCAGCGCCCTCGGCGTGTTCTCGGCCGAGGAGCGGCGCGCCCAGTTGGCCGGTGAGGACCCGGCGCAGATGGCCGCCCAGGTGGAGTCCTACGCCCAGTCGGCGCCGGTGTCGTCGGAGGAGGCGCGGTCCGAGCGGTCGTCCACCCCCGCCGCCGAGACCCGCACCGAGGCGCACACCACCACCGAGCTGCTCGAACTCAAGCAGGGCTTCGTCGCCGACGCCCCGCTCTGCGTCACCTGCGGCACCAAGATGCGCCCGTCGGGCAGCTGCTACGCCTGCGAGGGCTGCGGCTCCACCAGCGGCTGCAGCTAGCCACCGCACCGCCCCACCCCGCCGCCCCGGTGGAGAGCCTCGGCTCTCCAC
>NZ_BCRK01000293.1 GCF_001552555.1 Nocardiopsis trehalosi NBRC 14201 | reverse complement strand
CATCCACAAAACACTCCCTAGCCCCCGCAGCGCCCGCACACAGCGCCCGTACACAGCGAAGCGGCCCGCCGACACCGTCGACGGGCCGCTCCACGTGCGGACGGGCGTCAGCTCATCTCGTCGCGCGCCTTCTCGGCCTCGTCCAGCCAGGACCGCCGGGCGGCGATGGCGTCCTCGGCCTCGCGGACCCGCCGGTCGTCGCCCTTGGCCCGCGCCGCGTCCCGGTCGGACTCCAGCTGCGCGATGGAGTCGCGCAGCATGGTGATCGTGGCCTCCGCGCGCGCCCGCGCCTCGGGGTTGGTGCGCTGCCACTCCTGGTCCTCGGCGCGGCGCACCTGCTCCTCGACGCGGCGGAACGCCCCCTCCAACCGGTCGCGGGAGTCGCGGGGGAGCGCCCCGGCCTCCTCCCACGCCTCCTGGAACTCGCGCAGCCGCGCCCGCGCCTCGCGCGGGTCGCGGATCTCGGCCAGTTCGCGGCGCGCGTCCTCCAGGATGCGCTCCTTGGCCTCGGCGTTGACCCGCAGCTCGGCGTCGCGCTCGGCGAACACCGCGTTGCGCGCCTGGAAGAACCGGTCCTGGGCGCCCTTGAACCGCGCCCACAGCCGGTCCTCGCTGGCCCGGTCGGCGCGGCCGCTCGCCTTCCACTGCTGCATGAGGTCGCGGTAGCGGCTCGCCGTGGGCCCCCAGTCGGTGGACTCGGCCAGCGTCTCGGCCTCGGCGACGATCCGCTCCTTGTCCTCACGGATCTGCTCGCGCTGCTGGTCCAGCCCGGCGAAGTACGCCTTGCGGCGCTTGGAGAAGGCGTTGCGGGCGGCGGACATCCGCTTCCACAGCGCCTGCTCGGTGGGCCGGTCCGCGCGCGGCGCCGCCTTCCACTCGTCGATGAGCTGGCGCATCCGCTCGCCGCCCGACTTCCAGTGCGTGGTCTCCTCGGCCACCCGCTCGGCCTCGGCGACGATCCGCTCCTTGACGTCGCGGGCCTCGTGCCGGGCCTGCTCCTGGGCGTGCTTCTGCTCGACCTTGCGCTCCTCGGCGCGCTCCGCGAGGACGTCGAGCCGGCGGCCCAGCGCGTCGAGGTCGCCCACGGCGTGCGCCTCGCGGACGGCCGTGCGCAGCTTCTCGATGCTGGCGAGCGCCTGGGCGGCGGACAGGTCGGTCGTGGCCAGCCGCTTCTCCAGCAGCTCCACCTCGGTCACCAGGGAGTCGTACTTGCGGCGGAAGAACGCCAGGGCCTCCTCGGGCGCGCCGGCCTGCCACGATCCGACGACCCGCTCACCCTCGTTCGTGCGCACGTAGACCGTGCCGTCGTCGTCTACGCGGCCCCAGGGGTCCGTGGTCACCGTGTCCTCCAGAGGTCGTCAGCCCGGCGCCGATCGCCGGGTCCGGTTGGCCGGCCAGTGTCCCCCGGGCACACCGTGTGCGGGAACCGCCGTGACTAAGCACCATATCCGCAGCATCGGGGGGAGATACCGCGGCGTGCCTCCGCCGTCGCCGCGTCTGAGGCGGCGTGCCCGCCGCGTCGGTCCCGGGACCGCGGCCCCGGGCGACGGGGACCAATATGGCACTGTCGGGCCGATTGGCAAAGAGTCGTCCGCCGCGCGGTGATCGAATGGTGATGAACCCGCGAACCGGCACGGTAGCGGCCGCGCCGGCGACCCGGTCGCCCCGCCGGTCCGACCTCGGTAGGCTCGGTCCCACGACCGGTGCGGCCGCGTCCCGTGTGCCGCGGCCGCCAGGGACCACTGAGGAAGAGGACACCGCCCACCGTGCTCATCGCCGCCTTCCCCGCCGGGCCGCTCGCCGCGAACTGCTACGTCGCCGCCCCGGGGTCGGGCGCCGACTGCGTCGTCGTCGACCCCGGCCAGGACGCGCTGCCCGGCCTGACCGCCCTCCTGGCCGAGCACGGCCTCACGCCCGCCGCGGTCCTCCTCACCCACGGCCACTTCGACCACGTGTGGTCGGCGGCCGAGGTCGGCGACGCCCACGGCGTCCCCGTGCACATCCACCCGGCCGACCGCCCGCTGCTCACCGACCCCGCCAAGGGCGTCGACCCCGCCCTGGCCGCCCGGCTGGCCGACCTCCTCGGCGGGCCCCCGGCCGAACCCGCCCGCGTCGCCGAGGTCGGCGACGGCGACGTCCTCTCCTTCGCGGGGCTGGAGTTCACGGTCGCGCACGCCCCCGGCCACACCCCGGGCTCCGTCGTCTACGCGCTGCCCGGCGGCGGCGACCCCGACGTCCTGTTCACCGGCGACCTGCTGTTCGCCGGCTCGGTCGGCCGCACCGACTTCCCCGGCGGCGACCCCGCCGCCCTGCTGGACAGCGTCGACCGGGTCTGCCTGTCCCGGCCCGACGCCACCCACGTGCTCCCCGGGCACGGGCCGCGCACCACCGTCGGCCGCGAGCGCGCGGCCAACCCGTTCCTGCGCGATACCGGCCGCACCTGACCGGCCCTGTCCGCCCCGGCGCGCGCCGCGCGCCGCACCCCGGGAGAGCACCGATGGCCCCCTTGGCCTCCCCGCCGTCCGCGGCCTCCTTCGCGCGCCGAGATAGCGGCACCGGTCCCCGAACCGGGACCGGACCTCCGCGCACGTCGGGCAAGATGAACACGTAACGCAACGTCGAAGGAGAACCCCGTTGATCCGCACGCATGACGCCGGCGCCCTCCGCGCCGGCGACGCCGACGCCACCGTCGTCCTCGCCGGGTGGGTCGCGCGCCGCCGCGACCACGGCGGCGTCGTCTTCCTGGACCTGCGCGAGGCATCCGGCGTGGTCCAGGTCGTCGTCCGCGAGGACGACCTCGCCCACGACCTGCGTGCCGAGTACTGCGTCAAGGTCACCGGCACGGTTCGCGTCCGGCCCGAGGGCAACGAGAACCCCGACATCCCCACCGGCGCGGTCGAGGTCGTGGCCGACGAGATCGAGGTGCTGAGCGAGGCCGCCCCGCTGCCGTTCCCGCTCGACGGCTCGCAGGACGTGTCGGAGGAGGCGCGGCTGCGCTACCGCTACCTCGACATCCGCCGCCCCGAGCGCGCCGCCGCGCTGCGCGCCCGCTCCACCGCCAGCTACGTCGTGCACGACGTCATGCGCGAGCACGGGTTCGCCAACGTCGAGACCCCGTACCTGACCCGGTCCACGCCCGAGGGCGCCCGCGACTTCCTGGTGCCGGTCCGGCTGCAGCCCGGCCACTGGTACGCGCTGCCGCAGTCGCCGCAGCTGTTCAAGCAGCTGCTGATGGTCGGCGGCATGGAGCGCTACTACCAGATCGCCCGGTGCTTCCGCGACGAGGACTTCCGCGCCGACCGCCAGCCCGAGTTCACCCAGATCGACATCGAGATGAGCTTCGTCGACCAGGAGGACGTCATCCGGGTCGGCGAGGAGCTGGTCGCGCGGCTGTGGCGCGAGGTCATCGGCCACGAGATCGAGCTGCCGCTGCGCCGGATGCCGTTCCTGGAGGCCATGGACCGGTTCGGCTCGGACAAGCCCGACCTCCGCTTCGGCCTGGAGCTGCGCGAGCTCACCGCCTTCTTCGCCGACACCCCGTTCCGGGTGTTCCAGGCCCCCTACGTCGGCGCGGTCGTCATGCCCGGCGGCGCCGGGCAGACCCGGCGCGAGCTGGACGCCTGGCAGGACTGGGCGAAGGCGCGCGGCGCCAAGGGCCTGGCCTACGTGCTGGTGCAGGAGGACGGCACCCTCGGCGGCCCGGTCGCCAAGAACCTCTCCGAGGCCGAGCGTGCCGGGCTCGCCGCCGAGGTCGGCGCCGCCCCGGGCGACGCCGTGTTCTTCGCCGCCGGCGCCCGCCGCGCCTCCCAGGAGCTGCTGGGGGCCGCGCGGCTGGAGATCGGCCACCGGCAGGACCTCATCGACACCTCGAAGTGGTCGTTCCTGTGGGTCGTGGACGCCCCGATGTTCGAGGAGGACGGCGAGGGCGGCTGGACCCCGGTCCACCACCCCTTCACCGGCCCCAAGCCGGAGTGGGCCGACACCTTCGACCAGGACCCGGGCAGCGCGCTGGCCTACGCCTACGACATGGTGTGCAACGGCTCCGAGATCGGCGGCGGGTCCATCCGTATCCACCGCGCCGAGATGCAGCAGCGCGTGTTCCAGACGCTGGGCATCGGCAAGGCCGAGGCCGAGTCGAAGTTCGGCTTCCTGCTGGAGGCGTTCAAGTTCGGCCCGCCGCCGCACGGGGGCATCGCGTTCGGCTGGGACCGGATCATCGCCCTGCTCACCGGCGGCGACTCCATCCGCGACGTCATCGCGTTCCCCAAGACGGCGTCCGGCGGCGACCCGCTGACCGGGGCGCCCACGCCGATCACGGCCACGCAGCGCCGCGACGCCGGGGTCGACGCCGACCCCGGGGCGCAGCGCTAGGACGGGCCCGGCGGGCGGAGCCCGCCC
>NZ_BCRK01000292.1 GCF_001552555.1 Nocardiopsis trehalosi NBRC 14201 | reverse complement strand
GCAGGTACTCCCACGACAACACCCCCCCATCACCCACACCCCAATCGAACTCGTGACCGGCGGCGGCGGAGAGGGCGTCGATGCGCCCGATACGGCGGGTCAGCAGGTGGTCGCGGCCCACGGCCGCGAAGGGCAGGCCCGCGCCGACGACGTCGGGTCGGAGCTTGGGGTGGCTGGCGACCAGCACCTCATGGCCGGCCGCCCGCGCCGCCCACGCGATCGGCACCATTCCCAGGAAATGCGTCCTCTCCGCCGAGGTCGCGAACAGAATGCGCACGGGCCACCACTCCCCTTGGAAAAGCCGAAAGCGCGGCGGCAATGCCGCAGCGGCGAAATCGAATAGGCTGCGCCGGACGTTCGGCACCGCGGGGGGTTGCCCCGTCCCGCCGGACCGCCGCTACCATAACCACCGCCGCACCGACCGTTCCACCGGGTACGGCGCACGTACGATTCCCCGAGGTCCGCCACCGGGGGGAAATCCATTCATTATCCTCCTGCCCATCCAGAACGCGGCGCCGGTGGCGCGAAGGCCAATCCGCCGCGAAGGCACCCCGGTCACCCGTTGCGGGCGGGCACGCCTGCCATTTCGCATCCGCCGCCGAATCCCCGACCACTCGCAGCCAACGAGCTGATAGTCGAATGGAGCAAGCATGTCTTTTCCGCCGGACCGGGAGGACGTGACAGCCTCGGTCATCGGGCTGGGATACGTAGGGTCCTGCCTCGCCGCGACGCTGGCCGACAGGGGCCTGCGGGTGTTCGGGGTCGACGTCAACGAGCTGCTCGTCGAGGAGATCGCGGGCGGCGGCAGCCCCGTCCAGGAGCCCGGCCTCACCGACCTGCTCGCCCAGGGGACGGCCTCGGGGCGGCTGACGGTCGGCACCGACTACGCCCGGACCGCCGAGTCCGATGTCGTCATCGTGGCCGTCGGCACGCCCGTGCACGGCCGCGGCGAACTGGCCGACACCCAGGTGCGCGGGGCGTGCGAGGAGTTGAGCCGGCACCTGCGCCCGGGCCAGCTCGTCATCGTGAAGAGCACCCTGCCGCCGGGGACGATGCGCCGGCTGGTCGCCCCGCTGCTGGAGAAGGGCGGGCTGCGCTGCGGCACCGACATCGGCCTGGCCTTCTGCCCCGAGCGGCTCTCGCAGGGTACGGCGCTGGCCGAGCTGCGCAGCCTGCCGGTCGTGGTCAGCGGCATCACGCCGCGCGACGCCGAGCGGGCCGAGCGGTTCTGGCGGCGCGCCCTCGGCGTGGAGACGATCCCGTGCTCGTCGCTGGAGACCGCTGAGGTGGTCAAGCTCGCCAACAACTGGTGGATCGACCACAACATCGCGCTCGCCAACGAGCTGGGCAAGTTCTGCTCGGCCGTCGGGGTGGACGTCATGGAGGTCATCGGCGCGACCAACTCCGCGCCCAAGGGCGGCGGCAACATCAACGTGCTGCTGCCCGGGGTGGGCGTGGGCGGGTCGTGCCTGACCAAGGACCCGTGGATGGTGTGGCGCACCGCGCGCGAGCACGGCCTGGACCTGCGCTCGGTGACCACGGCGCGGGAGATCAACGACGGGATGCCGGGCTACACGGCGCGGCTGATCCTGGAGGAGATCGCGAAGGCGGGGAAGCGCCCCGACCAGGCGCGGGTGGCGATCCTCGGGCTGGCGTTCAAGAACGACACCGGCGACGTGCGCTCCACCCCGACCGCCCCGGTGGTCGCCGCGCTCGCCGACGCCGGCGCGGAGGTCGTGCTCTACGACCCGCTGGTCGATCCGGCCGAGGCGGAGAAGACGTTCCGCACCGGCCTGGCGCCCACCGCCGAGGCCGCCGCCGAGGGCGCCGACTGCCTGGCGATCCTCGCCTGGCACCGGGAGTTCGCCGACCTGTCCTTCGCCGACCTGCGCACCCGCGTCAGCGACCGGTGCGTGGTCGTCGACGGGCGCGCCCACTTCCCCCGTTCCACCGTCGAATCCCTCACCGGGCTGGGGTTCGCCTTCCGCGGGATCGGACGGTAGACGCCATGGCACGAGTCGTCGTGACCGGGGGCTGCGGCTTCGTCGGCAGCCACCTGGTCGACCACCTGCTCCGCCGCGGGGACGAGATCACCGTCTTCGACACCGGCCGGCCCGCCGCCGACCAGCCGCACACCCGCGCCGACGTGCGGCACGTCTCGGGCGACATCCGCGACCCCGACGCGTTGGCTGCGGTGATCACGCCCGGGGTCGACACCGTCTACCACCTGGCGGCGGTCGTCGGCGTCGACCGGTACCTGCACCGGCCGATGGACGTCATCGACGTCAACTTCAGCGGCACCCGCGCCGTCCTCGACCTGTCCACCCGCGCCGGGGCGAAGGTGGTGTTCGCCAGCACCAGCGAGGTCTTCGGCAAGAACCCGGCGGTGCCGTGGGACGAGGAGGCCGACCGGGTGCTGGGCACCACGTCGGCGAACCGGTGGAGCTACTCCACCAGCAAGGCGCTGGCCGAGCACATGACGTTCGCGTTCATCCGCCAGCACGGGCTCACCGCGTCGATCGTGCGCTACTTCAACCTGTACGGACCCCGGCAGCGGCCGGCGTTCCTGGTCAGCCGGAGCGTGCACCGGGCGCTGAACGGGCGGCCGCCGATCGTCTACGACGACGGCCTGCAGACCCGCAGCTTCACCTACATCGACGACGCCATCAGCGCGACGGTCGCCATCGGGGCGTCGGAGCGGGCCGACGGCGAGTCGTTCAACGTCGGCGGCACCCAGGAGATCCCCATCCGGCACGTGGTCGAGCTGATCATGAAGCTCACCGAGCTGGAGGGCGGCTTCACCCGGATCGTCACCAAGGAGCGGTTCGGCGACGTCTACCAGGACCTGGTGCGGCGCGTCCCCGACACCACCAAGGCGTTCGACCTCCTCGGCTGGAAGTGCGCCACCGACCTCCAGCAGGGCATCGCGCGGACCGTCGACTGGGCCCGGGGGGCCCGCTGGTGGCGGGAGCTGCCCGACGGCTCCCCCGACTGACCCCCGGCCGGCCGGGCCCGCCGGGGCCCGACCGGTCGAACGCCTGTCCTGCCGGCGGGACACCGGCCGCGGACGGGCGCCCGCCCACCACCGTCCCACCTCACCGTTCGACCGACACAGGGAGCGATCTTGTCGCCTACGACCGAATGCCGTATCTGCTCCGGCACCGTCACCGAGTTCTTCGACCTCGGCCGGCAGCCGATCGCGGACGCGTTCCGGGAGCCCGGCAGCACCGCGGAGGAGTTCTTCTACCGGCTCGCGGTGGGCACCTGCGCGGACTGCACCATGGCCCAGCTCATGGAGGAGGTCCCCCGGGACCTGATGTTCCACCAGGACTACCCGTACCACTCGTCGGGGTCGACGGTGATGCGGGCGCACTTCGAGGGCGTCGCCAAGCGGTTCCTCACCACCGAGCTGACCGGGGACGACCCGTTCCTGGTCGAGATCGGCAGCAACGACGGGATCATGCTGAAGGTGGTGGCCGAGGCCGGCGTGCGCCACCTGGGCGTGGAGCCGTCCGGCGGGGTGGCCGACCTGGCCGCCGCCCAGGGCATCAACGTGCGCAAGGACTTCTTCGAGGAGTCGGTGGCGCTGGAGGTGCTGGAGGCGCACGGCCGGGCCGACGTCGTGTTCTCGGCCAACACGTTCTCGCACATCCCCTACGTCGACTCGGTGCTGGCGGGCATCCGGGCGCTGCTGGCGCCCAACGGCGTGTTCGTGTTCGAGGACCCCTACCTGGGCGACATCGTGGCGAAGTCCTCGTTCGACCAGATCTACGACGAGCACTTCTACTTCTTCACGGCCCGGTCGGTGAAGAACATGGCGGCGGCGTCGGGCCTGGAGCTGGTGGACGTGGAGCGGCTGCCCACCCACGGCGGCGAGATCCGCTACACGCTCGCGCTGTCGGGCGCGCGGACCCCGTCGGCGGCGGTGCGGGAGCTGCTCGCCGAGGAGGACGCGCGCGGCCTCACCGACGCGGCGGTGCTGGAGGGCTTCGCGGCGAGCGTGGCGCGCAACCGCGACGACCTGGTGGCGGAGCTGCGCCGGCTCAAGGCCGAGGGCAAGCGGGTCGTGGGGTACGGGGCGACCGCCAAGAGCGCGACCGTGCTGAACTACGCCGGGATCGGGCCGGACCTGCTGGAGTTCATCTGCGACAGCACCCCGGCCAAGCAGGGCCGGGTGACGCCGGGCACGCACATCCCGGTGCGGCCGCCGGAGGCGTTCTCCTCGCCGTACCCGGACTGCGCGCTGCTGCTGGCCTGGAACCACGCCGACGAGATCATGGCCAAGGAGACCGCCTACCGCGACGCCGGCGGCACCTGGCTGACCTACGTCCCGGAGGTCCGGATCTCCTGATCCGGGGGGCGCACGAGAACGGCCCGCGACCGGGTCCTCCCTTCCCGGTCGCGGGCCGTTCACA
>NZ_BCRK01000291.1 GCF_001552555.1 Nocardiopsis trehalosi NBRC 14201 | reverse complement strand
CGGGCGGAGGCGTCCCCCGCGCGGTCCTCGCGGCCGCGCACGCCGTTGTCCGCATCGGCGCCGGTGCCGGTGCCGGCGGCACCGGCGCCTCGGCGTCCCGCTGCCCTGTCCCCCGGGTCGGCGGTCCGTGCGGCGGGACGCGGGAGCGCCGCGTCGCCGGTCGGCGCACCGGTCGAGGGCTCGTCGACGTACGGGAGCAGCGGTTCCGGCTCGGGGAGGTCGTCGGCACCGTTGTCGTCGGCGCCGGGCCGGTAGTAGGGCCGATCCTCGGCGGTCGGCGGGGCGACGTCCGCCTTTCGGTGGGTGTCCGTGGGCGCGGTGACCTCGCGCAGCGGCGGCAGGTCGGACGGCGCGGGCGGGTCGGCCGGTTCGAACGGCCACGCCTCGGCCTCGTCGTCCGCGTTATCCGCGTCGTCCGCGTCGTCCGCGTCGTCCGCGTCGTCCGCGTCGGTGGAATCGGCCACGTCGGCGGGGTCGTCCGCGTGCCCCACACCGGGCGGCGCGGTCGGCGTGCGGGGGCCGGCGGTGGTGCCGCCCAGACCCTCCGGGTCCGGGGCGGAATCCTCGCTCCGGGGCGCCGTGGGGGTCGGGTCCGGGGTGGCCGGGGTGGGATCGGGCGAGTGGTCGTTCGGTTCGGTCACGCGTCACAGCCCCGTGGAGAAGGTCTCGCTGCGCGTCGCCAGGCGGTCGCGCAGCACGACGGCGTCGTCGAGGCGCAGCCCGGGGATGCGGGTGTCGGCGGTGGTGGCCGCCGTCCGCACCCGGACCGTGGCCATGCCCAGCGCCTGCTCCAGCAGGTTCGACGTGACGTCCACGACCTGCATGCGGCCGTAGGGCACGACGACGAGCTGGCGGATGACGATTCCGTAGGTCAGGTAGAAGTCGGTGGGCCCCTCGGCGTAGCCCCACGAGCGCCAGGCGGTGGCGGCCGCGAACCAGCCCGCCGCCCCCGCTGCGAGGGCGGCGGCCATCCAGGCGACCGCCCACGGCCAGGACCACAGCCACAGCACGCCGCCCCCCAGGGCGACCGCCGGGATCACCACCGCGAGCACCATGATGCGCCGGTACCAGGCGAGCATGGGCGAGACCCGGTTCCACTCCGCACCGGCGGGCGCCGCGAACGCGGCCTCGACGGCGGAGGAGGTGCCGCGGCCCGCCGACGGGGGCGCCGCGCCGCCGACCGCCGGGGAACCGGCGTACTCGTCGGCGGCGGCGTCGGCCGACGCGGCCCCGGCGGTGGACGCGGAACCGCCGGTGGAGGCGGTGGGCGCGCCGTCGTCGGGCGCGGGGTTCTCGCGGTCGGCGGGCGCGGGCGCGGCTGCGGAGCCGCCGACGGGCGCGGCTTCGGAGCGTGTTGGGTCAGACGCGGCAAACTCCACGTTTCCAGTCAATCATTCCTTGGCCGCTCGGCGGAGTCATGGCACGCGAAACCCTGCGTTCTTCCGTCCGGTCCGGCCGGCCGACGACCGCCCCGCCGGACCGGGCCACCCGCGCGGGGCACGGGGCATCGGGGCGGGGAGGTCGGGACGGTCAGGCGACGTGGTCGGGCGGAGTGGGCGGGTCCTGGTCGCCGGGGACGCGGCAGGCGTACTCCAGGAACAGCGCGGCGGCGAGCAGCAGGACGCCCGCCAGCATGGTCCCGGCGCAGGTGATCGCGTCGGCGCGGGGCGCGGGCACCGCCAGCCGGTCGACGAGGGCCAGCGCCGCGCCGCCGAAAACGCCGATGGCCAGGGCCCCGAACAGGGCGCTGGCCTTGGCCAGCGCCACCAGCCGGGCGGCGCTGATCGGCGCGATCGGCGTGGTGCCGGGCACCCGGCGGATGCGCCGCCGGGTCTGCACCGCCGTGACGCCCTCGCCGAGGGCCAGCAGCGACAGCGTCGGGATGGCCGTCCACGGGACCATGGCGAACGTCCCGTAGGTGCGGTCCATGACGAGGTAGCCGACCGCCGCCCCGGCCACGGCGAGCACCAGCAGCGGGCGCCATCCGGTCGGCCGTACGGTGCCTTCGCGGGGTCTGTCGTCCATGCGGTCCTTTGCGTGCGGTGCCCGGCGCGGCGGCCGGGTCAGCGGGGCGGCTGGAGGGCGAGGTCGTCGCGGCGGCGCAGCTCCTGCCCGGCGGTTCCGGCGAGCAGGTCGCGCACCGGCCCGCGGCCGGGCAGGACCGCCTCGGGGTCGAGGTCGGCCCACGGCCGCAGCACGAACGCCCGCTCGTGGGCGCGCGGGTGCGGCAGGGTGAGCACGGGGTCGCCGCTGCGGACGTCCCCGTGGGCGATGACGTCCACGTCGAGCGTGCGCGGCCCCCACCGGACCTCGCGCACCCGGTGGAACGCCCGCTCGATCTCGTGGGCGCGGGCGAGTACCGCGGCCGGGTCGAGCGCGCTGTCGGCGGTCACCACGGCGTTGAGGAACGGCCCCTGCTCGGGGCCGCCGACCGGCGCGGTCTCGTACACCGGCGACACCGCGACCGCGGTGAGCCCCGGGGTGGCCGCCAGCGCGTCGAGCGCCCCCTGGAGGACGGCCCGCCGGTCCCCGATGTTCCCGCCGAGCGCGAGCACCACCCGCGCGGTCACCCCCGCCTCCGGACGACGGTGACGGCGACGTCGGTGAAGGGGTGCGCGATCGGCGCCTGCGGCTTGTGCACGGTGACCTCGGCCTCGGCGACGCGCGGCTCGGCCAGGCAGACCGCCGCCAGGCGCTCGGCCAGGGTCTCGATGAGGTCGACGGGCTCGCCCCCGACGACCGCGACCAGCCGGTCGCTCAGCTCCCCGTAGTGCACGGTCTGCGCGAGGTCGTCGTCGCGGGCCGCCCCCCGCACGTCCACCCCCAGGACGACGTCCACGACGAAGTCCTGCCCGTCGCGCCGCTCCTCGGGGAGCACGCCGTGGCGGCCGCGGGCGCGCAGCCCGCGCACGGCGATGCGGTCCAGGTGCTCGGCCACCTCAGTCCTCGTCCTCGTCGTCGTCCTCGTCCAGCAGGACCGGCGACGCGTGGTGCGACCACAGCCGCCACCCCTGCGGGGTGTGCACGAACATGTTCGTGGTCACGACCTGCCCGCCCGCGACGAACCCCGGGCTGTCGTCCTCGGCGGTGAGGACGTTCTCCTCGCAGGTGACCATCGCGACGTCCCCGCTGACCCCGATGTGGGTGTCGGTCAGGACGTACTGGATGTAGGGCACGTTGGCCATGATCAGCGACCAGGCGCGCATGATCTCGGCGCGGCCGCGCAGCAGCGGCCAGCCCGGGTTGACGCACACCAGGTCGGGGGCCTCGTCCTCCTCGGCCCAGACCCGCCGCATCTGGTCGATGTCGCCGTTCTCGATGGCGCCGTAGAACTGCGCGTTGGCCTCGGCCACGCGCTCCATGACCTCCTGCCGGGACCTCACAGGCCGCCCCTGCCGATGAGGTCGCCGCGCCCGGCGTCGAGGCCGGCGCCGCCGGTGCGCCAGGCCGCGGCGACGCGGACCGCGTCGGCGTTGGGCCGCACGTCGTGCACGCGCACGCACCAGGCGCCGCGGTCGGCGGCCAGCGTGGTGAGGGCGACGGTCGCGTCGTCGCACGCGGTGGAGTCGCGGGAGGTGCCGTCCGCGCCGGCGAGGAGCCGGCCGAGGAACCGCTTGCGGGAGCCTGCGATCAAGAGGGGACGCCCCAATTCGTCGAGTCGGTCGAGGTGGGCGAGGAGCGCCCAGTTGTGGCCGTGCTGCGGCCGCTTGGAGAAGCCCAGCCCCGGGTCGAGGACGATCTGCCCGGGGTCGACCCCCTCGGCCACCATGGCGTCCATCCGGTCCCGCAGTTCGTCGTGGACCTCGCGGACGATGTCGGTGTAGACGGCGCGCTTCTGCATGTCGTGGCTGTGCCCGCGCCAGTGCATGAGCACGTACGCCACCCCGGTCTTGGCGACGAGGCGGGCCATGGCCGGGTCGGCGAGGCCGCCGCTGACGTCGTTGACGAGCACGGCGCCGGACTCGACCGCGTGGGCGGCGACCTCGGCGCGCATGGTGTCGACGCTGACGGCCACCCCCTGCCGGGCCAGTTCGCGGACCACGGGGCCGACCCGGCGCAGCTCCTCGTCGCGGGAGACCCGCTGGGCACCGGGCCGGGTGGACTCGCCGCCGACATCGATGATGTCGGCCCCCTCCTCGGCCATGCGCAGGCCGTGGTCGATGGCCTTGTTCCGGTCGAACCACGCGCCACCGTCGGAGAAGGAGTCCGGGGTGACGTTGACGACCCCCATGACCAGGCACCGCCCCCGATCGGGGAGTCCTGGAAGCTTGTACGTCGACGCCATGTGCCAACCCTACGAGACGGCGGGCCGCGCGTGGCGCCCCGCCGGGAGGGGTGCCGCGCGGCGGCGGGCACCGCGGGGCGCCCGGGACGGCGCCCGGCGCGCCGCCCCCCACCGCGGAGCGGAGTGGGGCGGCG
>NZ_BCRK01000290.1 GCF_001552555.1 Nocardiopsis trehalosi NBRC 14201 | reverse complement strand
GGGCGCCGGCCGGCTACGGGCGGCCGGCGCCGGGGGAGGTGAGGGCGTGCTCCAGGGCCCGGCTGGCGGCGTAGTCGGGCAGCATCCCCCGCTCCCGCGCCTCGGCGAGGGTGGGCGCGGCGAGGTCGCGTTCGGACAGCAGCGGGGGCAGGTCCGGCGGCAGGGGCAGCCCGATCTCCGGATCGGACACGGCGACGGCCAATTCGTTCTCGGCGCGGTACTCGCCGGACAGCAGGTAGGACACCCGGGTGTCGTCCTCCAGCGCGGTGAAGGCGTGGCCGAGCCCCACGGGCAGATAGAGGGAACGGCATTCCCGCGCGTCGAGCACCAGCGACTCGAACGCGCCGAACGTGGGGGAGCCCACCCGCAGGTCCACCACGTAATCGCGCACGCTCCCGTTCGTGCAGAAAACGAACTTCGCCATTCCCGGCGGGGTCGCCGTGAAGTGGACGCCGCGCGTCGTCCCGCGCCGCGACCGGCTGTGACTGGCCTGTGCGACCGGGAACAGCGGGTGGCCCACGGCCTCGCGCAGCACGGATTCGGATAAAGGGGTGACGAAGAATCCCCGGTGATCCGGGAAGACGGGGGGAATGAACTCGACCGCACCCTCGATTTTCAGGGGTCGCCATTTCATGCCGGTCATCATACTCATCCGCTCATCGGGCACCCGGGCCGCCGGACCGGCGCCCGTCCGGGCCATGGCCGCGCAATGCGCGGGGCAGTAGCATTGCCGCCAACCGGCGGCCGGTGGAATCCGCACGCGTTCCGTACGCCGCCGATCCCCCATTTCCCGCGACGCCCGGGAGGACGAGTGGACACCGAATCCGCAGCGGCACCGCGGCGCCGGGTGGCGGTGATCGGCGGCACCGGGTGGATCGGCCGCCACGCCTGCGCGGCGTTCGCCGCCGCCGGGTACCGGGTGCTCGTCCTGGCGCGCACCCCGGCCGACCCGCCCGCCGGGCACGGATTCCACCGCCTGGACCTCGGCGCGGTCGCGCCGGCGGACCTGGCGGAGCTGCTGGCCGAGGCGGGGGTCGACGCGGTCGTCAATACCGCCGACGCCACCAACACCACCGACGGCTGGGCGCGCACCGACGCCGAACTGGAGCACTACAACGTCGTCGCGGTGCGCCGGCTCACCGAGGCCGTCGCCGCCCTGCCGGGCCGGCCGCGCCTGGTCCACCTCGGCTCCATCCACGAGTACGGGCCGGTGGCCCGCGGCACCCGCGTCCACGAGGCCGTGCCCACCCGGCCGGTGGGCGCCTACGCGCACAGCAAGCTCGCGGGGTCGCGGGCGGTGCTCGACGCAGCGGCGGCGGGCCGGGTGGCCGGCGTGGTGCTGCGCCCGGTGAACGTGTGCGGCCCGCACCCGGCGCCCGACACCTTCCCCGGCAAGCTGCTGCGGCTGTTCGACACGGCCGCGCGCACGGGCGGGCGGGTGCCGGTCACCATCGCCGACGCCGTGCGCGACTGGGTGGACGTGCGCGACGTGGCCGCCGCCGTGGTGTGCGCGAGCACCGCGCCGGACGCCGCCGGCGCCTACAACATCGGCAGCGGCACCGCCGTGCCCATGCGGGAGTTCATCGGCCTGCTCGCCGCCGTCGCCGGGCTGGGGCCCGACCGGATCGAGGAGCGCGGCCCCGCGCCGGCCGGCACCACGGGCCGGTGGATCCAGGCCGACGTCACCGCCGCGGCACGCGACCTCGGCTGGCGGCCGCGGACCGGGCTGCGGACGTCGCTGGCCGACATGTGGGCGGCGCGGGGCTGACCCGCCGGGGCCCGCGCGGACCGCCGCGGGCGAGGTGACCTGCGCCCGCGTGAAACGGGGACCCCCGTGCGGGCGCCGTCGTCGCGGATTGAACAATAGGCGGGAGCGCGGGAAAACGGACCGTATTCCCTCCGTGACCGCGTCGAATGAAGAAATCTTCATGTCGCGCACCGTCGCGGACCGGTGTCCCCCGCCCTAATATCGAAAGGGACCACGCGGATCCTCGCAGCGAGGTGGTGCATTGCGGCCATTCCGCAGCGCCCCGACCGGGCTCCCCACATCCCGGAAGACGGGCGCGACCCTGTGCGCGAACGCTCGGCAGAGCGGGTGGATGCGCGCAGCCGCGTGCGGTGGCAGGACCGGGGAGCCCCATTCCCCGGTATCGGGACGACCGGCGGCCGGTGCTTTCAGCGGAGCGGCGGCCGCCGTACAGGTACGGCTGAGGCGAACGGACACCGGAATACGGCGGCACGGCCGCCGTTCACCTGGACCGGTGTTTTCCCCACCGCGTCGTGAAAGGCGGCCCCGAGGGAAGCGGGGTGGGCTTCACGGCGCCGACCGAATGGAGTCGAGAACCTTCAGGGTTTTCCGCTCCCGACGGCACCACTGCGCGCGATGTTAGCAGAAGAACGTCTTGACTGATCAGCATTGACGGGTACATGGACACATATCTCTGCGACACCGACGACGACCGCTGGAGACCGACACACGCGACGAACGCGGCCGGGCGCCGCACCGCCCTGCCCCGCCGCCACCGGGCCCGAACGGGGACCCGACCATGAGCCTGCTGACGCACGTGCGGCTCCTCGGCGAGGTCGGGGCGCTGATCGCCGACACGGAGGTCGACCTCGGCTCGGCCCGGCAGCGCACCCTCTTCGCCGTGCTGGTGATGCGGGCCAACCAGGTGGTGAGCCGGATCGAGCTGATCCGCGCCGTATGGGGCTCCGACGCCCCGGCCACCGTCGAGAGCAGCGTCTACACCTACATCGGGCGGCTGCGCCGCGTCCTCGAACCCGCGCGCAGCCCGCGCGCCCCTTCGGCCGTCATCGACCAGAACGGCTCGGGGTACCGGCTGCGCATCCCCCCGCACCGGGTGGACGTGCGCACCTTCGAGGCGCACGTCGAGGCCGCCAAGCGGTACCGCGACGGCGGCGACGCCGCCGGCGCCCTGTGCGAGCTCGACTCCGGGCTCGGCCTATGGACCGGCGAGGCTTTCGCCGGCCTGTCCGGCCCCTTCGTCGACGCCGAACGCAGTCGACTGGAGGAGCTGCGCATCACCGCCATGGAGGAGCGCGTCTCCGCCCTGATCGACCTGGGGCGGGCCGACGAGGCCATCGGCGAACTGATCACCCTCAAGCGGCTCCACCCGCTGCGCGAGGGCGTCCGCGCGCTGCTCATGGCCGCCTTCCACGCCTGCGGGCGCCGGGCCGAGGCCCTCAACGAGTTCCTCGACATCCGGGCCCGCCTGGTGGGCGAACTGGGCATCGAGCCCGGACTGGAGCTGCGCCGCACCCACGAGGCCATCCTGCGCGACCCGGTCGGCCGCCGCACCGCGGGCCCACCCGCCGGCGGGACGGCCGGCGGCGCCCGCGCGGTCCCCGCCCAGCTGCCCATGGAGGTCTCCGGGTTCGTCGGCCGCCGCACCGAGGCCGACCGGCTGCACCGGCTCGCCGAGGCCGGGGCCGACGACGGCGGCGCCGTGGTGGTCGTCGACGGCCCGCCGGGCGTGGGCAAGAGCGCCCTCGCCGTCCGGTTCGCGCACCGCATCGCCCACCGGTTCCCCGACGGCCAGCTCTACGTTGACATGTCCGGGTTCGGCGGCGAACGCGGTCCCCTGACCGCCGACGAGGCCCGCCGCATCCTCCTCAGCGGGCTGGGTGCCGACACGGGCGGCGCCGACACCGCCCCCGGGGCCGGCCCCGACGAGCGGTTCGCCGCCTACCGCAGCGCGCTCGCCGGGCGCCGACTGCTCCTGCTGCTCGACAACGTGCGGTCGGTCGACCAGGTCCGCCCCCTGCTCCCGGGCGGCTCCTCGGCCAAGGTGCTGGTGACCAGCCGCAACCGCCTCTCCGGCCTGGCCATCCGCGACGGCGCCGCGCTGGTCACCCTCGACCCGCTGCCGCCCGCCGACTCCGCGGCCCTGCTGCGGCGCAGCATCCGCAGCGGCGGCGGCGGGGAGGTGCCCGACGACGTCCTCACCGAGGTCGCCGAACTCTGCGGGCACCTGCCCGCGGCGCTGCGCGCCGCCGCCGTCCGGATCGCCTCGGCCGGGGCCCGCACGGTCCGCGACCTGCTCACCGAGGGCAACCCGCTCGACTTCCTCGACGCCGAGGCCGACGCCGCCGTGTCCCTGCGCGCGGCCCTGTCGTCGTCGCTGCGCGCCCTGTCGCCGCAGGCGGCGCAGGCGTTCGTGGCGCTCGGGCGCTCCGATGGGGAATCCTTCGACACGTCGACGGCGGTGCGGCTCACCGGTGTCGGCCGCACCGAGGCCCTGGGCCGGCTCAACCAGCTCGTCCGCGCTCACCTGCTGGAGCGCGACGCGCACGGCGGCTTCGCCATGAACCGGCTCGTGCACGCCTACGCCCGGGAGCTGGTCGGCGCCGCGCCGCGGTCCTCGGTGAACCGGGGGTGGTGGCCGCCGAGCGAGTCCTGCCCCAACTGAGGCGGGGCCGCGGCCCGCAGGCCGCGGCCCCA
>NZ_BCRK01000289.1 GCF_001552555.1 Nocardiopsis trehalosi NBRC 14201 | reverse complement strand
CCGTGCGGCCGCGGGTTACATTTCGGCCGCCGGTGGGTCCGCGTTCAAACCGGGTGAAGCGGCGCGACGCACGCACCGGCGAGTGTTCCCCCGTCCTCGCGCGAACGCGGAGCAAAGGAGACCCATGCGGCGCACCACGGCCCCGTCCCCCAGCCGGATCGCCCTCACCACCCCCCTGATCGCCCTCGCCGTCCTCGCCGGAGCGGCGCCGGCCGCCGCCGACCCCGCCGCCGAGCGCGGCGGCCGCGAGGAGTCGCTGATCGAGGTCCCGTGGGTGATCGCCCACCGGGGCGCCTCCGCCTACCGGCCCGAACACACCATCGCCGCCTACCGGCTGGCGGTCCGCCAGCGCGCCGACGTCATCGAGCCCGACCTGGTACCCACCCGCGACGGCCACCTCATCGCCCGGCACGAGAACGAGCTGGGCGGCACCACCGACGTCGCCGACCACCCCGAGTTCGCGGACCGCCGCACCACCAAGACCATCGACGGCGTCCGCGTCACCGGCTGGTTCGCCGAGGACTTCACGCTCGCCGAGATCAAGACGCTGCGCGCGGTCGAGCGCATCCCCGACATCCGGCCGCGCAACACCCGCTACGACGGCCGCTACGAGATCCCCACGTTCGCCGAGGTCCTCGACTACTGGGCGGACGCCCGCGGCCACGGCCGCCACGGCCGCGACCTGCGGATCATCCCCGAGCTCAAGCACGGCGGCTACTTCGACTCCCTGGGCCTCGACACCGAGGAGATGCTCGCCGAGGAGCTGGCCGAGCGCGGGCTGGACGGCGCGGACGCCCCCGTGGTGGTGCAGTCCTTCGAACCGGGCAGCGCCCGCGAGGTGGACTCCCTCGTCGACACCCCGGTGGTGCAGCTCATCAGCGGGAACCGGGCCGACCTCACCACCCCCGAGGCGCTGGACGGGATCGCCGAGTACGCCGATGCCATCGGCCCCGACGTCCGGCACGTACTGCCCATCGGCGCCGACGGCCGCGCGGGCGAGCCCACCCCGCTCGTCGCCGACGCGCACGACCGCGGCCTGCTCGTCACGCCCTACACGCTGCGCAGCGAGAACGCCCACCTGCCCGACGGCTACGACCGGGGCACCGACCCCACCGCCTACGGCGACCACCGCGCCTACTACACCGCGGTCCTGCGCACCGGGGTCGACGGCGTGTTCTCCGACAGCCCCGACCACCTCTACGCGGCCCGCGCGCACTTCCTGAAGCACCGCGACCGCTGACCCGCCGGCCCCGCCGCCCCCGTCGCCCCGGGCGGCGGCGGGGCCCCGTTCAGGCGGCGCCGTCCTTCTCGAACCGGTAGCCCATGCCCGCCTCCGTGATCAGGTACCGGGGGTGGGCCGGGTCGGGTTCGAGCTTGCGGCGGAGCTGCGCCATGTACACCCGCAGGTAGTTGGTCTCGCTCTGGTAGGCGGGCCCCCACACGTCGTGCAGCAGCTGGCGCTGGCTGACCAGCCGGCCCGCGTTGCGCGCCAGCACCTCCAGGATGTGCCACTCGGTGGGGGTCAGCCGCACCTCGCGGCCGTCGCGCGACACCCGCTTGGCGCCCAGGTCGACGGTGAACGCGGCCGTGGCCACCACCGGCGCCTCCTCCACGTGCACCGACCGGCGCTGCGCGGCGCGGATGCGCGCCAGCAGCTCGTCCATCCCGAACGGCTTGGTGACGTAGTCGTCGGCCCCCGCGTCCAGCGACCGCACCTTCTCGCTCGCCGAGTGCCGCGCCGACAGCACGATGATGGGCACCGACGTCCAGCCGCGCAGCCCCTCGATCACCTCGCCGCCCTCCATGTCGGGCAGCCCCAGGTCGAGCAGGACGATGTCCGGCGGGTGCTTGGCGGCGGCCTGGAGCGCCGACGCGCCGTCGAACGCCGTGTCGACGTCGTAGCCGCGGGCGCGCAGGTTGATGCGCATGGCCCGGATGATCTGGGTGTCGTCGTCGACGACGAGAATCCGCATCACCGCTCCTCGGTCTCGGTGCCCGGTGCGGCCGGGTCCCCGGCGGGGCCCTCGGCCGCCGGGTCGTCGGCGGCGCACAGGGTGAACACCATGGTCAGGCCGCCGCCGGGGGTGTCCTCGGCGGTCAGCGTCCCCTCGTTGGCCTCGGTGAAGCCGCGGGCCACGGCCAGCCCCAACCCGATGCCGGTGCCGCGCGGGGCGTCGCCGAGCCGCTGGAACGCCTCGAAGATGCGCTCCTTGGACTCGTCGGGCACCCCCGCGCCGTGGTCGGCCACCCGCAGCTCGACCTCGCCGCCGAGCGCGCTCGCCGACACCCGGACGGGCCGCGCCCCCTCGGGGTTGTGCCGGACGGCGTTCTGCACCACGTTGGCCACCGCCCGCTCCAGCAGCCCCGCGTCGGCGCGCACCCGGGGCAGGTCGTCGGGGACGTCCACGCAGACCGTGTGCGGCGGGACGCCGATGAGGGTCACCGGGACCACCTCCTCCAGGCCGACCGCGCGCACCTGCGGCCGGACCGTGTCGGTCTGCAGCCGGCTCATGTCGAGCAGGTTGCCGACCAGGCCGTTGAGCCGGTCGGTGGACTCCTCGATGTTCTCCAGCAGCTCGGCGCGGTCGACGTCGTCGAGTTCGATGTCGACCGAGCGCAGGCTCGACACGCTCGCCTTGATCGACGTCAGCGGGGTGCGCAGGTCGTGGGAGACGGCGGCCAGCAGCGCGGTGCGGATCTTGTTGCCCGCGGCCTGCCGCTTGGCCTCGGCCGCGTCGCGGGCCAGCCGCTGCCGCTCCAGCGCGATGCCGATGTGGGTGGCGAACGCGCCCAGGATGCGCCGGTCCGCGGCCGGCAGCACGTGCCCGCGCAGCGCCAGCGCCAGCGAGTCGCTGACCGACACCAGGGCGTCGGCCTCGTCGGGGGAGGCGCACGGCCGGTCGCCGTCGACCTCCAGTCGCTCCCACCGGCCGTCGTCCTGCTGGCCCAGCAGCGCCACCGAGCGCTGCCCGAACGTCTCGCGGATGCGCCGCAGCAGGGCGCGCAGCGGCTCCTGGCCGTCCAGGACGCTGCTCGCGAGCAGGCTGAGCGTGCCGGCCTCGGCGCGCGCCCGCGCCGCCTGCAGCGACCGGCGCTTGGACACGTCCACCACGATCGCCACCAGCACCCCGACCAGGATGAACACCACCAGGGCGATGGCGTTGTCGAGCTGGTTGATGGTCGACCGGTACAGCGGGGGCGTGAACAGGATGTTCAAGATCAGGCTGCCCCACACCGCGCTGAACAGGGCGGGCCACAGCCCGCCCACCATGGCGGTGACGACCGTCGCGGTGAGGAACACCAGCATGTCGGTGGTCAGCCCCAGCTCGTCGGCGACCGGCAGGTGCAGCAGCGCCGCCAGAACCGGCGGGCAGAGCACCCCCAGCAGCCACCCGGCGCCCGTGCGCGCCCCGCCCAGGCCCCCGGCCGGCGCGGGCAGCAGGCCCCGGCCGCGGCCCACCTCCTCGTGGGTGACGATGTGCACGTCGATGTCGCCGGCCTCGCGGGCGACGGTCGACCCCACACCGGGGCCGAACACGTACTGCCAGCCGCGCCGCCGCGACGACCCCAGCACGATCTGGGTGGCGTTCACCCCGCGCGCGAACTCCAGCAGCGCCGTCGCGACGTCGTCGCCCACCACCTGGTGGTAGGTGCCGCCCAGCTCGGCGAGGAGCTGCCGCTGCCGCGCCAAATCCTCGGGAGGCACGTGCCGCAGGCCGTCGCCGGACACCACGTGCACCGCCATCAGGTGGCTGGGCTGCGGCTGGCCGCCCCGCGAGCGGGCGGCGACCCGCGCGGCCCGGCGCAGCAGGGTCTCGCCCTCGGGGCCGCCGGTGAGGGCCACGACGACGCGCTCGCGCGCCTCCCAGGTCTCGCGGATCTTGTGCTCGCCCCGGTAGCGGGCCAGCCCCTCGTCCACCCGGTCGGCGACCCACAGCAGCGCGAGTTCGCGCAGCGCGGTCAGGTTGCCCTCGCGGAAGTAGTTGGACAGCGCGGCGTCGATCTTCTCGGCCGGGTAGATGTTGCCGTGCGACATGCGGCGGCGCAGCGCGTGCGGCGACATGTCGCACAGCTCGATCTGGTCGGCGCGGCGCACGATCTCGTCCGGGATGGTCTCGCGCTGGCGCACCCCGGTGATCTGCTTGACCACGTCGTTCAGCGACTCCAGGTGCTGGATGTTCACCGTGGAGATCACGTCCACCCCGGCGTCGAGCAGCTCGTCCACGTCCTGCCACCGCTTGGGGTTGCGCGACCCCGGCACGTTGGTGTGCGCCAGCTCGTCCACCACCGCCACGCGCGGGGCGCGGGCCAGCAGCGCGTCGATGTCGAGCTCGGTGAAGGTGCCGTCGCGGTGCACGGCGGTGCGGCGCGGCAGCACCTCCAGCCCGTCGAGCAGCGCCGCCGTGCGGTCCCGCCCATGAGTCTCGACGAAGCCCACGACGATGTCGGTACCGCGCTCGGCGCGGCGCCGGGCCTCGCTGAGCGCGGCGAAGGTCTTGCCCACCCCCGGGGCCGCGCCCAGGTAGATGCGGAGTCGTCCACGTGCCACGCCCTCCATTGTGCGCCGCGCCGCCGGCGTCCGCGCGCCGGCCGGGCCGGGCGGTTCCGGCCGGGGGCGCCC
>NZ_BCRK01000288.1 GCF_001552555.1 Nocardiopsis trehalosi NBRC 14201 | reverse complement strand
TCCCGGCCACCGATCCGAGGATCGGTGGCCGGGGGCCGTGGTGTGCGGTCCGCTCCGTCGGCTACTCGGCGCGGTCGGCCGCCTCGATCTCTTCGCGGCTGATCCCGAGCAGGAACACGATGGTGTCGAGGTAGGGCACGCTGACCGAGGTGTCGGCCTGCCGGCGGACCACCGGCTTGGCGTTGAACGCCACCCCCAGGCCCGCTGCGCGCAGCATGTCGAGGTCGTTGGCGCCGTCACCGATGGCGACCGTCTGGTTGAGCGGCACTCCCGCCTCGCGGGCGAACCGCTCCAGGGCGAGGGCCTTGCCCTTGCGGTCGACGATGGGCCCCGTCAGCCCGCCCGTGAGCTTGCCGTCGACGATCTCCAGCGTGTTCGCCGCCGAGTAGTCGATGTCGAGCCGCTCCACCAGGGAGTCGGTGATCTGCGTGAACCCCCCGCTGACGATCGCGCACTCGTACCCCAGCCGCTTCAGCGTGCGGATCAGGGTGCGCGCCCCGGGGGTGAGCACCAGCCGTTCGCGGACCGCGTCGAGCGCCGACGCGTCCAGCCCTTCGAGCAGGGCCACCCTGCGGCGCAGCGACTCCTCGAAGTCCAGTTCGCCCCGCATCGCCTCCTCGGTGACGCGGGCGACCTCCTCGGCGCAGCCGGCGTGCTCGGCGAGGAGCTCGATGACCTCGCCCTGGATCAGGGTGGAGTCGACGTCCATGACGATGAGGTGCTTGGCCCGCCGGTGCAGCCCGCTCGGCTGGAGCGCCACGTCGATGGACTGGGTGGCGGCCTCCATGGCGAGGTCCTCGCGCAGCCGCTCCGGGTCGGCCCCGGAGACCTCCAGCTCGATCGACGTCACCGGGTAGCTCGCCAGCCGCTCGATGCGGTCGATGTTCGCCCCGGCCCGGGCCACGCACGACGCGATCGCGCCCAGCGCCCCCGGCCGCAGCGGGTCGGCGAGGATGGTGACGTGCAGCCGCTCGCCGGCGCCCGCGCTCACGCGCTCGCTGCCGGGCGCGAACTCCACGTCCATGTCGAGGTCGATCGACGTCTTCTCCAGCGCGTGGCGCACCTCGTCGAAGACGCGTTCGCGGCTGACCCCCGGCGCCACGCCCTCGTCGACCGAGAGCAGCGCCCCCAGGACGAGGCGGCCGCCGATGACGACCTGTTCGAGGTCGACCAGGATGACCGGGTACACCGAGAGGGTGCTGAGCAGCCGCGCGCTCACACCGGGGCGGTCGCGCCCGGTGACCGTTACCAGGAGGGTGGAGATATCGTTCATCGCGCTGTCCACGGTACTCGGCCCGGCCGGGGGCGGGTGGGGCAGGGCGGCCAAGGTCCGGCCGCCGTTCACCCGGCGGTCACCGGCGGACCCGGCGGCCGCGGTCAGCAGCCGCGCCGGCGGCTCTTCTTCTTTTTCTTCGGCCCCTTGGCCTTGACCTCGATGCCGCCGAACATGCAGGTCCCCGTGAGGCGGATGGTGGGCGCGTTGGGGTCGGTGACGGTGTCGGTGCCGTGCAGGCTCGTCCCGCCCAGGATGGCCGTCGTGTTGTTCACCACACGCACGCCGTGCGGGACGGTGATGTCGACCCCGCCGAAGATCACCGCGCACTGCACCGTGACCTCCCGCTGGGTGAGGACCGCCTCGCGGAAGTCGAGTTCGATCCCGCCGAACAGGACCGACGCGTTCGTGCGGGGCTCCACCAGCCAGCGGCCCGTGCGCTCGGCGCCGCCGAACACCGCGACGATGTTCTCCCGCCCGGTGCTGCCGGCCGCGAGGGACCGGGCCTCGTCGGTGGAGACGGTCATGCCCACGGGCGCCCCCGGCGCGGGCGCCGCACCGGACAGGGGCAGGTCGTGGGTGAGCGGGGCGAGCTCGCCGATGGTCTTGGCGCGGTAGAGGGCGTCGAGGCGCTCCTCGTGCTCGTCCTGCGTCAACCGCCCTTCGGCCATGGCCTCGCGCAGGCGCTCGGCCACGCGGTCGCGGTCGGCGTCGGACGCGCGCATGTGGTCGGAATCCATTGGTCTCCAGCTCTCTCCCGCTACTCCGCTCTCCGGTACCCGCCCCGTCGTCAGTCGTCGAGGCCCTTGGTCTCCACGATGACGGAGCCCAGCAGGCACAGCCCGCGGATGACGATGGTGGGGGCGTCCGGCGGGACGTCGCCGGACTCGCCGAGGGTCACGGCGCCCAGGATGGCCGACGCCTTGTTGACCACCCGCACCCCCGGCGGGACGATCACGGACACGTTGCCGAGGACCACGGCGGCCTGCACGGTGACCTCGCGCTGCGCCATGACGGCCTGCCGCATGTCCAGCTCGACGTTGCCCAGCAGCACCGACGCGTTGGTGCGCTTCTCGACGAGCCAGCGGCCCTTGCGTTCGGCCGTGCCGAGGAGGGCGACGAGGTTCTCGCTGCCGGTGGCGGACGCGACCAGGTCGGCGTCCTCGGCGGCGGGCGGGCGCCGGGCGGCGAACGCGGCGGAGCCGGGCGTCTGGGGCAGGTCCTCGGTCAGCGGGGCCAGGTCCGCGTGGGTCTTGGCGGCGTAGACGGCGTCGAGGCGTTCGCTGTGCTCCTCCTGCGTCAGCCGGCCCTCGCCCAGGGCCGTGGCGAGGATCTCGGCCACGCGGTCGCGGTCGGCGTCGGAGGCGCGCAGAGCGGGGGAGGAGGAGCGGGCGGACGGGGCCGTGTCGTTCATGTCTACGAGTATCGGCCCTCGCGGGGCCGCGCGGAATCGGGAACGACCCCTGGTTTCCCCTGAGGACGGTATGCCGCCGACCCTGACCGCCCGGGGGTCACCGGGTCGCGGCGGCCCCGTAGGCGGCGACGCGGGCGCGTCGGACGGCGCTGTCGAGGACGCGGAGGGCCCGGCGGCGCGACTCCATCTGGGCGGCCGACAGTCCGCGGCCGTCGTCGGCGCCGGCGAGGCGGACCACCACGGCGAGCCGGTCGGCCTGGGCGGCGAGGCGGTGGGCCCGCTGCGGGTGGCCGGGGGCGAGCCCGTCGCTGGGGGCGCGGTCGGCGTCGCGGAGGTCGGCGAGGGCGCGGGTGACCTCGGGGCTCCACGTGGAGACGTCGTCGACCTGGCCGAAGAGGGCGGCGGACTCGCGGATGGCGAGGGTCAGCCGGTGCTCGGCGTCGGCCAGGGGGACGGGTTCGGGGTCGGTGTCGGCGGCCGGGTAGGGGGTCCAGGCGACGCCGACGTAGGAGGAGCCGCGCCGGTCCTCGCCCGGGACCAGACCGACCTGGCGGTCCGCGAGCCGCACCAGGACCGCCTCGCGCGCGTCGATCGCGGCGGTGTTGAGGTCGGCCGCCCCGACCAGGCCGAGGGGGTCGCCGGGGACGGGCAGGCTGAGCCGGAACGCGCTCAGCCCGTGGGAGCGCAGCCGGGCGAGCGCCGACCGCAGCGGGGCGCCCGCCTCGAACGGCAGCCCCGGGGGGACGTCGCCGACGACGTGGGGTCCCGTGCGCCGCTCCACCGCGTCGACGGCGTCGTCGAGCCCGGCCTGGCCGGCCAGCCAGGCGTTGCCCCACGCGACCAACTGGGCGGATGACAGTTCTCGCAGCATTGGTTCAGCCTAGATCGGTGCACGGACCAACAGGCGCGTCCGCTAGGTTCGCATCGGAGCGCGGCGGTCTGCGCGGCGCTACGGGACTCGGAGCGCGGTGGAACAGGGAGTGGAATTGGACGGCCAGGTGCTGCGGATGAGCGGCGTGACGGTGCGCCGCGGCGATGCCGTGCTGCTGCGCGACGTCGAGTGGACGGTGGAGGACGACGAGCGGTGGGTGGTGATCGGTCCGAACGGGGCCGGCAAGACCACGCTGCTGAGCGTCGCGGCCGCCCAGACCGCCCCGTCCGCCGGTACGGCGCACGTCCTGGGGGAGCGGTTGGACGAGGCCGACACCCAGGAGCTGCGGTCGATGGTGGGGTTCTCCAGCGCCGCGGTCGCCAACCGGGTCCCGGACTCCGCTGTGGTGCGGGACCTGGTGATCAGCGCCTCCTACGGGCTGCTGGGCCGGTTCGGTGAGGAGTACCAGACCCCCGACCACAGCCGTGCGCGGGCGCTGCTGAACCGGTGGGGTGCGGCGCCGCTGGCGGAGCGGCGGTTCGGCACGCTGTCGGAGGGGGAGCGCAAGCGGGTGCTGATCGCCCGCGCGCTGATGGCCGACCCCGAGCTGCTGCTGCTGGACGAGCCGGCGGCGGGGCTGGACCTGGGCGGCCGCGAGGACCTGCTGCGCCGGCTGGCGGTGCTGGCCGACGACATCGACGCGCCGACGCCGGTGATCGTGTCGCACCACGTCGAGGAGATCCCGCCCGGGTTCACGCACGGGCTGCTGATGCGCGGCGGGGCGGTGGTGGCGGCGGGGCCGCTGGAGCAGGTGATGACGGGCGAGGCGCTGGGCGAGACGTTCGGTCTGACGCTGAAGGTCGACCGGCACGGCGACCGGTGGAGCGCCCGGGCGGTCTGATCCGCGTCGGGCGGGCCGAAACGGCGGCATCCGGTTGGCCGGAATCGGCGGTGTTGTCCGCTTCCGGTCAGGGTCGGCATGTTTGACGGGAGTTCATGGCCGTTCCGCGGGAAGGCGCGGGCGGGCGGCCCTTATGATCGCCGCGTGGACGTCCGCTTCGCGGCCGTCCACGCAC
>NZ_BCRK01000287.1 GCF_001552555.1 Nocardiopsis trehalosi NBRC 14201 | reverse complement strand
AGGTGGGACGGCTCTCCCGAGCCGTCCCACCTGGGCCGCCGGTGTCATTTCCGGGCGTTCCGCCCCGCAGCGCGCCCCACCCCGCCACCATCACGGGCATGTACCCCCGCGCCACCGTCGACCGCGCCCTCCGCCTGCACGCCCGCGGCCTGGACGACGCCGACGTCGCCCGCGCCTGCGGCGTCTCCGTCCAGGCCGTCCGCCACTGGCACACCGGCCGCCGCCGCTCCCCCGCCGCCGGACGCGACCGCACAGCGTACTGCCCGCGCTGCGGCTCCGGCACCCTCGACACCGCCGCCTACGCCCACCTCCTGGGCCTCTACCTCGGCGACGGCCACATCGCCGCGTCGCGCCGCGGCGTGTACTACCTCGCCGTCTTCTGCGACGACCGCTATCCCGGCCTCATCGAGGAGTGCGCGCGGACCATGACCGCCGTCCTGCCCTGCTCCGCCCACCGGGTCCGCCGCACCGGCTGCACCGCCGTGCGGTCGGCCTCCAAGCACTGGCCGTGCCTGTTCCCCCAGCACGGCCCCGGTCCCAAGCACACCCGGCCGATCCGGCTGGACCCGTGGCAGCGGGAGGCCGTCGACGCCCACCCGGGCGCGTTCGCGCGCGGGCTGCTGCACTCCGACGGGTGCCGGGTGGTGAACCGGGTGCGGCGCCGGGTCGGGGGCGCGTGGCGGTACTACGCCTACCCGCGCTACTTCTTCGCCAGCGCCTCCCCCGACATCGCCGGGCTGCTCTGCGCGGCGCTCGACCGGTTGGGCGTGGCGTGGACCCGACGGGTGCAGCAGCGGCGGCACGACCGGTGGGCCGACGCCCACATCGTCTCCGTCGCCCGGCGTGACGACGTGGCGCGGCTGGACCTGCACGTCGGGCCCAAGCGGTGACCTCCCGTGGGGGGCCGGGGCACGCGCTGTGAGCGGTCACATCACGGCTACAACCTGAGCACAACCCGTGGGTTTGGGCGCCGGCGGGCGTCCCCGTCACCGATCCTGGAACTCCGGAGTGTTCCGGGCAGCGGTCCGCCGGCGGCGGCCGCCGTCCGATGTGGAGGGGGTGGCCGGTGCTCGCCGCGGTGGCCGCAGTGGTCGGGGCGCTGACGACCGGCGCCTGGGCCGTCGTGGCCTGGGGGTCCAAGCGCCGCCAGCCGTGGTCGATGGCGCCCCTGCCCGTTGTGGCGGGGCTGCTGGTCCTCGTGGGCGCGCCCGGGTGGGCGTTCGTGCCGATCGCGCTGCTGGCGGCGGGCTCCTTCGCCGAGCTGGTCATCGGCGCCCGCGAGGCCCCCGCGCTGCGCACCAAGGACCCCGAGGGCCCGCTGACCACCGAGCGGTGGGCGGCGGCGGTCGCGGCGCCGTTCCGGGTGGCGCTGGCCGAGCCGTGGGACGTGGTGGTGCGACCGCAGCTGCGCCGCCAGTACCGGCGGGTGTTCGAGGCCGAGTGGGACGTCGTCGACCGGGAGTCGCTGCTGGCGGCGGTCGACCGGCTGTGGGAGGAGCTGCACGCCGGCCCCAGCGCCGACCTGGTGGTCGACCTGCGCACGGGGACGGTGCGCGACCGGGCGGCCGGCGGCGCCGGCGGCGGGCTGGTGCTGACCCCGGAGCAGGTGGCGCGGATGCGCGAGATCACGGGGGCGGACGACTCCGCCGAGACCGTGGTGATCGGCGCCTACCAGTGGTGGCGGTCGGTGCACCTGATCCGGTTGGCGTGCGGCGGGGCGACGCTGGACTGGTTGAGCCCGACCGAGACCCGGAACCTGCTGCGGCGGGTGGCGTCGGACCTGCAGCGCCGGTACGTGAGCTGGCGGCAGTTGGCCGAGGCGTTCCACGGGGGGTACCTGCTGTGGCACGGGGGCGGCGGGGCCGAGGACACCGGCGGCGACCGGGTGTGGACCGCGCTGGGGCTGCTGACCACCGATCCGGCGAGTCCGTGGAACCTGCTGCCGTGGGACATGCCGCTGGAGCGGGTCTCCTATGAGTCCGGGGCGGTGGAGGAGGAGCAGCCGCACGCGGGGCGGGCGGGGTCGGCGGGCCGGCCGCGGGCACCGCGCGTACGGTGGCGGGGCGGCGGGCGCGAGGCCGTGGGCTGACCGACCCTGGCAGGCCGTCGCGGGGTGCGAGGCCGTGGGCCGATCGTTCCCCGCGGGCCGACGCGGGGTGCGCGGCGGGCGCGAGGCCGTGCGCTGATCGCCCCCGGCAGGCCGTCGCGCGGGACGGGCAGGGCGGGCATCGGCCCCGTGAACGCCGTCAGGCCCCTCCCCGGGCGGGCGCGGGTGCGCCTCCCGGGGGATGGGGCCTCGTGGTGTGCGCGGGGTGTGTCAGTCCCCGTGCGGGGTGCGCGGCCGGGTCACTTCCCGTGCGCGATGGCGTCGCCGATGCGGTGGACCCGCAGCGAGTTGGTCGACCCGGGCGTTCCGGGCGGGCTGCCGGCGACGATGACGATCTTGTCGCCCTTCTGGTAGACGCCCATGTCGAGGAGCTCACTCTCGACCTGGCGCACCATCTCGTCGGTGTGGTCGACCCAGGCCACGCAGTGGGTCTCGACGCCCCAGGTCAGCGAGAGCTGGGAGCGGGTGGCCGTGGTGGTGGTGAAGGCCAGCAGCGGGATGGGCGACCGGTAGCGGGCGAGGCGCCGCGCGGTCTCGCCGGACATGGTGAAGGCGACCAGGGCCTTGGCGCCGACGGTGGCTCCGACCTCGGCGGCGGCGCGGGCGATGGCCCCTCCGGTGGTCTCGGGGACCCGGTTGAGGATGTGCGAGGCGCGCAGCGACTCCTGCTCGGCGGCGGCGACGATGCGGGCCATGGTCTGCACGGTCTCGATCGGATACTTGCCGACGCTGGTCTCACCCGACAGCATGACGGCGTCGGCGCCGTCGAGGACGGCGTTGGCGACGTCGGACGCCTCGGCCCGGGTGGGGCGGGGCGCGCTGATCATGGATTCGAGCATCTGCGTGGCGACGATGACCGGCTTGGCCTTGTCGCGGCAGCGTTCGACGGCGCGCTTCTGCACCATCGGCACGTTCTCCAGCGGGAGTTCGACGCCGAGGTCGCCGCGGGCGACCATGACGCCGTCGAAGACCTCGATGATGTCCTGGAGGCGTTCGACGGCCTGCGGCTTCTCGATCTTGGCGATGAGGGGGACGCGTACCCCGACCTCGTCCATGATCTGGTGGACCTCGTCGGCGTCGGCGGGGCTGCGCACGAAGGACAGCGCGACCATGTCGACGCCCTGGGCGAGGGCCCAGCGCAGGTCCGCCTCGTCCTTCTCGGTGAGCGCGGGCACGCTGACCGAGACGCCGGGGAGGTTGAGTCCCTTGTGGTTGGAGACGGTGCCGCCGATGATCACGCGCGTGTGGACGTCGGTGCTGGTGGTCTTGGTGCATTCCAGCACGACGCGGCCGTCGTCGATGAGGACGCGGTCGCCGGGTCGGACGTCGCCGGGGAGGCCCTTGTAGGTGGTGGACACCCGGTGGGCGTCGCCGGCGACGTCGTCGACGGTGACCGTGAACTCGTCGCCGGGTTCGAGGTCGACGGGGCCGTCGGCGAAGGTGCCGAGGCGGATCTTGGGCCCCTGGAGGTCGGCGAGGATGCCGACGCTGCGCCCGCTGGCCTGGGCGGCCGCCCGGACGTTGTCGTAGTTGGCGCGGTGGTCTTCGTGCGTTCCGTGGCTGAGGTTGAGTCGCGCCACGTCCAGTCCGGCGTCGACGAGTTCGCGGATGGTCTCCGGACTCGACGTGGCCGGACCGAGGGTCGCGACGATCTTTGCTCGACGTGTCACGGTTAACACTCTAGGGCTTGTAGGTCGTGGAATGGTCTAAACCAGGTTTCGGCCGGGTGCACGCGGGGCCGCTACTTGGCGAACGCGTCGAGGGCGGCGCGGTTGAATGCGGGCAGGTCATCGGGTTTGCGGCTGGTGACGAGCGTGTTGGCGCCCATGGCGCAGACGACGACCTCCTCGTCGACCCACTCGCCGCCGGCGTTGGTGATGTCGGTGCGCAGGCTGGGCCAGGAGGTGAGGCGGCGGTCGCGGACGGCGTCGGCCTCGACCAGGGTCCACGGGGCGTGGCAGATGGCGGCGACGGGTTTGCCGCTGTCGAAGAACTCCTTGACGAAGGCGACGGCGCGCTCGTTGGTGCGCAGGAAGTCGGGGTTGGCGACGCCGCCGGGGAGGACGAGGCCGGTGTAGTCGGCGGCGGTGGTGTCGTCCACGGTGGTGTCGACGGGGAAGGTGTCGGCCTTGTCGAGGTGGTCGAACCCCTGGATCTCGCCGCTGTCGGTGGAGACGAGGCGCGGGGTGCCGCCGGCGTCCTGGACGGCCTTCCAGGGGTCGGTGAGCTCGACCTGTTCGACGCCTTCGGGTGCGACGAGGAAGGCGATGGTCTTGCCGGTGAGGTCGCTGGCCATGGTGGTGACGTCCCCCTTCGGGTGGTGTGCGGTGGGCCGCCGGGTGGCGGCGCTCCGGTCCCACTGCCCGGTGGAGGGGGAGGTTACGCGTGTGGATCGGCGGGCGCGGACGGGCGCGGGCGATCGGGGGGCGCGGCGGCCGGGGTGCGGCGGCTCTGCGCGGCGGCCGGCGCGGGGCGCGGGGGGCGCGGGGCGCGGGGCGCGGCCCGGTGGGGGCGCGGGGGGGGGGGGGGGGGGGGGG
>NZ_BCRK01000286.1 GCF_001552555.1 Nocardiopsis trehalosi NBRC 14201 | reverse complement strand
CGTCGTGTGCCCCCCGGCGCGGCCCGCCCCGGCGGGCCGCGCCGCCCTCCGCCCCCCGAGACCGCATCGACGCGAAGGACCCCCATGGACTTCGACGGAATCCTGTTCTTCCCGGTCACCCCCTTCGACGGCGCCGGGCGCCTGGACGAGGACGCCCTGCGCCGCCACGTCGCCGCCGGCCTGGAGCACGGGCCCGGCGGCGTGTTCGCCGCCTGCGGCACCGGCGAGGTGCACGCCCTGTCCGCCGCCGAGCACGCCCGCGCCGTGCGCGCCGCCGTCGCCGCCACCGCCGGGCGCGTCCCCGTGGTGGCGGGCGTCGGCGGCGGCCTCGGCACAGCGGTGGAGCAGGCCGAGGCGGCGCGCCGCCTCGGCGCCGACGGCGTCCTGCTGCTCCCGCCCTACCTGGTCTCCGGCTCCCAGCGGGGCCTGGTCGACTACGTCCGGACGGTCACCGAGGCCGCGGGCGTGCCCGTCATCGTCTACCAGCGGGGCGGCCTGGTGCTCACCCCCGCTGCGGCCGCCGAGGTCGCCGGGCTGCCCGGCGTGGTGGGCATCAAGGACGGGGTGGGCGACCTCGACCGCATGTCGCGCATCGTCGCGGCCGTGCGCGCGGTGCGCGGCGACGCGTTCACCTTCTTCAACGGTCTGCCGACCGCCGAGGTGACGGTGCCCGCCTACGCCGCCATCGGGGTCCCGCTGTACTCCTCTGCGGCGTTCGCGTTCGTCCCCGAGGTCGCCACCGCCTTCTACCGGGCGTTCCACGCCGGCGACCCGCTCGCCCAGACCCTGCTCGACGTGTTCTACCGGCCGCTGGTGGAGTTGCGCGACCGCGCGCCCGGCTACGCGGTCGCCCTGGTGAAGGCGGGCGCGCGGCTCCGCGGCGCCGACGTCGGCGGGGTGCGCCCCCCGTTCACCGACCCCGCGCCGGCGGAGCTGGACGAACTGGCGGCGATCATCGACGCCGGCCTCGCCGCGGTCAAGGAGGGCTGACCGGATGCCCCCCGACGCCCACCCCGCTCCACCCGGCGACACCGTACGGTCGGGAAACCCCACGCCCGGCGACGCTGTACCGCTGGGAGGCCCCACACCCGGCGCCGCCCCGCCGCTGGGAGGTGCTGCGCCTGCTGACGCGGCACGATCGGCGGGCCTCGCGTCTGCTGACGCCCCGCCGTCGGCGGTCTCTGCGTCTGGTGGCGCCGTACCGCTGGGAGGCGCTGCGTCCGGCGACGCGGCACCGTCGGCAGGCTCCGCACCCGGTACCGACGCGCCCCTTGCGGGCGCCGCGCCCGGTGGCGCCGAGGCCGCCGCCGACCGCGTCCCCACCCCCGGGGCAACGACCGGTCCGGCCGCCCCGGCCGCCCCGGTCGTCATCACCGGCCTGGAGACCCGCGTCCGCCGGTACCCGCTGCACCGGGCCTGGGACGGCGGGGTCGACGTCAACACCCTGGTCATCACCCGCGTGACCACCTCCGACGGGCGCACCGGCACCGGGTTCGCCTGGACGCCGCGCGTCGGCGCGGGCGCCGTCCGGGCGCTGCTCGACGACGACTGCCCCGCCGCCCTGGTCGGCCGGACCCCCGACCCCGCCCCCCGCTGGGCCGACCTCACCGCCCACCTCGCCGACGCGGGGGCGGGCGGGCTCGCGGCCATGGCCGTCGCGGCCGTCGACATCGCCCTGTGGGACCTCGCCGCCCGCCGGGCCGGCGCCCCGCTGGTCGACCACATCGGCCGGCGGCGCGACCGGGTGGCCGCCTACGGCAGCGGGGTCAACCTCGACTACCCGCTGGAGGACCTGCTCGGCCAGGTGCGCGGCTGGCTCGACGCCGGGCACCGCGCCGTCAAGATCAAGGTGGGCTCGGCCGACCTCGACCGCGACGTCCGGCGCGTGGCGGCCGTGCGCCGGCTCGCCGGCCCCGGCACCGCCCTCATGCTCGACGCCAACCAGCGGTGGGATCTGCCTGCGGCGCGGCGGGCGCTGGCCGCCCTGGAGCGCTTCGACCCGTACTGGATCGAGGAGCCGCTGCCCGCCGCCGACCTGGACGCGTACGTGCGGCTGCGCCGCGCGACGGGCGTGCCGTTCGCGGTGGGGGAGAACCTGCGGACCGTCGGCGCGTTCCGCGCCGCCATCGACGCCGGGGTGTGCGACATCGCCCAACCCAACGCGGTCCGCGTCGGCGGGATCACCCCGTTCCTGCGCATCGCCGACCTGGCGGCCGAGGCGTCGGTGCCGGTCGCCCCGCACCTGCTGCCCGAGCTGTCGGCCCAACTCGCCCTGTGCGTGCCCCGGGCGGCCATGGTGGAGGACATCGACCGCGCGTCCTTCGCCGCCCTCGGGGCCCTGGAACACCCCAGCGGGGTCGCCCTGCACGCCGGCTGGGCGGCGGCCGCCACTCCGCCCGGCCACGGCCTCACGTTCGCCTGACCCCCGGCGCCCCGCGCGGCGCCGGCCGGGTACTCGGGTCAGTCGGCGGCCGGCGGGGCGGTGCTCTCGCGCAGGACGACCTCGCCCGCGACCGCGACGACGCGGGGGGCCTCGGCGGCCTCCTCGCGCAGGGCCAGGCGGGCGGCCTCCTCGCCCATCCACTCCAGCGGCAACCGCACCGTGGACAGCGCGGGGGTGAGGTCGCGCAGCGTGGGGATGTCGTCGAACCCGGCGACCGACAGGTCGCGCGGCACCCGCAGGCCCGCGTCGCGCAGCGCCGCCATGGCGCCCGTGGCCATGACGTCGTTCACCGCGAACAGGCAGGTGGCGTCGGTCCCGGCGGCCAGCAGGCGGCGGGTCGACTCGTAGCCGCCGTCGCGGGTGAACGCGCCGTGCACCACGTCGTGCGGCGCCAGGGAGATGCCCGCCCCGGCCAGCGCCCCGTGGAACCCGTCGAGCCGCTCGCGCGCCGTGCGCAGGTCGGTGGGGCCGGCGAGGATCGCGAACCGGCGGTGCCCCTGCCCGACCAGGGCGCGCGCCAGCTCGGCCGCGCCGTTGCGGTTGTCGGGCACCACGGTGTCGGCGGGCAGCCCCTCCTGCGAGACGCAGGCCACCCGGCCGCCGCGCGCGGCGAACATCGTGATCTCGTCCGCAAGCCGCCGGGTGCTCTCGTCGTCGACGGTCCGGCTGCCCGCGAGCACCACGGCGCGGGCCCGGTGCGACCGCAGGGTGGCCAGCAGCTCCAGTTCCCGCTGCGGGGTGCGGCCGGTGGTGCCCAGCACCACGATCAGGCCCTCGTCCTCGGCCGACCGGGTGACCCCCGAGGCGATGCTGGAGAAGTAGGGGTCGGCGATGTCGTGCACGATCAGCCCTACCAGCGAGCTGGTGTTGCGGGCCAGCGTCTGCGCCGAGGCGTTCGCCAGGTAGCCGAGTTCGTGGGCGCTGGCGGTGACCCGGTCGCGCAGCTTCCGGCCGACCTGGCGCGTACTGCCGTTGAGCACCCGCGACGCGGTGGCCAGCGACACCCCGGCGTGCCGGGCCACCTGCTCCAGGGTCACGTAACCGCCGCCCACCGGACCATCCTCCGCCTCATCCGTTCGGAAAACACTTTCCCAGGGTGCCGATCCTAGATCGTCCGGGGAGGCAGCGCCGCCGGGCGCGCGCCGGCACCGACTCGGACCGTACCCGACGGCGGGCCGCCGCCGTGCGCGTCGGCCGCACCCGGCCGCGCCGCAAGGGCTCAGCCGGCGGCGGTACCGCGCAGCTCGGTACGCCAGGTCCGGCGCGGCCGCCAGCCCAGCGCCCGCCGCGCCGCGCCCGAGCTGAACGCCGCCCGCCGCCCGATCAGCGCCGACGCGTGCCGCGCCGTCCCCGGGTGGAACCTCGGCAGCAGCTCCGCCAGCGGCTCGCGGGCCAGCGCGTCCTCGGCCACGGCGTGGAACACCTGCCCGTTGCGGACCCGGCCGGGGCGCTCGCACAGCAGGGCGAACAGCTCGGCGGCGTCCCGCGCGTCGACGTAGTTGAACAGCGAGCCCGCCGCCAGAGCGGGGTCGGCCAGCCGCTCGGCGACGGTGTGCCCCTGCTGGGTGGGCGCCCCCGCCCACTCCTCGGGCGCCAGCACGTAACCGGGGCGCACGGCGGTCAGCTCGCACCCGCCGCTGCCCGCGCGCGCCAGCGTCCGCACTGCCTCCTCCACCACGGTCTTGCTCAGGCCGTAGGCGTGCCACGGCGCCACCGGGTGCGCCTCGTCCAGCGGCAGGTAGCGGGGCTCCCACCCGGGCGCCCCGTAGCCGAACACGGTCGGGCTGGAGGCGGCCACGGCCGCGCGGGCGCCCGAGGCCACCGCCGCCGACAGCACCGCCCACGCCAGCCGGGCGTTCACCGACAGCGTCTCGGTGTCGGGGCGGACGAACGGCACCGCGATCCCCGCCAGGTGCACCACCGCCTCCGGCCGCGCCGCCGCGAACACCTCCGCGCGCGCCGCGTCGTCCAGCAGGTCCGCCGCGACCCACGCCGCCGCCCCGCCGGGCCCGGGGGCGAGGTCGACCGAGGTCACCTCGTGCCCCCGGCCCGCCAGTTCGGCGACGACGCTGCGGCCCAGGCGGCCCGAACCGCCGGTCACCAGGATGCGCATGCCGGTCCCCTCCTAGCTCGTGCTCTCTGCATCATCCGGCCGCTCGGCGCGGACGGGCGAGCGGGCCGCGACCTCGCGGGCCGGTGTGCGGACGCCGGGCTCGGGCCCCGCTGCGTCGGCCCGGGGAGCGGGTGCGGCCGGGGCGGCCCGGCCGCC
>NZ_BCRK01000285.1 GCF_001552555.1 Nocardiopsis trehalosi NBRC 14201 | reverse complement strand
CCCCCGCCCCGCCCACCCCCGCCCCCGCCACCGCCGAACTCGACGCGGCCGACGTCGACGCCTGGCTCGACGGCGTCCTGCCGACGGCCCTGGAGCAGACCGGTATCCCCGGGGCGGCGGTCGCCGTCGTCGACGACGGCGAGGTGCTGACCACGCGCGGCTACGGCTACGCCGACACCGGGGGCGACGGCGGCGACCCGCGCCCGGTCGACCCCCGGGAGACCCTGTTCCGCGTCGGGTCGGTGTCGAAGCTGGCCACGGCCACCGCCGTCCTGCAGCTCGTGGAGCAGGGCGAGGTCGACCTCGACGCCGACGTGCAGACCTACCTCGACATCACCCTCCCCGCCTCCTTCGAGCGCGACGTCACCCTGCGCCACCTGCTCACCCACACCGCCGGGTACGAGGAGCGCCTGGGCCACCTGATGCTGGCCGAGGGCGCCGAGGACGACCTGCGCGCGGCCCTCGCCACCGACCCGCCCGAGCAGGTCTACGAGCCGGGCACGGTCCCCGCCTACTCCAACTACGGCATGGCGGTCGCCGGCTACGTGGTCGAGCGCGTCAGCGGCATGCCGTTCGAGGAGTACGTCGCCGAGCACGTGTTCGCACCGGCGGGGATGGACGCGTCGACCTTCGCCCAGCCGCTGCCGGACGGGCTGGCCGACCGGATGTCCGGCGGCTACGCCACCGACGCCGACCCCGCCGCCCCGTTCGAGGTGGTCGGCGTGGCCCCCGCCGGGTCGATGTCGGCGACGGCGGACGACATGGCCCGGTTCATGCTCGCCCAGCTCGGCGAGGGACCCGGCGCGGACCTGCTCGCCGACGACACGCGGGAGCTCATGCAGGCGCCGGCCCTCGGCGAGGACACCCTCGGCACGCTCGCCGAAGGGCCGCGAATGACGCTGGGCTACTTCGACGAGAGCCGCAACGGCCACCGCGTCATCGGGCACGGCGGCGACACCGACTACTTCCACTCCCACCTGCAGATCTACCCGGAGGAGGGTGCCGGGATCTTCGTCACGCTCAACGGCAACGGCCGGGGCGCCGCCGACACCCACGTGCTGCGCGACACGCTGACCTCGGCCTTCGCCGACCGGTACTTCCCGGCGGAGGGCGACGGCGCCGCCGACACCGCCGTCGAGCCGACGGCGGCCGAGCACGCCGCCATGGCCGAGGGCACCTACGGCGCCTCGCGCTCCATGCACAGCAACTTCCTCGCCGTGATCGGCGTCCTGGACACCACCACGGTGACCGCCCGCGAGGACGGCACCATCCTCATCTCCCCCGCCCCCGCCTGGCCCTACCCGCTGGTCTACGAGGAGGTCGCGCCGTGGGTCTGGCAGGAGGTCGGCGGCCAGCGCGTCGTCACCATGCGGGTGGAGGACGGCGAGGTCCGCGCGCTCGGGTTCTCCTCGGCGTTCGCCCTGCTGCGCGTCGACCCGGAGCGGGACCCGGCCGTGGCCGTGCCGATCCTGGTGTCCTCGGCCGCCGTGCTGCTCACCGCGCTGCTGGTCTGGCCGGTCCGGGCGATCGTCCGGCGCCGCCTGTCGCTGCCGACGCCCCCGGCCGACGGGTCCGCCGGGCGCTGGGTGCGGATCTCCACCCGTGTGGCCGCCGCGAGCGCCGTCGCCGCCTTCGCCGGCTGGATGGGGGTCATCGTGACGCTCATGGGGCTCACGGACGTGCCGTTCGCCGCCATCCGCGTTCTCCAGGCCCTCCAGCTCGTGGGCGTCCTGGGCATCCTCCCGGCGGCGGCCCACGTGGTGGTCGGTGTCCGGCGGCGCGTCGGGTGGGTCCGCGCCACCGGCCGGGCGCTGCTGCTCCTCGCGTTCCTCGGCGTCGCCTGGTTCGCGGTCGTCTTCAACCTGCTCGCCCCCAGCGTGTCCTACTGACCGGGGCGCGCCCGATGCGGCGGGCCGGCGGCGGGGTACCCCGCTCCCGGCACGCCGCACCACCTCATAGCATCGGCGACACCGCTCCAACCCCACGAAGGCGGGTGAACCACGTGACGCAGCGCCAGGCCGGCCCCCGCACCGGGGACGGCCCCGGCCCCGGCCCGGACCCGGACACCGACCTCGACGCCGACCTGGTCGGCGGGCGGCTCGGCCGGGCCGCGGCCCGGCTCGACGCCGGGCTGACCCGGGCCGGGATCACCCGCGGCCTCCCCCGCGACGCGCTGCTGGCGGTCGCCGTCGCCGCCGCCTCGGCGTGCGTGCTCTGGCCGGTGCTGGCGGAGAGCCCCGACGCGCTCGCGGTCGGGTTCACCCCGGCGCACGCGGGCCTGGTCACCGCTCTGGCCGTCGCCCAGGCGCTCCTCCTCTGCCTGCGGACCACCCGCCCCGTGCTCTGCCTCGCCTCGACCGCCCTGGTCCAGGTGGCGCTGGTCGCCGTCCTGCCCGGGGGGATCGGGGTGCGGGGGGTGGCGCCGATGATCGCCGCGTACACCTGCGGCACCCTGCTCCCCGCGCGGCGGCTGGTCCCGGTCATCGCCGTGGTCACGGTGCTGGAGACCGCGCTCGGCTTCCTGGCCGCCGGGCCGCTGACCGGCGTCACCGCCCCCCTGCGGCCGGAGTCGATGGCCGAGGCGCCGGTGCCGACCGGCCCCGCCGCCCTGGTGCTGGACCACGCCATCACCGGCGTGCTGTCCTACGTCGCGACGGCGGTGGCCGGCACCTACGCCGCCACCCGCCGCCGCTACCTGGAGCTGGTGCGGCTGCGCGCGGAGGAGTCCGTGCGCGCCCAGCGCGACCGCGCGGACGCCGCCATCGGCGCCGAGCGGGCCCGGATGGCGCGCGAACTCCACGACATCGCCGCGCACCACCTCTCCGGGATGGTGGTCCAGGCGGCGGCCGTGGAGCGGCTCATCGAGCGCGACCCGGCCGCCGCCCGGCAGGGCACCGCGTGGATCCGCGCGCAGGGCAAGGAGACCCTCGACAACCTGCGGCTGGTCGTCGGCACCCTGCGCGAGGCCGCCCGCGACGCCCCCGCGTTCGGCCCCGACGACGGCGGCCTGGGCGGGGACGGCGCCCCGGTGCCGGGGCTGGCCGTCCTGGACCGGCTCGTCGGGGACGTCCGCGACCTCGGGACCCCCGTCGACCTGGTGCGCGAGGGCGCGCCCCGCGACCTGCCGCCGATCGCCGACGTCGCCTGCTACCGCGTGGTGCAGGAGGCGCTGTCCAACGTCCGCGACCACGCCCCGGGGGCCCGGGTGCGGGTGGTGCTGAGCTACCGCCCCGACGCGGTGGCGCTGGAGGTCGCCAACACGCCGCCCCCGGCCGGCCGCGGCACCCCCGCCCCGCCCCGGCCCGGCGGCCGGCGCGGACACGGCCTCATCGGCATGCGCGAACGGGCGCAGCTCATCGGCGCCGCGTTCGACGCCGGGCCGACCGCCGACGGCGGCTGGCGGGTCGCGCTCACCCTGCCCACCGGCACCCCGCCGGTGGATCCGGTCCCCGAAGCGAAGGCGAGTGGTACGGCATGATCCGCGTGGTGCTGGTGGACGACCAGTCGGTGGTGCGCGCGGGCTTCCGCGTGGTCCTGGAGGACGCGGGCGACATCGAGGTGGTGGGCGAGGGCTCCAGCGGCCCGGCCGCGGTCGACCTCGCCCACCGGTTGGCGCCCGACGTCATCTGCATGGACGTGCGGATGCCCGGCGGCGACGGGATCGCCGCGACCCGGCGCATCGCGGAGAGCGACCGGTTCGCCTCCCCGCCCGCCGTGCTGGTGGTGACGACCTTCGACCTGGACGACTACGTCTTCGGGGCGCTGGAGGCGGGGGCGAGCGGGTTCATCCTCAAGGACGCCGAACCCGAGGACCTCATCGACGCGGTGCGGCGGCTGGCGAGCGGGCACGGCCTGGTCGACCAGGCGGTGACCCGGCGGGTGATCGCCGAGTTCGCCCGGCGCAAGCCCTCGGGCACCGACGGCCCCACCGCCCTGCACCGGCTCACCGCGCGCGAGGCCGACATCGTGCGGCTGCTCGCGCAGGGCCTGTCCAACGCCGAGATCGCGCGGGAGCTGGTCATCGAGACCAGCACGGTCAAGTCGCACCTGGGGCGCGCCATGGCCAAGATCGGGGTCCGCGACCGGGTGCAGACCGTCGTGTGGGCGTACCAGAACGGGGTGGTCCCCCGCTGAGGCGCGCGGCGGGCGGGGGCCGGGGCCCGGGTTTCCCGGACGCCGCCCTCCCCTGGAGGTCCGCGTGGTGCGGACGCGGACAGCGGGGCGGTGCACGCACCGTTCGGTGAACCGAGGAGGCCGCCGTGTTCCGCCTGCTGTCCGCGCTCCTGTCGGGGGCGCACGCGTCCGCGTACACCGCCGGGGCCGCGCCCGGCGACGGGGAGAAGGAGTTCGTGTACGTCGAGAGGATCCGGTCCGGCGAGACGACGCACCGCATCCCCGCCCCGGAGAAGCAGTGCTACAACCTCGAACCGGCCGACATGTTCGGCGAGGTCATCCGGGTGGAGAACCGCAGCGGCCACACCGCGGACCTCTACGGCGCGGTCGACTGCCGCACGGGCCACCTGGTGAAGAGCCTCAAGGACGGCGAGTCCTGGGACGTCGACGCGGAAGTGGTGTCCGTCGAATTCGGCTGACCCCGGGCCGGGCCGGCGGGGTGCCGTGCCGGCAGGGCCCGCTGTCCGCACCCTTCGGAGGGCGCACCATCGCCGGGTCGCTGTGTCCCCGGATCGCCGTATCAGCGGGTCGCCGTGTCGACACGGCG
>NZ_BCRK01000284.1 GCF_001552555.1 Nocardiopsis trehalosi NBRC 14201 | reverse complement strand
GCCCGGAGCGGCCGCCCGCCGGCCTCCTCCGCTAGGGTCCGGCACCATGACCCCTCCCGGCCCCGACACCCCCGGCCCCGGCCTCCCCGGTCCCGACGCCCCCGACCCCGGCGCCGCCGACTTCCGCCTCTGGGTCCACTACGGCCAGGCGTACCTGCTGGACGGCGAGGGGGCGGACATCCTGACGCCCGCCCCCTCGCCCGACCTCTCCGCCGGCCTGGTGCTGACCCGGCGGCCCGCCGACCCGCCGGGGACGGGCTTCGCGTTCCTGGTCACCGGCCTGCACACCGGCGAGGTCGACTTCTCCGTCCGCGTCCGCGCCACCGACCCCGGCCCCGACCTCGGCGGCTACGAGGACGTGGTCGAGCTCAGCGTCGAACTGCCGGTCGGCGCCCCGGTCATCGAGCAGTGGGGCGGCGGCGCGATCCCGCTGCCGCCGCTGCCCGCCGGGCCGGGCTGGTACCGGCTCCGCTACCACGCCCGGGGGTTCGACGCCGCGGCGGCGGCCGACACCCTCGGCGACGGCGAGGACCCGATCGACGCCTACCTCCTCCAGCTCTGGCCGGCCGCGCCGACGCCCCCGGCCGCCGTCCGGGTGGTCAGCGAGGGCGTCCGGTCCCGCCTGAACCCCCGGAGGCGCTGAACCCCGGCCCCGCGGTCGAGGCCGTGCCCATGACGGCGCGGTTCCCCACGCCCGTCCTCGGCGGTCTCGGGCGCGCCGCACCGTTCGGGCGGCTCGCGGCCCGTGCGGGCGCCCCCCGGGGCCGTCGGCGCGCTGCGGCGGCGGGGCCGGGCGGAGGGGGGTCAGTCGTCGTAGAACACGCGCTCCATCACGGCGCGGGCGCGCCGGGTGACCTGGCGGTAGTCCTGGATCAGCTGGCCCGCCGCGCCCTCGCCGTCCTCCTCGCTGCGGTAGCCCAGGGCGCCCGCGATCGCCGACTGGTCGCGCAGGTCGGTGGGGATGGAGTCGCCCGCGCGCCCGCGCACCAGCATGATCGCGCCCCGCACCCGGGCCGCCAGCCGCCACGCCAGCTCCAGCGCCGCCGCGTCCTCGCTGTCGAGGAGGTCGTGGGCGACCGCGGCGTCCAGCGCCACCAGCGTGCCGGTGGTGCGCAGTTCGGGGAGGTCGTGCGCGTGCCGGAGCTGGAGCAGCTGGGCCACCCACTCCACGTCGGACAGCCCGCCCCGCCCCAGCTTCGTGTGCAGGGCCGGGTCGGCGCCGCGCGGCAGCCGCTCGGCCTCCATACGCGCCTTCAGCCGGCGGATCTCCCGCACGGCGTTGTCGTCGACGCCGCCCCTCGGGTAGCGCAGCGGGTCGATCAGCTCGACGAACCGCAGCCCCAGGTCGGCGTCGCCGGCCACCGGCGCGGCCCGCAGCAGCGCCTGGCTCTCCCACGTGGCCGACCAGCGCCGGTAGTAGGCGGCGTAGGAGTCGAACGTGCGCACCATCGGGCCGTTGCGGCCCTCGGGGCGCAGATCGGCGTCGAGGTGCAGCGGGGGCTCGGCGGCCGGGATCTCCAGCAGCCGCCGCAGCTCGCGGATGACCGCGTCGGCCTCGGCCGTGGCCCGCGCGGTGTCGGCGCCCGGCAGCGGGTCGTGCACGAACATGACGTCGGCGTCGCTGGCGTAGGTCAGCTCGCCCCCGCCGAACCGGCCCATCGCGATCACCGCGATCCGCGTGCACGGGGCGGTGCCGTTCCGCTCGGCCACCCCGGCGACCGCGGCCCGCAGCGCGGCGTCGATGGTCACCGCGGAGATGGTGGTGAGCGCGCCACCCACCGCGTCGATGCCGCTCACCTCCAGCAGGTCGGCGGCCGCCGTGCGCAGCAGCTCGCGGCGGCGCAGGGCGCGCACCGCCGCCACCGCGTTCTCCGCGGAGTCGTTGCGGCGCAGGGCCGAGGACGCCTCGCCGGCCAGCACCTCGGCGGGGCGGCGCACCAGGTCGGCGTCGTCGGCGAGGATCGCCACCGCCTCGGGGGCGCGCAGCAGCAGCTCGGTGGCGTAGCGGCTGGTGCCCAGCAGCCACGCCATGCGCTCGGCCACCCGCACGTCGTCGCGGAGCAGCCGCAGGTACCACGGGGACGACCCCAGCGCCTCGCTGACCTGGCGGAACCCCAGCAGGCCGGCGTCGGGGCCGGGCGCGTCGGAGAACCACTCCAGCATGACGGGCAGCAGGGTGCGCTGGATCGACGCCCGCCGGCTCACCCCGGAGGTCAGCGCCTCCAGGTGGCGCAGGGCGCCCGCCGGGTCGACGAAGCCCAGCGCCTCCAGCCGGTCGCCCGCCTGCTCCAGGGTCAGCCGGGCCTCGGCGGAGGGCAGCCGGGCGACGGCGTGCAGCAGCGGGCGGTAGAACAGCTTCTGGTGCAGCCGCCGGACCTCGCCCGCCACCCGCCGCCAGTCGGCCATCAGATCGGTCACCGGGTTGGCCGTCGACCCCAGCGCCCGGCCCAGGCGGCGCAACTGGTCGGGGCCGTCGGCGGCGTCGGGGTCGGGCAGCAGGTGGGTGCGGCGCAGCCGGTGGAGCTGGAGCAGGTGCTCCACCCGGCGCAGGAACCGGTAGGCCGCGGCGAGCCCGGCCGCGTCGTCGCGCCCCACGTACCCGCCCGCCGACAGCGCCTCCAGGGCCTGCAGCGTGTTGCCCGAACGCAGGGCGGGGTCGGTGCGGCCGTGCACCAGCTGCAGGAGCTGCACCGAGAACTCGATGTCGCGCAGGCCGCCGCGGCCGAGCTTGAGCTCGCGGTCCTTCTCGGCCGGGGGGATGTGCGCGATCACCCGGCGGCGCATCGCCTGGACGTCGTCGACGAAGTTCGGCCGGCCGGCCGCCCGCCACACCAAGGGGTCGATCGCCTCGCTGTAGGCGGCGCCCAGCTCCGCGTCGCCCGCGATCGGGCGGGCCTTGAGCAGCGCCTGGAACTCCCAGGTCTTGGCCCACCGCTCGTAGTAGGCGATGTGCCCGGCCAGGTTGCGCACCAGCGGGCCGTTGCGGCCCTCGGGGCGCAGCGCGGCGTCGACCTGCCACAGCGTGCCCTCGCTGTCGGTCTCGCCGGGGATGCGCATGGTCTCGGCGGCGAGCCGGGCGGCCGCGCGCATCGCCGCCTGCTCGTCCTCGACCCCGTCGGCGGGCTCGGCGACGAACACCACGTCGACGTCGCTGACGTAGTTCAGCTCCCGGCCGCCGCACTTGCCCATGCCGATCACCGCGAGCCGGCACAGCGCCGCCTCCTCGGGCGCGTCGGCGCGGGCGATCGCCAGGGCGGCGTCCAGGGTGGCCGCGGCGAGGTCGGCGAGTTCGGCCGACACGGTCTCCAGGTCGGCGCCGCCGGTCAGGTCGCGCCCGGCCAGCCGCAGCACCCGCCGGTGGTAGGCGACGCGGAGCGCGTGCGCCGGACCCTGGTCGTCGTCGACCTCGGTGGCGGCCACCGGGGCGGGGGAGTTGGGGTCGGCGCCCACGATGTGCAGCAGGCCCGCCCGCAGCTCCTCGGCGCCGGGGGAGCGGGCGGCGTCGGCGCCGCGCAGCTCGCGCCAGTCACCGGGGTGGCGCACCAGGTGGTCGGTGAGCGCGACGCTGGCGCCCAGGACGCGGGTGAGGCGGTGGCGCAGGTCGGGGTCCTCGGCGAGCGCCCCGAGGAGGTCGTCGGCGTCGCCGCAGCACTCCAGCAGCCGCACCAGGCCCAGCAGCGCCTGGTCGGGGTCGGCGGCGGTGCTCAGGTCGCCGATGAGGTCGCCGTGCGTGCCGGGGCCGATGCCGGCGCCGTCGAGCAGCCGCGCCGCCCGCGCCCCGTCGCCGAACCCGCGCCGGGCCAGAGCCCCTGCCGTCCACGTCGTACCGTCCCGAGTCGCCACGGAGATCACGGTAGCCGCTCACCCCCCGCCCCGGCAGCCCACCCACCGGTGAGCCCGCCGTCACACCCGTGCCACCCCGGCGCCCGCACCCGGCCGGCATCGTCCGCGCGGCCGCGACCGGGACTCGAGTCCGGCGTCCGACGGGGGAGGGTAGGGTGCGCGGAGCGCCGGGCGGTCCGTCCGGCGGTCGGACATCCCCGTTGCCGGAAGGGCCCCTCACCATGCCGTGGCTGCTGCTCATCGGTGCCGTCGTCGCCGAGGTCGCCGGCACGATCTCGCTGCGCTACTCCGACGGCTTCACCCGCCTCCTGCCGTCGGCGATCACCGTGGTCGGCTACGGGACGGCGTTCTACCTGCTCGCGCAGGTCCTCAAGGCGGGCATGAGCATCGGGGTGGCCTACGGGGTGTGGGCCGCGCTGGGCGTCTCGCTGGTGGCCCTGATCGGCGCCCTGTTCCTCGGCGACGGCCTCACCTGGGTGCAGGTCGGCGGCATCGCCCTGGTGATCGGCGGCGTCCTCGCCCTCGAACTCGGCGCCGCCCACTAGGGCGCGTCCCGTCGGTCACCGAGCGCCGGGTCCGGCCGGGGCATCGGCCCCCCAGCCGCGCTCGACCGATCGGCGGCATCGGCCGGGGCCGCCGCCCCGGGCGGCCCCGGTCCGCCGCGCCGGGTGGCACCGGTCCACCGGGGCGGGGCCCGCTCCCGGCCGTCGCGGGGGATCTCCTCCGGCGCCGACCCCGGCGCGGGGGAGGCCGGACGGACTGGGATGATGGCTCCTGCGATGTCGTGCACCCGGTCCCCGTTCCGCGCCGCCAGGGCGGCCCTGTTCGCGACCGTCTGCGTCGGCACGGCGCTCATCGGCCACGCCGCCGCCGGCGGCGCCGCTCCCGGCCCGGCGGTCGTCGCCGCCGCCGTCGGCGCGACCGCCCTCGGCGTGCTGCCGCTCACCGGCCGCCCCCGCTCGGCGCCA
>NZ_BCRK01000283.1 GCF_001552555.1 Nocardiopsis trehalosi NBRC 14201 | reverse complement strand
GGGGCGGGGTGCGGCGGGCGGGGGTCAGGCGAGGACGACCCGCGGCCCGAGGGCGCGGATCTCCTCGGCCAGGCCCTCGTCCAGGCCGGTGTCGGTGATCAGTGCGTCGAAGTCGTCGAGCCCGGCGAACCGGGTGAAGTGGTCGTTGCCGATCTTGGTGTGGTCGGCGAGCAGCACCACCCGGCGGGCGGCGCGCACCATGGCGCGCTTGACCATGGCCTCGGCGGTGTCGGTGGTGGTGGCGCTGCGTTCGACGGAGAGCCCGTTGGTGGCCATGAAGGCCACGTCGACGTAGGTCTCCTCCAGGACGCGCAGCGCCCAGGCGTCGACGGTCGCCTGCGTGCGCGGGCGCAGCCGACCGCCGATGACGAGCAGGTTGATGTTGGAACGCGAGGTGAGGACCGACACGATCGACAGCGAGTTGGTGACCACCGTCAACTCGCGGTCGGCGGGCAGCCGCTCGGCCAGGCGGCCGGTGGTGGAGCCCGCGTCGAGGAAGATCGCCCCCTCGTCGGGGACCTCGGCCAGGGCGGCCTTGGCGATGCGCTCCTTCTCGGCGGTCATGACGTTGTCCCGGACGGTCAGCGCGGGCTCGAAGCCCAGCCGCTCGACCGGGATGGCGCCACCGTGCACGCGTCGGAGCACGCCGCGGCGTTCCAGGGCCGTGAGATCGCGGCGGACGGTCTCGTAGGTCACCTCGAACTCGGCGGCGAGCACGGCGACGTCCACGCGCCCTTCGGCGCGGGCGCGTTGCAGGACGGAGTGCTGCCGCTCCTCGGCGTACATGTGGCATCACCTGCGTTTCCGTGTGGTCGCCCCCGATGCTAGGAGCTATGACGGGGGCCACACAAGAGTTACGGTGTGGTTTTTTATTGTTTCGTTTGGCTTCGTGAGGCATACGTTGTGCTACCAGCCGTCCCGCAGCCATCGCGCGGGCCGTCCACACCGGGCGCCCGCGAGCGCCCAGAATGGGGGCCATGAGCGAGACCGGGATGGACGCCGTCGGCGCGCTGGCCGACCCGCTGCGCCGCCGCCTCTACCGCTACGTGGTCGAACGCGGGGGCGGGGTGAGCCGGGCCGAGGCGGCCGAGGCCGTCGGCGCCCAGCGGGGCCTCGCGGCCTTCCACCTGGACCGGCTGGTCGCGGCCGGCCTGCTGGAGGTCGCGCACGGCAAGCGGTCGGGGCGCGAGGGGCCCGGCTCGGGCCGCCCGGCCAAGCTGTACTCCCGGGCCGACCGCGAGGTGAGCGTGCAGCTCCCGCCGCGCGACTACGGGCTCGCCGCCCATCTGCTGGCCGCCGCCGTCCGGACCGAGGGCCTGGAGCCGGCCGTCCACGCGGCGGCCCGGACCGAGGGCCTGCGGCGCGGCGCGGAGCTGGCCGAGGGCGGGGCGGCGCTCGACGGTGTCCGCCGCCACCTGGCGGAGCAGGGCTACGAGCCCGCCGCCGACGCCGACGACCCCGATGTACTGCGGCTGCGCAACTGCCCGTTCCACACCCTGGCGCGCGAGCACCCCCCGCTCGCGTGCGGCATGAACCTGGAGCTGCTGCGCGGCCTGCTCGACGGCGCCGGCGCCGAGGGGATCGAGGCGCGCATGGACCCCCTGCCGGACGGGTGCTGCGTCGCCATCTCTAAAACAAACGATAATTGACATAGAGCACGCCGCCGTGGTCTGCTGACCCCCATGGGCGACCACCACCTGGCAGAGATCAACATCGGCACCCTCGCGCACCCCCTCGACCACCCGGCCATGGCCGAGTTCGTGGCGCTGCTCGACCCCATCAACGCCATGGCCGAGGCGAGCCCCGGGTTCGTCTGGCGCTTCACCGAGGACGGCGCCAACGACGCCACCGGCCTGCGCCCGTTCGGCCCGGACGTCATCGTCAACTTCTCCGTGTGGGAGTCGCGCGAGGCGCTGTGGGACTTCACCTACCGCAGCGACCACCTCGACCTGCTGCGGCGGCGGCGCGACTGGTTCACGCACATGCGCGACATCTACCTGGTCCTGTGGTGGGTGCCCGCCGGGCACCGCCCGGACCTGGCGGAGGCCGCCGACCGCCTGGCCCTGCTGCGCGATCGGGGCCCCACCCCGGAGGCCTTCACCTTCGCGGCACCGTTCCCGCCGCCCCGCGCGGCGTCGGCCCCGGCCTGACCCCGATCGGCCGGACCGCCCCCCGATATCCCGTGACGGAGGCGTCACGTTCGGTAGCGTGGAGCTCATCCGACCGACGGGAGTTCCGACATGCCCCTGAACCGCATGCCCCTGAACCGCGGCCTCACCGGGCTCGCCCTCACGTCCCTGCTCCTGGCCGGCTGCGGCGGCGCCCACGAGAACGCCGACGGCGACCCGCCGCCCTCCCCCGAGCCGGGTGCCGAGAGCGCGTCGCAGCCCACCGCGGCCGAACTCGCCTCGGTCTCCGCGGCGTTCGCCCCCTACGCGCCCGACGCCCCGGCCGTCACCTACGCCGACACGGTCCCCGAGGGCGCCACCGTGGACGTCCGCGTCACCACCGAGGACGACGACCGCGGCACCGAGTACGAGCTGGCCGTCTCCGGCCTCGAACCCGACCGCGATTACGGCGCGCACGTCCACACCCGCCCGTGCGGCGAGAACCCCGACGACTCCGGGCCGCACTACCAGGACGCCCCCGACCCCGAGCAGCCCAGCACCGACCCCCGCTACGCCAACGAGGAGAACGAGGTCTGGCTCGACTTCACCACCGACGCCGAGGGCGCCGCCGAGACCGACTCCGACGTCGACTGGGTCCCGCGCGAGGGCGAGGCGAACTCGGTGGTCATCCACGACCACCGCACGATGACCGGCCACGGCGAGGCCGGCACCGCCGGCGACCGCCTGGCCTGCGTCAACGTCCCCCTCTGAGCCCCCCGCCGAGGGCACCCGGGCGGCCCCGCCCCGCCCGCGCCGACATGGCCGTGCCCGCCGTCGCCGCCGGGGCGGCGCGCCCCGGGGGCGGTGGCGGGCGTGGTGACGGAGGTGTGGCGGCGGGATCGGGGGAAGACGCTTGGCAGATCGCTACTACCGGGTAGTAACATGAGGTTGTTACCAGTCAGTAGAGATCGCCTGTGTGGACACACAGCGGCCCCGACACCAGCGGAGCGCGCCATGACGCACTACAAGAGCAACCTCCGTGACCTCGAATTCAACCTTTTTGAGGTCTTCAAGCGCCAGGACGTGCTGGGCAACGGCCCGTTCGAGGAGCTGGACGAGGACACGGCCCGTACCATTCTCGCCGAGGTCGAGCGGCTCGCCACTGGAGTCGTGGCCGAGTCCTTCGAGGACGCCGACCGCAACCCGCCGGTGTTCGACCCGGCCACCAACTCGGTCACCCTTCCCGAGAGCCTGAAGAAGTCCTACGCCGCCTACATGGACGCCGGGTGGTTCAACCTGGACCTCCCGCCGGAGCTGGGCGGCCTGGGCGCCCCCCGCTCCCTCGCGTGGGCCGCCGCCGAGCTGGTCCTGGGCGCGAACCCCTCCGTGCACATGTACGCCGCCGGCCCGGGCTTCGCCAACGTGCTCTACCAGGAGGGCAACGACGCGCAGAAGCGGTTCGCGCAGCAGGCGATCGACCGCGGCTGGGGCGCCACCATGGTCCTCACCGAGCCCGACGCCGGCTCCGACGTCGGCGCCGGCCGCACCAAGGCCGTCGACCAGGGCGACGGCACCTGGCACATCGAGGGCGTGAAGCGGTTCATCACGTCCGGCGACCAGGACATGACCGAGAACATCTTCCACCTGGTCCTGGCCCGCCCCGAGGGAGCCAGGCCGGGCACCAAGGGCCTGTCGCTGTTCCTGGTGCCGAAGTACCTCGTCGACGAGAACGGCGAGCCGGGCGAGCGCAACGGCGCCTACGTCACCAACGTCGAGCACAAGATGGGCCTGAAGGCGTCGGCCACCTGCGAGGTCACCTTCGGCGCCAAGCACCCCGCCATCGGCTACCTCGTCGGCGACAAGCACGACGGCATCCGGCAGATGTTCCTGGTCATCGAGCACGCCCGGATGATGGTCGGCACCAAGGCCATCGCCACGCTGTCCACCGGCTACCTCAACGCGCTCGCCTACGCCAAGGAGCGCAAGCAGGGCGCCGACCTGACCCAGATGGCCGACAAGACCGCGCCGCGCGTGCCGATCACCCGCCACCCCGACGTGCGCCGCAGCCTGATGACCCAGAAGGCCTACGCCGAGGCGCTGCGTGCCCTGGTCATCTACACCGCCACCCAGCAGGACGCGGTGCAGATCGCCAAGCACGAGGGCGCGGACGCCGCGGCGGTCGAGGCCATGAACGACCTGCTGCTGCCGATCGTCAAGGGCGTCGGCTCGGAGCGCTCCTACGCGCTGCTGGCGGAGTCGCTGCAGACCCTCGGCGGGTCCGGCTACCTGCAGGACTACCCGATCGAGCAGTACATCCGGGACGCCAAGATCGACACCCTCTACGAGGGCACCACCGCGATCCAGGCGCAGGACTTCTTCTTCCGCAAGATCGTGCGGAACAACGGCCAGGCGTTCGGCGCGCTCATGGGCGAGGTGAAGTCCTTCGCCGCCGGCGAGGCCGGCAACGGGCGCCTCAAGGAGGAGCGGGCGGCGCTGGCCGACGCGGCCGCCGACGTCGAGAAGATCGTCGAGGTCATGGTGGGCGACGCCATGCGCTCCGCCGAGGACGCCCCGCAGCTGTACAAGGTCGGGCTGAACGCCACCCGGCTGCTGATGGCCGTGGGCGACGTCGTGCTGGGCTGGCTGCTGCTGCGCCAGGCCGAGGTCGCGCTGGCCGCGCTCGACGGGGCCTCCCCCGCCGACCACGACTTCTACACCGGCAAGATCGCGGCGGCGCGCTTCTTCGCGGCCCAGGTGCTGCCGCGCCTGGCCGCCGAGCGGCGGATCGCCGAGGACACCACGCTGGACCTGATGGAGGTCCCCGAGTCGGCGTTCTGACCGGCGCGGCCGCCTGACCAGCGGCGGAGCACGGTCCCGGGGGGCGGGGCGGCGCGGGCCGCCCCGCCCCC
>NZ_BCRK01000282.1 GCF_001552555.1 Nocardiopsis trehalosi NBRC 14201 | reverse complement strand
CCGCCGAATCGGCGGCCGGGGCCGGTGCGGTCCCGAGCGGTCTACCCCGGGGCCTTGCGGCTGAGGGATTCCCATTCGCGGTACAGGTCGGCGCGGGCCTTGTCCAGTTCCTGGACCTGGTCGAAGGCGGTGCCGCCGATGATGAGCCGGCGGGGCGGGTCCGGCAGGCCGGCCAGTTCCATGATCACGGGGGCGGCGGTGCTGGGGTCCGGCCCGGACTCCTCGCCCCACATCTCGGCGATCTCGGCGCGCAGCGCGTCGTAGGCCGGTAGGGGCTCGGTCTGGGTGATGCCCTTGGTGAACAGGCCGGTGTCGTAGCCGCCCATCTCCACGATGGTGACCTTGATCCCGAACTGCTCGACCTCCATGGCCAGCGCCTCGCTGACCGAGTCGAGCGCCACCTTGCCCGCGCCGTAGAACCCCACCGTGGCCATGCCGCCGGCCGCGCCCATCGAGGTGACCTGCAGGAGGCGCCCGCCGCCCTGGGCCCGCATATGGGGCAGGACCGCCTGCGCCACCCAGACCGCGCCGAAGAAGTTGACGTCCAGGTGCGCCCGGGCCTGCTCCTCGGTGGCCTCCTCGACCATCCCGTACAGCAGTCCGCCGGCGTTGTTGACCACGACGTCGAGTCGGCCGAACGCGGCGGCCGCACGGTCGACGCCCGCGAACACGGCCTTGCGGTCGGAGACGTCCAGCGGCAGCACGACGAGGGTGTCGGGGTACTCGGTGGCGAGGTCCGCCAACGGCTCGACGTTGCGGGACGAGGCCACGACGTTGTCCCCGGCGGCCAGCGCCGCCTCGGTGAACGCCCGGCCCAGTCCGCGCGAAGCGCCGGTGATGAACCACGCTCTGGCGGTCGTCATGAGGTCCCCTCTCGTTTCACGAGACGAACCGTTCCGCCTCGTTGGAGAGTATGGAGTGCCCGGCGCTTCTATGTCAAGACGGGACGAACCGTCTCGCTTGGTGGCCCGGGTTCGGAGCGCGGGCGGAGCCGGGACCCCCCAGGTCAGAGCCATGGCGGGGTCCCGGCGGTGCGTCACCGGTCGGTGGCGGGTGCCTTCTCGGGCGGGTGCTCGGAGGTGACCGGCGGGTGGGCGGGGCGGGCCGGGCTCGGGCGCATCAGGACGGCGGCGGTGAGGACGGCGGCCAGGTAGAACGCGCCCGCACCGAGCAGGCCGGCCGTGTAGCCGTGGGTCAGCGCGTCCCCCAGCGGGGTCCCGGCGGGCATGCCGCCGGTGGCGCTGACGGCGACACCGGCCAGGACCGCCAGGCCCAGCGCGCCGCCGATCTGCTGGCTGGTGTTGATCAGCCCCGAGGCGATCCCCGAATCCTCGGCGGCGACGCCCTGCACCCCGCCGATCGTGGCCGCCACGAACCCGACCCCCAGGCCGATGCCCGCGACCAGCTGGGCGGGCAGCAGCACGGCCAGCGCGCTCTGGCCCGGGGCGAGCATGCTGAACCAGACCATCGCGGCGGTGGCCACCACCATGCCGCCGGCCAGGACGGTGCCGGGGGCGAAGCGCGCCTGCAACCGGGGCCCGACGGCACCGGACCCGATGCCGATACCGACGGCGAACGGCAGGTAGGCCACCCCGGTGACCATGGGCGAGAAGTCCTTCACCTCCTGCATGTACAGGGTGAGGAAGTAGAAGGTGGCCAACTGCCCCGCCCCCATCAGCAGCATGACCAGGTTCGCCCCCAGCCGGCCGCGGTCGGCCAGCACCCCGGCCGGGAGCATCGGGGCGCGCACGCTGCGCTGGATGACGGCGAACGCCGCCCCGAGCACCAGCGCGGCCGCACCGAAGGCCAGGGTCCACCCGTCGGTCGGGCCGTCGGACCCCGCCCGATTGATCGCGTACACCAGGGAGCCGAGGGCGAGCGTGGCGGTGACCGCGCCGGGCAGATCGATGCCGCCGCGCTCACGGGTGCCGGGCACCAGGACCAGCGTCCCCACCAGCACGGCCAGCGCGATGGGGACGTTGATGAACATGATCCACCGCCAGCCCAGGTACTCCGTCAGCGCGCCGCCCAGCAGCAGGCCGACCACCGAGCCCAGGCCGCCCATCGCCCCGTACACGCCCAGCGCCCTGTTGCGGGCGGGCCCGGCGGGGAAGGTGTCGGCGAGCAGCGACAGCGCGGCCGGGGCGATGACCGCCGCCCCCACCCCCTGCAGCACGCGCGCGGCGATCAGCGTGGCGCCGTCCTGGGCGGCACCGCCCAGCACGGAGGCGAGCAGGAACACCACCAACCCGGCCTGGAACATCCGGCGGCGGCCGAACAGGTCGCCGGCGCGGCCGCCCGCCAGCAGCAGCCCGCCGAACGCCAGCGCGTACGACGTCAGGACCCAGTCGAGGTCGGTCGGCGCGATGTCCAGGCCGGCGCCGATGACGGGCAGGCCGACGGTCACGATGGTGCCGTCCATCACGATCAGCAGTTGGGCGGCGGCGATCACCAGGAGCGCCAGACCGGTCTTCTCGCCCGACGTACGGGCGTCGCGGGTTCGCGAGGTCATCACGGTCTCCTCAGGAAGCGGTGGCGGCGCGGTGGACCGCGGCGGCCAGCCGGTCGTGTTCGGGGTAGGACCAGTTGAAGGAGAACCGGCGCCGGGTGTAGCCGAAGGCGACGCCGCTGTGGGGGTCGGCGAACGCCTCCGCGCCCGCCGAGCCGCCGTGCCCGAACGCCCGGGCGCCCAGGAACGTGTAGCGCAGCCCCTTGGCCTGGAACCCGAGCGCGTACCGGCCCTGGGGGCCGACCACCAGGTCGCCGTCGATCGAGTGGAGCATGGCGAACTCGCCGGCGGTGTCGGGCGTCAGCAGCGGGGCGCGCCCGCCGATCCCCGAGACCGCCGCCGCGTACATCGCGGCCAGCCCCCGCGCGCTGCCCACACCGCCGGCCGACGCCTGGCCGAGCGCCCGCGTCCGCCGCGTGTTGAGGAAGGCGACCTGGTCCAGCGGCGGCGTGGAGTCGAGCCCGTACCCGATCCCGGTGATGCTCTGCGGGCCGGGGACCTGCGCCCAGAACGCGGCCAGTTCCTCCGGGCTCGCCAGGCCGGGCAGGACCTCCCGGTACCGGTCCTCCAGCGCCTCCGGCAGCCCGAGGTACAGGTCCAGGCCGTACGGCGCGCGGACCCGCTCCTCGAAGACCTCCTGCACGGACCGGCCCGCGACCCGGCGGACCACCTCGCCCACGATCGCGAACGACACGAACCCGCCGTAACCGCAGGCCGTCCCCGGCCGCCAGTACGGGCGCTGCCCGGCCAGCCGCGCCGCGATCACCCGGTCGTCGGCCAGCTCGTCGGCGGTCAGACCGCCGTCGACGCCGATCACCCCCGACCGGTGCGACAGCACGTCCCGCAGCGTGATCCCGGCCTTGCCGGCGGCGCCGAACTCCGGCCAGCACCCGGCCACGGGGGCGTCCAGGTCGAGCACACCGTCCTGCACCAGCAGCGCCACCACCAGCGTCGCCGCGCCCTTGGTCGAGGAGTACACCCCGGTCAGCGTGTCGCCGCCGACCCCGTCCCCGGCCCACAGGTCGACCACCAACCGGTCGCCCACGTAGGCCGCGAGCTGCGCCCCGGACTCGCCGCCCTCGGCGGCCACCGCCGCGGCGAACTCCTCGCGCACCGCCGCGAAACCGTCGGCCACCGTCCCGTGGATCTCGAACTCACCCATCGTCTCCCGCTCCGTTCGTCGTCGGTCGCTGCCATGACGGACGGGTCGCGGCGGATGTGACCGGTCGCGTGCGTCACATCGGCGGCGCGCGGACCGTCAATGGCGCGAGTACCGGCGCCGGCCGGCGATGACGAGAGGCGACCATGAACGAGCGCGACTTCCTGTTCCTGGCCGAACGGTTCGAGGAGCACCGCACCCACCTCGAAGCGGTGGCCCACCGGATGCTCGGCTCCCGCGCCGAGGCCGACGACGCCGTCCAGGAGGCGTGGCTGCGGCTCGCCCGCTCCGAGACCGGCGGGATCGGCGACCTCGGCGGCTGGCTGACCAGCGTCGTCGGCCGGGTCTGCCTGGACGTGCTCCGCACCCGGACGCAACGGGGCGCGGCGCCGCCCCCGGCCCCGATCGTCGGCGCACCGGACACCGGCCCCGAGCACCAGGCGCTGATCGCCGACTCGGTCGGCCTCGCCCTGCTCGTGGTGCTCGAATCCCTGACCCCGCCCGAACGGCTCGCCTTCGTCCTGCACGACGTGTTCGGGCTGCCGTTCGAGGAGATCGGCCCCATCATCGACCGCACCCCGGCCGCCGCCCGCGACCTGGCCGACCGGGCCCGCCACCGCGTGCGGGGCACCGCGCCCGAACCCGGCCCCGACCCGGCCGCCCAGCGCCGCGCCGTCGACGCCTTCCTCGCCGCCGCGCGTGCCGGCGACCCCGATGCCCTGGTGGCCGTCCTCGCCCCCGACGTCGTCCTGCGCGCCGACGGCGGCACGACCCTGCCCGGCGGCACGCGGGTCCTGCGCGGCCGCGCAGCGGTACTCGGCCAGGCCGCCACCTTCCACCGCATGGCCACCCTGGCGACCAGCCGCCCCGCACGGGTCAACGGAGCGGCCGGGCTGGTCAACAGCGTCGACGGTGCCGTGATCTCGGTCATGGGGTTCACCGTCGCCGGCGGCCGGATCACCGCCATCGAGATCCTGTCCGACCCCGAACGGTTGGCCGCCCTCGGCCTCACCGCACCGGAGCACTGACCCCACCGAGCACCGACCGCACCCCGGCCGCCACCGGGGACGGACCGATTCTCGGCGCCCTATGGGATGCGGGTGGACCGGTCAGGTCGCGTCGTCGACCGCGTCCTCGACGGCGTCGGCGGCCTTCTCGGCGGCGTCGCCGCCGCCCCCCCCAGCAGCGATCCGACCACCGGCAGGCTGCTGAGGTCGATGGCCTGGGCGTGGGCGGTGAGCAGGGTGGTCGCGGCGAGTACGGCGGCCAGGGTGGCGGTGCGGGCGGTGAGCGTCATGGGCGGTTCCTTCCGGTGGCGGGGCCGCGCCCGGACGGGTGTCGGGCGCGGCCGGGG
>NZ_BCRK01000281.1 GCF_001552555.1 Nocardiopsis trehalosi NBRC 14201 | reverse complement strand
ACCCATGACCGACATCGTCAGCGTCGACCCGCGCACCGGCGCACCCGTCGAGACCGTCGCCCAGGAGACCACGCCCGAGGAGCTGGACGCCGCCTGCGGCGCCGCTGCCGCCGCCGCGGCCCCGCTCGCCGGACTGGGCCGGGCCGGCCGCGCCCGCCTGCTGCGCGCCATGGCCGCCGCCCTGGAGGCCGACCGCGACACCATCGTCGCCCTCGCCGACCGCGAGACCGCGCTCGGCCCGACCCGCCTCAACGGGGAGCTGACCCGCACCCGCTACCAGTTCGAACTCTTCGCCGACGCGATCGAGGAGGGCTCCTACCTGGAGGCCGTCGTCGACCACGCCGGCGACACCCCCATGGGCCCCCGCCCCGACCTGCGGCGGATGCTGCTGCCGATCGGCCCCGTCGCGGTGTTCGGCGCCTCCAACTTCCCGCTGGCGTTCTCCGTGCCCGGCGGCGACACCGTCGCCGCGCTCGCCGCCGGCTGCCCCGTGGTCGTCAAGGCCCACCCGGCCCACCCCGCCACCTCCCAGCGCTGCTTCGCCGCCCTGGCGGCGGGCGCCGCCGAGGCCGGGGCGCCCGAGGGCACCGTCGCCGTCGTCCACGGCCAGGAGGCGGGCGCCGCGCTGGTCCGCCACCCGGCGATCCGCGCGGTCGGGTTCACCGGGTCGCTGCGGGGCGGGCGCGCCCTGCACGACATCGCCGCGGGCCGGCCCGACCCCATCCCCTTCTACGGCGAACTGGGCAGCGTCAACCCGCTCGTGGTCGCCCCCGGCGCGGCCGCCGCCCGCGCCGCCGAGATCGCCGAGGGCGTCCGCGCGTCCTTCACCATGGGCGCCGGCCAGTTCTGCACCAAGCCCGGCCTGGTGTTCGTCCCCGCGGGCGAGGCGGGCCGCGCGGTCACCGACGCGCTGGCCGAGGCCGTCGCCGGCATGCCGGCCGGCACCCTGCTCAGCGAGGGCATCCGCGACGGGTTCGGGGCCGGGGCCGACCGCCTCGCCGCCGCGCCGGGCGTCCGGCTGCTCGCCGAGGGCACCGCCCCCGACGGCACCGGCTGGAACGCCCCCGTGCGCCTGCTGGGCGCCGACGCCGCCGCCGTCACCGCCGAGACCGCCGAGGAGTGCTTCGGCCCCCTCGCCCTGGTCGCCGCCTACACCGGCGAGGACGACCTGCGGGCCGCCCTCGCCCGGGTGCCGGGGTCGCTCACGGCGACCGTGATCGCCGACGACGCCGACACGGAGTTCGTCGCCGGGATCGAGCCGCTGCTGCGCGAGCGCGCCGGGCGCATCATCTGCAACGGCTACCCCACCGGGGTGGCGGTGGCGTGGGGGATGAACCACGGCGGGCCGTGGCCGGCCGCCACCAACGTCCTGCACACGTCGGTCGGGGTGACCTCGATCCGCCGCTTCCTGCGGCCGATGACCTGGCAGAACGCCCCGCAGGGGCTGCTGCCCGACGAACTGCGCGACACCCCCGCCGCGCGGGTGCCGCGCCGGGTCGACGGCCGGCTGGAGGTCTGACCGGCGGGCCGTCCGCGCCAACGGGCGCGGACGGCCCCCGGGTCCGCTCCGCGCCGGGGGCGGGGGCGGTCAGTCGCCGTGCGCCCGGATGCGCCGGCCCGTCAGCCGCGTGGGCACGATGCGCACGCACGCGTCGCGGTCGCCGCCCGCCCACGGCCGGACCGGGGCCAGCGCCCGCAGCGCGGTCAGCTCCGCCGGGTCGAGCACCCGCCGGGCGCGGCCGCTGACGAGCACGCTCCACCCCTCGCTCATGGCGCCGTCGAGCCGGTCGACCTGGAACGCCACGTAGCCGTCGGCGTGCGCCGCGATGACCCCGTCCGGATCGGTGCGGAACACCACGGTGTCGCCCGAGACCACGTAGTTGACCGGCAGCACGGTCGGCGCGGCCTCGCCCTCGACGGGGAACGCCACCCGCCCCACCCCGCCGGTCTTCAGCAGCCGCATGCACTCCTCGGGGTCGAGGACGCGCAGCTCCGGGTCGGGCACCATCGTGCGGTCGGCGCCCGGGGCGGCGTCGCGGCCGACCCCCAGCAGCTCGTCCTCGGTGGTCTGCAGCGCCCGCGCCAGCCGGTACAGTGCCCACCGGCTCAGCTGCGGCGGGTGCTCCTCCAGGTAGGCGACGTAGCCCGGCGCCATGCCGGCGCGCAGCGCGACCTCCTCGCGGGTGAGTCCCAGGCTCGCGCGGCGGTGCGCCGCCCGCCGCCCGAGATCGCCGGCCCCCTGGCCGGATGTGTGTGCGTCGTTCACCGGGCCCCCCGTGTCCTGCGGCGGGACCGCTGCTCCCGCCCGTGCTCTCCCTCGATACTGCGCCCTCACCGGCCGAAGATCCACGTCGACGTGCGGGGCCGCGCCGGTCCGGACCTGCGGCGGCGTCCCCGCGAACGGGACCCGGGCCGCGAAACCGGCGGAACCGGGCGCCCGGGGCCACGCCCGGGGGCGCGGTGCTGACGGGGTGTCCGCGGCCGGTTCCGGCCGGACGGCGCCACCGGCGCCGTGCCGTGTCCGCCCCGCCGGTCCCGGGCGGCCCGCCGCCGCCCGGCATGGCCGGGACCCTCGCCGGGTGCGCCGTCTTCGGCCGAGCGCGCGCCGGGGCGTGGTGGTGGGTGACAAGCCGCGGCGGGCCGGTTAGACATGGCACATGACGGACCGCCGCCACCGCCCGTGACCAGGGGAGCAACGACCGGCGGCCGCGCGGTGGGCGCGGCCGTCCCGCCCGGTATGACCCTGTGTCACGTCAGGTGCGCCGCTTGCGGCGAATTTGCTCATTTGCCCGCTTTTTGCCATGTTCGGGGGGCGTCGTCCCCGGCCACGGGGGCGCCGGCATGGCGCTGTTCACAGCGGCGGCGCGGCCGGAATGGCACCCCGCCCCGGCGGGTTGCCCAGGTCGGACGACGTCCACCACAGTCAGCAACGGGGGAGAAGGCATGTTCACCATTCCCGACGTCACGCTCAACAACGGCGTGCGCATACCCCAGCTCGGATTCGGGGTCTGGCAGGTCGACGCGGGCAGCGTGGTCGACGTGGTCGGCACGGCCCTCCAGGCCGGCTACCGCAGCATCGACACCGCCGCCGCCTACGGCAACGAGGAGGGCGTGGGCGAGGCGCTGCGGCGCTCGGGGATCGACCGCGACCAGCTGTTCGTCACGAGCAAGCTCTGGAACAGCGACCACGGCTACGACGCCACCCTGCGGGCGTTCGACGCCTCGCTGCAGCGGCTCGGCCTCGACCGGCTCGACCTCTACCTGATCCACTGGCCGCTGCCGGCGCGCGACGCCTACGTCGGCACGTGGAAGGCCCTGGAGCGGCTCTACGCCGACGGCCGCGTCCGCGCGGTGGGCACGTCCAACTTCCAGATCCCGCACCTGCGCCGGGTCATGGAGGAGGGCGGGATCGTGCCCATGGTCAACCAGATCGAACTCCACCCCCGGCTCACGCAGGCGGAGCTGCGGCGCTTCCACGCCGAGCACCGCATCGCCACCGAGGCGTGGAGCCCGCTGGGCCAGGGCAACCTGCTCGACGATCCGACCATCGGCAAGATCGCCGACGCCTACGGCAAGACGCCCGCCCAGACGATCATCCGCTGGCACCTGCAGACGGGCAACATCGCCATCCCGAAGTCGGTCACGCCGGAGCGCATCCGCTCCAACTTCGACGTGTTCGACTTCGAGCTGTCCAGCGGCGACGTCGACGCGATCTCGGCGCTCAACGCCGACCAGCGGTTCGGGCCCGACCCCGACACCTTCGACGTGGCCTGAGGCCGCCCGGCACGCACAACGGGGCGGGCCCGCTCCCTCACGGGGGCGGGCCCGCCCCGATCCGCGTCGAGGACCGCCCGGTCAGGCGAGCTCGCGGCGCCGCAGCGCCCGGGTGAGCGTGGCGTCGGTGCCCGTGCGGGCGAGGCGGACGACGTAGACCACGCCGGCGACGACGATGGACACGGGGACCGCCATGATGACCACGAGCGCGACCAGGCCGATGATTCCGAGTTCTCCCATGGCGCCATCCTACGCGGCGCGCACCGGGCCCGGCGCGCGGGGCGCCGGCCGCCGGGCCGCCCTGTACCGCCGGGACCGGCGGCGGTAGCATCGGGCCCGCCGCGCGCCCTCCGCGCGGCCGACCCCCAGGAGGAGAACGTGACCACGTCGTCCGAACTGAATGGGAGCGCTCCCATGCGCTGGGGCGTCCTCGGTGCCACCGCCGCCATCAGCCGCCGCGTCATGCCCGCCATCACCACCGCCGACCGCGCCGTCCTCGCCGCCGTCGCCGGGCGGCCGCAGAACGCCGTGCGGGTCGCCGAGGTCGCCGCCGCGCACGGCACCACCGCCCGCGCCGACTACGCCGCCCTGCTCGCGGACCCCGTAATCGACGCCGTCTACATCGCGCTGCCCAACTCCCAGCACGTCGGCTGGACCCTGCGCGCCCTGCGCGCCGGCAAGCACGTCCTGGTCGAGAAGCCCATGGCCCTCACCGCCGAGGACGTCCGCGCCGTCGCCGCCGAGGCGGCCGAGGCCGGCCGCACCGTGATGGAGGCGTTCATGTACCGCCACCACCCGCAGCAGCAGCGGGCCGCCGAGCTGCTGGCCGCCGGGGAGATCGGCGAGCTGCGCGTGGTGCGCGCCGCCTACGCGTTCCGCATGGGCGACGACCCCGCCGACATCCGCCTCGCCCCCGCTCTGGGCGGCGGCGCCACCTGGGACGTCGGCTGCTACGCCGTCGACACGGCGCTGCGCTACTTCGGCCGCGAACCGGAGCGCGTCCGCGCCACCCTTTCCCGCCGCCCCGGCGCCGGGGTCGACACCTCGGGCACCGCCGTGCTCGACTTCGGCGGGGGGCGCTCCGCCGTGCTCGACTACGCCATGGACTACGGCCCCCGCTCCTGGCTGGAGCTGCAGGGCACGCACGGGTCGCTCACCGTCGCCGACGCGTGGGCCGGGCCGTGCGACGACGGCGTGCTCACCGTCCGCACGGGGGAGGGGGTGCGCGAGGAGCGCATCGCCGCCACCGACCACTACCGGCTCCAGGTGGAGGCGTTCGGCGCCGCCGCGCGCGGCCGGGCGCCCGCGCCCGTGACGACCGAGGACTCGCTGCGCGCCGTCCGCGTCCTCCAGGCGGTGTTCGCCTCGGCGGCCGCCGACGGCGCGCC
>NZ_BCRK01000280.1 GCF_001552555.1 Nocardiopsis trehalosi NBRC 14201 | reverse complement strand
CGCGGCCGCGCCGTTCACCCGGCGCGGCCGCCGCGGTGCGCCCGGACCAGCAGGGCCAGCAGGAAGGGGGCGCCGAACACCGCGGTGAGCACCCCCACCGGCAGCTCCACCGGGGCGAACACCAGCCGCGCCGCGAGGTCGGCGGCGACCACGAGCAGCGCCCCGCACGCGCCCGACGCGGCGAGGCCCGCGGTGCGGTCCGCGACCAGCCGCCGGACGATCTGCGGTGCCACCAGCGCCACGAACGCCACGGGGCCGGCGACGGCGGTCCCCACGGCGGCGAGGACCACGGCGGCCGCCAGCAGGCCGGCGCGCGCGGGCTCCGGCGCCGCGCCCAGCGACCGCGCGAGGTCGTCGCCCAGCTCCAGCAGGCGCAGCCGCCGGCCCAGAGCCGCCAGCAGCGGGGCGAGCAGCACCAGCGCCGCCGCGACGGCGGCCGCGTGCGCCCACCCCCGGTTCGCCAGGCTGCCGGTGAGCCAGATCGACGCCCGCTGCACGTCGTGCAGCTCCGCCCGCGTCAGCAGGACGGAGGTGAGGGCGGTCGCCAGCGCCGTCACGCCGATCCCGACCAGCACCAGCCGGTACCCGCTGATCCCGTCGCGTCGCGCCACCAGGTACCCCAGGAGGGTCGCGGCCGCCGCCCCGGCCAGCGCACCGGCGACCGTCGGCGCCGTCGCCCCGCCGGCCAGGGTGATCACCAGGACCGCCCCGGCCGAGGCCCCCGCGTTGACGCCGATGACGTCCGGACTCACCAGGGGGTTGCGCAGGACCCGCTGGAACACCGCCCCGGAGACCCCGAACGCCGCGCCCGCGCCCAGCCCGGTCGCCACGCGCGGCAGCCGCATCTCGGTGACCACGTGCGCGGGGACGGGCCCGGCCCGGCCGGTCAGCGCCGCCGGCACATCGCCGAGCGGAACGGGGTAGTCGCCGACCCCGAGCGCGACGGTGCCGGCCGCCAGCGCCACCACGGCGCACACCGCCGCCACGGCCGCCGACCGGGGGCGGAGCAGCAGCGACGCGCCGCGGGTCCGCAGCGCCACCGCGCCCCGGGGCAGCGCGGGCGACCGCCGCCCCGGCGCCGCGGGGCCGGTCACGGCAGCACCATCGTGCGCCGGCGCACCAGGTACAGGAAGAACGGCGCCCCGACGAGCGCGGTGACGATCCCCGCCTGGAGCTCCTGCGGGCGGACGGCGAGCCGGCCGGCCACGTCGGCGGCGAGGAGCAGCACGGCCCCGGTGGCGGCCGACCAGGGCAGCACCCACCGGTGGTCGGTGCCCGCAACGGCGCGCGCCACGTGCGGGGCCATCAGCCCGACGAAGCCGATGGGGCCGGCGGCCGCCACCGCCGCGCCGGCGAGCAGCACCACCGCCGCGCCGGCGGCCGCGCGCACCGCGCGGGGCCGGGCGCCCACGCCGCCCGCGAGGTCGTCGCCGAGCGCCAGCGCGTTGAGTGGGCGGGCCAGGGCCGCCGCCGTGACGGCGCCGGCCAGCACGAACGGGGCGAGCGCCGCCGCCGTCGCCCCGTCGGCGGCGCCCAGCGACCCCACCACCCAGAAGCGGTAGGCGTTCAGGGTCGTGACGTCGAGCAGAGTGAGGGCCGAGGTCACCGCGCCCAGCAGCGCGGTCACCGCCGCGCCCGCCAGGGCGAGCCGGACGGGGGCGGGGCCGCCCCGGCCGAGCGAGCCGACGGCGTGCACGGCCAGCGACGCGGCGGCGGCCCCGGCGAACGCGAACCACACGTAGCCGGTGTAGCCGGTCGGGCCCAGCACCGCGATGCCCGCCACCACGGCGAGGGAGGCGCCCGCGTTCACGCCGAGGATGTCGGGGCCGCCCAGGGGGTTGCGCGTCACCGCCTGCACCAGCGCCCCGGCCGCGCCCAGCGCCAGCCCGACGAGCAGGCCGGTCGCCGCCCGTGGCACCCGCAGGTGGCGGACGACGCGGTCGGTCTCCGACGCGGGGCCGCCCGCGTAGGCGGCGGGCAGGTCCGCCAGGCCGACCGGTTCCGGACCGGTCAGCACCGACGCCAGGGCCGCGAGCAGGAGGGCGGCGACCGCCGCCGCCAGGCCGGCGGCGCGCGCCCGCCCGCTGCGCAGCAGCGGTCCGCGGCCCCCCGCCGGAGCGGAGGCGGTCGTCATCCGAACAGGTCCGGGTGGGCGAACCGGGCGACCTGGACGACGGCGTCGGCGCTGCGCACGCCCGCGCTGCTGGTGGCGAAGGTGAAGCCGTGCAGGCGGTCGTCGCGCACAGCGGGCACGTCCGCCAGCGCGGGGTCGGCGCGCACCTCGGCGATGCGCGGCCCGGCGTCGGACTCGTCGACGTCCTCGCCGCAGCAGGTGAGGAACAGCAGCACCTCGGGGTCGCGGGAGACCAGCTCCTCCACGCCGACCTTGGTCAGCCGGCCGGACACGTCGGCGAACACGTTCTCGGCGCCGGCCAGTTCGATGACCTCGGTGGCGATGTCGTTGCCGCCGAGGACGCGGATGCCGTCCTCCTCGAAGCTCACCACGGCGACGCGCGGCCGCTCCTCGACCCCGTCGAGGCGGGCCGTGACCTCCTCGATGTCGGCGCGCATCCCGGCGACGACCTCGGCGGCGCGCTCCTCGGTGCCGGTGACCTCGCCCAGGCCCTCGATGTCGGCGTAGACGTCGTCCATGGTGACGTCGCCCGGCACCAGCGCCTCCTGGCCGAGACCGTCCTCGGTGGGGCACATGGACGTGAACTGCCAGGTGCGGACGCCCAGGTCGGCGAGGTCGCCGCGGGAGCCGAACGCGTCGTCGGTGAACGACCCGTACCCGGACACCACGAAGTCCGGTTCCAGCCGCAGCAGCTCCTCCTTGGACGGCAGCGCGGGGTAGTAGGGGGCGGCGGCCTGGGCGTCGGCGTACTCGGGCAGCACCGTGTTGTCGAGGAACGCGGTGCCGACCAGGCGGTCGCCCAGGCCGAGGGCGTGGGCCATCTCCACGGCGTTGTGGTAGGCGGCGAAGATGCGCCGCGGGGGGTCGCCCGCGGGGACCGCCATGCCGCAGTTGTCGATCTCGGGGCCGTGGGCGGCGGGGGTGTCGGAGGCGGGGGCGGAGCAGCCGGCGGCGCCGGCCAGGAGCGCGCAGAGGACGGCGAGCGGGCCCCGTCCGGGGGCGCCACCCGCGCGGGTGGGAGACATCGAGGAGGACCATCCTTCGTGGTGTGTTCCTGCGTCCGCCGTAGCCGGTCTCCTGGCTCCCGGGCCCCGGGGGCGTGCCCCGGCGGCGCCCCCGCCTTCCCGGGCCGTGGGGCCCAGTGGCGCGTGGGGGCGCCGGTCTCCCGGTCACAGTGGCGAGGACCGCACCGGATTTCCACCGGTTTCCCGTTCACTACGACTGATTTGTGGTGTTCCGAGGGATTCTCGCACCGGGGGCTGACGGGCCACCGCCCGGCCACCCGTCCCGCCGTGCCTCCGCGCCGCCGCCGTCAGCGCGCGCGGCGCCGCGCGAGCAGGTGCTCGCCCGCCTCGACGTAACCGGTGAACAGGTCGACCACGTCGCGCAGCCGCTCGCGCGCGGGCCCCGGGGCGGCCAGGTCCTCGCCCTCGCGCAGCGCGGCGATGAGCGCGCGGGCGCGGACGTGGCTCGCCTCCAGCAGCGACTCCAGGCCGCCGGCCGCCTCGACCAGCAGGCGGCGGCTGCCGGGCTGCGGCAGCGACCGCGCCAGGCCCCAGGAGTTGAGCTGCCGCACGGCGGGGCTGACGGCGGCCTTGCTCAGCCCGAGCCGTTCGCCGATCGCGTCGAGCGACAGCGGGTCGTCGGTGATGAGCAGCAGGCCGTAGACGCGGCCCGTGGCCCGCGGCAGGTCCCACGCGGCGAACAGCTCCCCCATGGAGGCGGTGAACGCCGCGCTGCGGTCGCCGGTCACCGGTGCGCCCCGTCGCCGGGCGCGGAGGGCAGGCCGTCCAGGAACGCGGCGAGCACGCCGCCGACCTCGTCCGGGGCGTCCAGCGTGGAGATGTGCCCGGCGCCGGCGACGACGTGCTCGCGGACGCCCTCGCGGGCCGCCCAGCGCGGCATGGCGGCGGCGATGTTGCCGGTGCGGTCGTGCTCGCCGCGGATCAGGCAGAGCGGCACGGGCGAGCGGTGGTCCGGGTCGGGGCGGAGCAGGTCGGTGGTGGCCCGCCACACCGCGGCGAACTCCCGCTTGGGCATGCGCGCGAAGACCTCGCGCGCGTAGCGGCGGCCGTCGTCGGTGGCCGCGGAGGCGGTGGCCAGCACGTCGGCGAACCGCCGTTCGGGGATGAGCGCCAGGCCGGGCGCCGCGGCGGAGAGGAGCAGGCGTTCGGCCCGCGACAGCGGACCGGCGTTCCAGGCCGCGTCGATCACGGCCAGTGCGCGCACGCCCCGGGGGTCGCGGCGGGCGTACTCCTGCACCAGGTTGCCGCCGAGTGACTGGCCGACGAGCACCGGCCGCTCCGCGCCGAGGTGGCGGAGCAGCGCGCCGAGGTCGGCCAGGGCGCGGTCGGCGGTGAACGGGGCGCCCGCCGGGCGCGACCCCCCGTGCCCGCGCAGGTCCCAGGTGACGGTCCGGTGGCCGAGGGCGGCGAGGCGGGCCGCCTGGGGGGCGAACATCGCCTGGTCGGCCCCCGCTCCGTGGGTGAACACGACCGGCGTGCCGGGGCCGCCGCTGTCGCGGTAGGCCAGGCCGCAGCCGTCCACCGCGAAGACGCTCATATTCATCATGTTCTGAATATAACGAATCCGGGTGCGCGGTGGGGTGAGGGCCCCGGCCACGCACCGCCCCGCCCCGCATAAGGTCGGCGGTGGACCTTTCCGCCCCGGCCCCGCACCCCGTGAGAAGAGGACGCAGACCATGTCGACCCCCGACGCCCAGGTGCGGCTGGTGAGTTTCGGCTTCCTGCACGGCGGCCCGCCGCCCGCGCACGTCGTCCTGGACCTGCGCCACCACTTCCGCGACCCCCACGTGCGGCCGGAACTGCAGGACATGACCGCCCGCGACCCCGAGGTGGTCGCGCACGTCCTCGACACCCCGGGTATCCCCGCCCTGATCGACTCCGCCGCGGCGCTCGTCCGCGCCTACCTCGCCGGGCCGTGCACGGGGGCCGTCGTCCTCGCCGTCGGCTGCACGGGCGGCCGGCACCGCGCCCCGGCCACCGCGGGCGAGGTCGCCCGCCGTCTGCACGGCGCCGGGATCGCCGTCGACCTCACCCACCGCGACATCGACACCCCCCGCCCGGAGTGACCGCGCCCGCCCCCGGAGGGGGCGGACGCCGGAGCGGAACGGCGGGC
>NZ_BCRK01000279.1 GCF_001552555.1 Nocardiopsis trehalosi NBRC 14201 | reverse complement strand
GGGGGCGGGCGCGGCGGGCGGGGTCAGAGCGCGGCGGCCTGGGTGACCACCATCGCGGCGGCGAAGAACCCGTAGAAGCCCACCGCCACCGCCATGCCCACCAGCCGCCAGCCGCGCAGCCGGACGGAGCCCGGCAGGTCGCGGGTGTTCAGCCGGATGAGGAGCATCGCGTAGACGAGCGTCACCACCGACGCCGCGCAGGTCGAGACCAGCAGCAGCGCGATGGGCTGGTCGAACCCCGCGAGCAGGATCGCCGAGCCCAGCACGATCTCCGCCCACACCACGGCCAGGTAGAGGCGCGGCTCGCTCCACCGCGTCGACCCCGCCAGGTAGGTGCGCCGGAGGAAGTCGGAGGTGACGCGCCCGATGATGTCGAGCAGGCCCATGGCCGCCGCCCACAGCGACACGGCGGCGACGGCGAAGAACAGCACGCGCAGCCACCCGCCGACCCGGTCGGCCAGCACCTGCCCCTGGATCTGCAGGAACGCCGGGCTGTTGTCCAGGCCCGCGCGCCCGTACAGGGTCTCGTAGGCCAGCAGGCACATCACACCGATGGTCACCACGCCGACCGCGAGGAACGACACCGCGTGCTCGATGTTGGCCCGCCGCCACCAGGTGCGCCACCGGTCCAGGTTGGCCGGGGTCTCCTCGAAGGAGTACCGGTCGGCGCCCGACGCCTCCTCGCGCCCGGTGATGGGCGACACCAGCCGGGGCACGTGCGCGCCCATGCCGTACCGCTTGTCGCGGATCCAGTTGCTCAGCACCAGGTTGTGCACGCCGCCCGCCCCTGCGGCGCCGATGGCGCTGAGCAGCAGCGTGAAGGTCACCCCGTCGGGGATCCGGCCGAACCCGGTGACGGCCTGCACCGCGCCCTCGCCCCACGTCGACGCCGACACCACGACCAGGCCGACGACGACCAGCAGGAACAGGGTGAGCAGCACCTTGGCGGTCTCCACCCGCTCGACCGTGCGGTAGACCACCTTCGACGCCGAGAGCAGGACGCCGATCACCACCAGCGCGCCCACCGAGATCAGCACCGGGTCGCCGCCGCCGATGAGGAAGGTGGCCACGGTCGACCCGCTGGTGGCCCAACCCGGCCACACGTACTGGAACGCCCCGGCCAGGCAGATGGCGATGCCCCAGCCGCGCCACCACCGGGACACCCCGGCGACCACCGTCTGCCCGGTGGCCAGGGTGTAGCGCTCGATCTCCATGTTGATGAGGGCCTGCACGGCCACGGTGACGATGGCCAGCCACAGCAGGCCCAGGCCGGCGATCGAGGTCAGGTAGGGCCAGAGGATGATCTCGCCCGCGGCGAGGCCGACGCCGACGGCGACCACGCCGGGCCCGACCATCCGGCGCAGCGGCGGCGGGTCGGGCAGGTCGCGGACGAGGGGGGCGGCGTCCTCGGGGCGGTCGGCGGCGGACGGCGGGTCCGCGTGCTGGCTCATGGGGTCCTCCGATGCGAAGGGGGCGGACGTGGGGGAGGGGCGGTGCGGTGGCGGGCCGCGGTCGGCGGCGGTGCGGGGTGCCGCGCGGCGGATGGGCGCGCGGTCACGGCGGGGCGCCCGGCGGGGTGGCGGCGCGGGCGTCCGGCGGGGCGGGCGCGGCCGCCGCGGGGTCCGTCCGCGGCGGCGGGCACCCGCCCGCCGCTGGTCAGGAGGCGGTGGTCAGGGCGCGCTGCGCGGCCCGGCGGACGGGCGCGTTGGCGGCGCCGAACCCGGCGTAGCCGCCGACGCGCTGCACCACCTCGAAGAACACGCGGCCGACGGTCGCCAGGTAGCAGTGCAGGAAGGCGCCGTCGGCGTCGCGGTCGTACATCAGGCCGAGGTCGCGCAGGTCGGCGGCGAGCCCGGGATCGAGGTCGTAGCGGGCCTCCAGGTCGTCGTAATAGTTGGGCGGGACGCCGAGGAACACCGCACCGCGGGCGCGGGCCCGGCGCACCAGGGCGCGGATGTCGCCGGTGCGCACCGCGACGTGCTGCAGCCCCAGGTGCGGCGCCGGGCCGTGCGGGTCGACGTCCTCGATGCTCAGCGCCAGCCGCACCGCCCCGTCGGGCGTGCCGACGGCCCGGCTGCGCACCAGCCCGTAGGGGTCGGCGACCTGCACGCTCGGGCTCGGCCGCAGCGCCAGGACGCTGCGGTAGAACAGCGCGGCCTCGTCCACGTGGTGGCGCGGCTGCGGCAGCCCCACGTGGTCGATGGCCTCCAGCGGGGAGCCGGGGTCCGCTCCGGGGCCGGTGCCGTCGAGGCCGCCCTCCGGCGCCTCCGGGGCGGGCGCGAAGTCGTCGGTCCACGAGGGGGCGTCGGTGCGCCCGGTGCGGCAGAAGAACATCTCGGTGCCGTCGGGGGCGGCGACCGCGTCCAGCGGGGCGTCGCCCGCGGCGGTCGTGCGGGGCAGCACCGGCGCCAGCAGCGCCTCGGCGCGGGCCACCGCCGCCGCCGGGTCGGCGGTCTCCAGGCCGAGGGCGGCCACCCGCGCGTCGGGGCCGCCGTCCGCCTCGGTGACCAGGACGCGGGCCGGGCCGCTCGCCCACAGGTCGACCGGCTTGGTGCGGTGCCGGCCGCGCCGGGTGAACCCGAGGGCCGCGAGCTGGGCGGCGACCCGCTCCCCGCCGGCAGCGGAGACGGCCAGTTCGGTGAACGCGAACCCGGTCGCCGGCCCGGCGGCGGGCACCGCGCGCAGCCGGGCGCGCGCCCGCTCCGCCGCCGGGCCGGCCGGGCCCGCCGCGAGCCGGGCGGCGGCCTCCTCCTGCAGGGCGAGCAGGGAGCGCATGGCGTCGACGGCGCCGCGCTCGGGCTCGGTGCGCCGGTAGACGTCGTTGAACACCTCCAGCGACGCCGGGCCGGTGTAGCCGGCGCGCAGCGCGGCGGCGAGCACCCCGGCGACGTCCAGCTCGCCCTGCCCGGGGAAGCACCGGTAGTGCCGGCTCCACTGCAGGACGTCCATCGCCATCAGCGGGGCGTCGGCGAGCTGGAGGAAGAAGACGCGGTCGCCGGGGATGGTCTCGACGGCCGCGGTGTCGGTGCCCCGCGACAGGATGTGGAAGCTGTCCAGGCAGGTCCCCAGCGCCGGGTGGTCGGCCATGCGCACGATCCGCCACGCGTGCCGGTAGTCGTCCACGTGCCGGCCCCAGGCCAGCGCCTCGTAGGCGACCCGGATGCCGTGCGCCTCGGCCGCCGAGGCGAACCGGTGCAGCTGCTCGGCCGCGAGGGCGTCGTCGTCCACCGCCCACGGCGCCGTGGTCGAGCACACCAGCACCAGGTCGGCGCCCAGGCGGCGCATCAGCGCGAACTTGTGCCCGGCGCGCCGCAGCACCTCGGCGAAGCGGTCGGGCGGGGCCGCCTCGACGTCGCGGAACGGCTGGTAGAGGGCGATCTCCAGGCCGAGGTCGGCGGCGCGGGCGCGCACCTCCTCGGGCGTGGACGCGGCGGCGATCAGGTCGTTCTCGAAGATCTCGACGGCGTCGAATCCGGCCGCGGCCGCCGCCGCGAGCTTGCGCTCCAGCGGGCCGCTGATGGACACGGTGGCGATCGAGGTGCGCATGGCGGCTCCTAGGGGAGTCGGGGGGCGGTCGGGGGCGGCGCGGTGAGGGCGGACATGTCGGCGAGCATCGGCCCGGGGTCGGGGGCGATCCCGGTCACCAGGCGGAACGCCTCGACCGCCTGGAACACGGCCATCCCGGCGCCGCCGAGGGTGCGGCAGCCCAGCGCGGCGGCGTGGTCGAGCAGGGGGGTGTCGGCGGGCCGGTAAACGACGTCGGCCACCCACGTGCGCGGGCGCAGCGCCTCCAGCGGGACAGGGGCGCCGGGGTGGGCGGCCATGCCGACCGGGGTGGCGTTGACCAGGCCGGAGGCGCCGGCGAGCAGCGCGGGCAGGTCGGCGGGGGCGGCGTGCCCGGCGCGGTCGGCGCCGGCGTGCGCGCGCAGGTCGGCGGCGAGGTCGCCGGCGCGGGCGCCGTCGGTGTCGACCACCGTCAGGTGCGCGGCGCCCAGGTCGAGCAGGGCGTGCCCGACGGCGGCCCCGGCGCCGCCCGCCCCCACCAGCACCACCCGGTCCAGGTCGGCGTCCGGCAGGCCGCGCGCGAAGGACCGGGCGAACCCGGACCCGTCGGTGTTGTGGCCCACGGCGGCGGACCCGTCGAACAGCACGGTGTTCACGGCGCCCAGCAGGGACGCCTCGGGGGAGAGCCGGTCCAGGAACGGCAGCACCGCGCGCTTGCACGGGTGGGTGATGTTCAGGGCGTCGAACCCGAACTCGCGCGCGGCGGCCAGGAGGGTGCCGACGTCGGACGCCGGCCGGCCGAGCGCGTCGATGTCGATGGTGCGGTAGACGTAGCGCAGGCCGTGGCGTTCGGCGGCGCGCTCGTGCAGCTCGGGGGTGAGGGAGGGGCCGATTCCGGCCCCGATGAGGCCCACCAGGTGGGAGCGGCGTGGCGGCATGGGTGCTCCGTGCAGGCGACGTTAATGTACGAACTAGTACGTTAGTAAGCCACATCACACGCCGCCGTGTAAAGCCCGCCGCCCCCGCGCACCCGTTGCGGCCGGCGCGGGGGAGCCGTCGGTACAGTGGCCCCGTCCGCCACCCCACCGAGGAGCCGCATGCAGGACCCCGCGCCGCCCGCCGTCCGAGGCCCCGGCCGCGCGCGCGACGCCGCCCGCACCCGGGCGGAGATCATCGAGGTCGCCACCCGCGAGTTCGCCGAGCAGGGGTACACCGGGGCGCGCGTCGACCGCATCGCCGAGCGCACCCGCACCACCAAGCGGATGATCTACTACTACTTCGGCGGCAAGGAGGGGCTCTACGTCGCGGTCCTGGAGCACGCCTACGCCGGTATCCGGCAGAGCGAGCGCGACCTCGACCTCACCGGCCTGCGCCCCATCGAGGCCATGCGCCGCCTGGCCGAGCTGACCTACGACCACCACGTGGCCCACCCGGAGTTCATCCGGCTCGTCAGCATCGAGAACATCCACCGCGCCGAGCACCTGGCCAGCTCCGAAACGCTGCGCAACCTCAACATGCCCGTCACCGACCTCATCGCCGGGCTCCTCGCCGACGGGCGCGCCGACGGCACCGTCCGCGCCGACGCCGACCCCCTCGACGTGCACATGGTGATCAGCGCCTACTGCGTCTTCGCGGTCGCCAACCGGCACACCTTCGACGCCCTCTTCGGCCGCGACCTGCTCGACCCCGCCCGCCGCGGCCACTACCGCACCCTGGTCGGCGACCTCGTCGTCCGCTACCTCACCCCCACCGGCCCCTGAGCCCGGCGCGCGCCCGCCTCGGGCGGGC
>NZ_BCRK01000278.1 GCF_001552555.1 Nocardiopsis trehalosi NBRC 14201 | reverse complement strand
CCCCGCCGATGCGGTGCGGCAGCCCGGGGCCGCCGGAGCGGCGGGGGCGCGGGGTGAACCCCCGGGGGCGCGGCACGGCGGCGAAGTACACGGCCATCGCGGCGAGCGCGAGCACGGAGTCGGCGCCGACGCCCCACCGCCAGCCGCCCGCGTCGGCGACGGCCCCGGCGACCAGGCGCCCGCTCATGCCGCCGACCGTTGTCCCGGCGATGTAGACGCCGGCGACGCGGCCGAGGTGGGCGGGGTGCACCTCCTCGGCGAGGTAGGCCATCGCCACGGCGGGCACCCCGCCCAGCGCCGCGCCCTGCACGCCGCGCAGGGCGAGCAGGACCCACATGTCGGGGGCGAAGGGCGCCGCGAGGCCGAGCGCGGTGGAGACGGCCAGGGAGGCGCCCATCACCCGGACCCGGCCGTACCGGTCGGCGGCGCCGCTCCACACCAGGACGAACCCCGCCAGCCCGGCGGTCGCGAAGGAGACGCTGAGCGCCGCGTGCGCCGCCGAGGTGCCGAACCCGGACGCCAGTCCGGGCAGGACCGCCTGCACGGCGTAGAGCTGGGCGAACGTGGCGATACCGGCGGCCGCCATGGCGATGACGACGCGCCGGTATCCGCGGCTTCCGGCGCGATGGCCGCCGGTCGGGGAACCCTCCATACATCCGACGTTAGACAATGCGCTGGCCAGGCCGGTGACCCGGGTGGGCACCCGGCCCGGCTCCGCCACCGGCCAGGGGGCGTGGGGCGGTACACGGTCGCGGTCGCCGGGGCGGCGCGGCGGGACAGCACGGCGGGCCGTGCCGGGCGCACCTGGCCGCCGTCGCCGGGCGGCGCGGTGGGGCCGTTCCGATACCGGCCGCGCGGCGACCGGGCCACCGCCGCCGGGCGCCCTGCGGCCCGAGCAGGCGGCACCGCAAAGGGGGCCGCTGGGGCCGGCGGATGTCAGAGGGTGACGTTGCTCCCCGTCCGCGCGCTCGCGCGGGCGGCCTCGATGACCTCCAGTCCGTGGATCACCTCGTGCAGCTCCACGGGGAGCGGTTCGGCCTCGCCCACCGCGTCGCGCACGCCCGCGTAGAAGGCCGGGTAGGCGCCGCGCTCGCTGGGGACGCGGCGCAGGTCGCCGTCGGTGCCCAGCCGGCCCCACGCCGATTCCGGCTCCACCCCCCAGTCGGGGGCGTCGGGGCGCTCGCCGGCGCCGAGGCGGGCCTCCTGCCCGTCGAGGCCGTCGATGGTGAACGCGGCGCGGTCGCCGAGGACCCGGAAGCGCGGACCGAGCTGGCCGGCCACGGCGCTCATCCACAGGTGCGAGCGGACGCCGCCGGTGTGGGTGAGGGCGAGGAACGCGTCGTCCTCGGCCCCGACACCGGGGCGGCGGGTGTCGAGTTCGGCGTAGACCGAGGCGACCGGGCCGAACAGGTTCACGGCCTGGTCGATGAGGTGCGGCCCGAGGTCGTAGAGGATGCCGGACCCGGTGTCGGCGCCGCCGCGCTCGCGCCAGTGGTCCTTGGCGGTGGGCCGCCACCGCTCGAACCGCGACTCGAAGCGGGCGACGCGGCCCAGGGCACCCTCGTCGATGAGCCGCCACAGGGTCAGGAAGTCGGAGTCCCAGCGCCGGTTCTGGTAGACGGTGAGGACCTGCCCGCGGCGCTCGGCCTCGGCGGCCAGTTCGCGGCCCTCGGCGGCGGTCAGCGCGAACGGCTTGTCGACCACCACGGCGAGGCCGGCCTCCAGCGCCCGCCGGGCCAGCGGCGCGTGCGTGGCGTTGGGGGTGGTGACGACGGCGATCTCGACCTCGTCGGCGCGCGCCCACAGCTCCTCGACGGAGCCCAGGACGGCGGCCCCGGGGTAGCGGCGGCGCACCTCCGCCCGCCGCCCGGGGTCACCGGTGACGACGGCCGCCAGCCGCAGCCCGGGGGTGGCGTCGACCAGCGGCGCGTGGAACCACTCCCCACCCTTCCCGTACCCGATGACGGCCACGTGCAGTTCCGGCCCGACGGCGTCCCCAGAGCTCATGATCCGACTCTAGTCACCCCCCGGCCGTCAGCTCACGGACCGGATGCCCCTTCACCGCGATGAGCCGCCGCACATCCGCCGCCGACACGAACACGTCCTCGGCCTCCGCCTCGGCGCCGAGGCGCTCCTCCAGCCACTCCCGCATCAGCGCGGTCACCCGGACGCCGCGCTCGTCGGCCGCCGCGCGCAGCCCGCGCATCACCGTGCGCGGCAACCGGAGTGACGTCGTGATCATCGGATTCTCCACCGCGTCGTCGTTGGGCACCGAGTCCGCGATCTCCTCGGAGAAGTCATGCCCCTCGGCCCAGCGAGCGACATCGTCCAACCTGTTCGGGTCCATGTCAGCACCCTTTCATCTTGCGGAACCAGCGAACCTCGGTGGCCGTCATGTCGCGAGCGGTGGCCACGTACACCCGCCCATCCATGCTGTCCACCACCACCACGACCAGAGGCCGTCCGGCGGCGGACCGGCCGAAAACGTAGCGGACGTCGTCCGGACCCGCCCGGCGCCGACTGCCCCGCGACCCGAGGACGTCCTCGACCTCGTCGGGCGTCACTCCGTGGCGGGCGATGTGCGCCTCCGCCCTCTCCGTCCACATGATCTCCTCGAACACACGGTAAGGCTAGTGCGTTTCGCATTGCAAGGAGGGGAGAATGGCGTTTCATGGACGCGCGAACTGGCGAGGCGGGGCGGGGCACGGCTGACCTTCGGCGGGCGGGGCCGGGGTGACTCGAGGGCGGTGTGGTTAGCCGACGGGCCACAGGAGGATGGTGCCGTCGCTGTGGCCGGCGGCGGCGACGGTGCCGTCCGTGCTGAACGCAACCGACGTGACCCGCCCGTGGTCGGCGACCGCCGGGTACACGGCGGTCTCCTCCCAGGTCTCGGTGTCCCGCAGGCGCACGGTGCCGTCCTCGTGGCCGGTGGCGATCGTGGAGCCGTCCGGGCTGAAGGCCAGCGACGCCGTCGCTTCGGCGGCCGTGAGCGTCGTGACCTCCTCCCGGGTGCCGGTGTCCCACAGCCGCACGTCGCCGTCGCACGCGGCGAGCAGGCCGCCGTCCGGGCTGAACGCCACCGACTCGAACGAGGAGTCGTGGCTGGTGAGGACGGCGATCTCGGCGCCGTTGCGGGAATCCCACAGCCGGACGGCCCCGCCGTCACTGTCCTCGAAGACACCGGCCTGGTCGACCGCCGTGGCGCTGGCCAGCGTGGTGCCGTCCGGGCTGAACGCCATCGAGGTCACGTAGTCGGGTGGCCCTTCGACGGCGGCGGTCTCGCTCCCGGTGCTGGTGTTCCAGAACCGCACGTTGCCCACGGGGTCGCTGGTGGCGAGGGTGGTGCCGTCCGAGCTGAACGCCACCGAGGTGATCCAGTCGTCCTCCAGGATGGTGGCGACCTCCTCCCAGGTACCGACGCCCCACAATCGGACCGACTCGTGACCGGTGGCGAGCAGGGTGCCGTCCGGGTCGAACGCCACGCTGGGGGTCCCCACGGACACCGGTGAGTCCTCTTCGATGAGGGTGGCGCTCTCCTCCCAGGTGCCGGTGTCCCACACGCGTACGGAGAACGCCGTGTCGCTGGTGGCGAGCGCGGTGCCGTCGGGGCTGAACGCCACCGAGTTCACGGTGTCCTCGTGTCCGGTGAGGGTGAGGAGGGGTTCCGGGGGAGGCACGGAGACCGTGTCGGACGGTTCGCCACCGGGGCCCTCCGCCACGAGCCAGGCACCCGCGGTGGGCACGGTGGTGAACGCCACGACGGCGCCGACGACGAGCCATACCCCCTTGCGCCGCACCCGGTCGGGGGTACTACCGCCCGGCCTCCCGGCCGCCGCGCGCGGGGGGCGGGCGGGGGCGGCGAAGGGCGGGGCCGGCGGGGCCGGCGGGGGCGGCGCCGCCGTGGACCCGCCGCCCTTGGCGGGCGGCCGGTCGGCGGCCGGGTCGACGTACGTCGGTGCCGGGGGGAAGGTCGTCGCGTCGGACGCGCCGCCCTTCGAGGACGACCGGTCGGCGGCGGAATCGACGTAGGTCGCCGCCGGAGGGAACGTGGTCACCTCCGGCCCGCCGCCCTCGGCGGCGGGGCGGTCGGTGGCGGGCGGGGGCCCGGTGCGGGCGGCGAGGGCGCCGAAGCGGGTGAGGACCGCGTCGGGGGTGGGCCGCCGCTCCGGGTCGTGGTCCCAGCAGGCGGTGATCAGCGCGCGGGTCTCGGGGTCGACGTCGCCGGGGTCGGGGGGCGGCCCGATGAGGCGGCGGATCGTCGCCGCCATGGACGCCCCGTTGAAGGGGTTGGTGCCGGTGGCGGCGTAGGCGAGGACGGTCCCGAGGGAGAACATGTCCGAGGCCGGACCGACGTGGGAGTTCTCGGTCTGCTCGGGCGACATGTAGGGCAGGGTGCCGAACACGGCCTCGTGGGTGGTCAGCCCCTCGGAGTCCAGCGGCCGGGCGATGCCGAAGTCGATGATGCGGGGCCCGTCGCCGCTGAGGATGATGTTGCCCGGCTTGAGGTCGCGGTGGACCAGCCCGCAGGCGTGCACCGCCTTGAGCCCTTCGGCCAGCCCGGCGGCCAGCGCGTGCAGGGCGGGGGGCGCGATGGGCCCGTTGTCGCGGACCCGCGTGTCGAGCGTAGGGCCGGGGATGTAGGCGGTGGCCACCCACGCGGGGTCGCCCTCCGGGTCGGCGGCGACGACCGGGGCGGTGTGGAAGCCGCCCACCCGGCGCGCGGCGTCGACCTCGCGGGCGAAGCGGGCGCGGAAGCCGGCCTCGCGGACCAGGGCGGGCCGGATGACCTTGACGGCGACCCGGCGCCCCGACGGTGTGGCGGCGAGGTAGACCCGGCCCATGCCGCCCTCGCCCAGCCGGTGGATGAGCCGATAGCCGCCGATGTGCGCGGGGTCGGACGGCTCCAGCGGGTCCACCCTGCCCGTCCTCCTCCACGCTCCGCCGCGGCGCTCGGGCCGGGCCGGAGCGCGCCCCTTCCCGCCGGGCGCGGCGGGGCGCCTCATCGTAGCCGCGGCGCATTCGGACACGCACGACATGTCACCGGATCGCAACCGATGATTCGCGTCTCCGGACGGTGCGGGCCCCCGACCGCGCCGACCACCCCGACCGCCCGGCGTCCCGCGCGCACCGGGACGGCACGGGTCGCCACCGGTGATCCGCGTCCGCGGACGGTGCGGCGCCGCCCCGACCGCGCGGAGCGCCCTGCGCCACGCGCCGGGGCGCGCCCGCCGGGGCCGGCGTCCGTCGGCGCGCGGCGGCCCCGGCACACGCGCGGGGCCGCCGGCTCCCCCGAACCGG
>NZ_BCRK01000277.1 GCF_001552555.1 Nocardiopsis trehalosi NBRC 14201 | reverse complement strand
CCCCCGCCCCCGGCGGGACCGGCGGCCCCGGGGCGCCGCGGGGTCAGACCCGCGCGGCCGCCCGGCGGGACGCGCGGCGGCGGAGCAGCAGGCCGTGGCGCGGGGCGAACAGGTAGGCCAGCGCGAACGCCGCGGCGTGGGCGAGGACGATCGCGCCGCCGGTGGCGACGTTGAGGTGGAAGCTCAGGTAGACGCCGACGACCGCGGCAACCGCCGCCACCGCCGCCGCGATGAGCAGCATCCGCTCGAACCGGTCGGTGAGCAGGTAGGCGGTCGCCCCGGGGATGACGACCATGGCCACCACCAGGATGATCCCCACCGCCTGGAGCGCGATGACGACGGTCACCGCGAGCAGGCCGAGCAGCAGCGCCTCCAGCCGGCGCGGGTTGAGCCCGATGGCGTGCGCGTGCACCGGGTCGAACGCGTAGAGGGTGAGGTCGCGGTGCTTGGCCAGCGCCACCGCCAGGGTCACCCCGGCCATCACCAGCACCTGGGCGATCGAGGTGTTGGACACCCCCAGCACGTCGCCGAACAGGATGTGCATGAGGTCGGTCTGGCTGGGGATGCGCGAGATCAGCACCACGCCGATCCCGAACATCGCGGTGAACACGATGCCGATGACCGCGTCCTCCTTCACCCGCGAGGTGCGGTTGACGGCGCCGATCAGCGCCACCGACCCCGCGCCGAACACCAGCGCCCCCACCGCCAGGGGGAACCCGAACAGGTAGGACAGCACCACCCCGGGCAGGACGGCGTGCGACACGGCGTCGCCCAGCAGCGACCAGCCGATGAGGGTGACCCAGCACGACAGCACCGCGCACACCACCCCGGCGACCACGCTGACGAGCAGCGCCCGCTGCATGAACCCGTACTGCAGCGGCACGGCCACCCACTCCGCGATCTCGGCCATCACGCGGCCTCCCCGCCCCGGTCGGCCGGGCCCAGCAGCGCCGGGGCCGTCACGGCCCCGCCCACCGGGGGCGACTGCGGCCCCCCGCCGACGCCGAACGCCGCCATCAGCCGGTCGGGGGTCAGCACCTCCTCGGGGCGGCCGCGGGCGACGACCCGCCGCTGCAGCAGGACGGCCTCGTCGCAGTACTCCGGCACGCGCGCCAGGTCGTGCGTCGACAGCAGCACCGTGGCGCCGGCGCCGCTCATGGCGCGCAGCACCTCGACGATGGTGGCCTCGGAAGGGGCGTCCACCCCGGCGAACGGCTCGTCCAGCAGGAACACCCGGGCGCCCTGGGCGATGCCGCGCGCCACGAAGGCGCGCTTGCGCTGGCCGCCCGACAGCGCCCCGATCTGGCGGTCGGCCAGTCCGGTGAGCCCGGTGCGCTCCAGTGCGGCGGCGACGGCCGCGCGGTCGGCGCGGCGCGGCCGCCGGGTGAAGCCCATGTGGCCGTAGCGGCCCATCATGACGACGTCGGCCACCCGGACCGGGAACGCCCAGTCGACCTGCTCGGTCTGCGGGACGTAGCCGACCAGGCCGCCGCGCCGGGCGGCCTGCGGCGGCTCCCCGTGCAGCAGCACCCGGCCGGCGTCGGCGCGGACCAGCCCCAGCAGCGCCTTGAACAGGGTGGACTTGCCCGACCCGTTGGTGCCGAGCAGGGCGCAGACGCGGCCCGGGGCGAGGTCGAAGGTGACGCCGTCGAGGGCGAGGACGTCGCCGTAGCGGACGGTCACGCCGTCCACCTCGACGGCGGGTGCGGGGCTGCTCATGCGGGGCGGTCCTTCCCGGTCAGTCCGGCGACGATGGTCTCGGCGTCGTGGCGCAGCAGGTCGAGATAGGTGGGGACGGGGCCGTCGGCGGTGGACAGCGAGTCGACGAACAGGTCGCCGCCGCGCACGGCGCCGGTCTCGCGGGCGACCTGGTCCATGGCGCCGTCGTTGACGGTGGACTCGCAGAACACCGCCGGGACGTCGTTGGCGCGCACGAAGTCGACGGTGTCGGCCACCTGGCGGGGGGTGCCCTGGGCGTCGGCGTTGACCGGCCACAGGTAGCGCTCGGTCAGCCCGGCGTCGCGGGCCAGGTAGGAGAACGCGCCCTCGCAGGTGACCAGGGCGCGGCGGTTCTCGGGCAGCGCCCCCAGCTCGGTGTCCAGGTAGGCGCCGATGTCGGCGATCTCGGCCTGGTAGTCCTCGGCGTTGGCGGCGTAGGCGTCGGCGCCGGCCGGGTCGGCCTCGGTGAGGGCGGCGGCGATGTTGTCGACGTAGACGAGCGCGTTGTCGGGCGACATCCAGGCATGCGGGTTGGCCTCGCCCTCGTGGCCGCCGGAGGCGATCGGCAGGGTGGCGATGCCGTCGGTGAGGGTGGCGGTGTCGGCGTCCATGCGGAGGGTGAACTGGGCGAACCACGCCTCCAGGCCGAGCCCGTTCTCCAGGATGAGGTCGGCACCCTCGGCGCGGACGAGGTCGTCGGGGGCGGGCTGGTAGCCGTGGATCTCGGCGCCGGGCCGGGTGACCGAGGCGACCTCGGCGCGGTCGCCGGCGACGGCGCGGGTCATGTCGGCGAGCACGGTGAAGGTGGTCAGGACGGTGAGGCGGCCGTCGTCGGCGGCGGAGGGGGACGTCCCGGCGCAGGCGGTGGCGGCGAGGAGGGACGCCGCCGCGCAGAAGCTGGTCGCAACGAGCGGGAAGGCCCGCCCATCTCCAATGTTGGGCACGCCTAACTTCTACCATCACCCCGCTGTTTCACACCTGTCCGGGGGGGTTCATCCCGGTCTCCGCGGCCGCCGTACCCACGTAGCGCGCAGGAGCGCCCGCCGGCCGGATGACCGGCCGGGCGGGCGGCGGGCGGCGCGGCCGTGGGGAGGCCGCGTCCCGGTGGGCGGGCGCCGGTGGCGGCGCGCCCCGCCTCCGATCACGGTGCCCCGGGCGGTGCCCCGGACTCGGCGGAGCCCGGCGGCGCGGTGCGCCGCAGGGCTCCGCCGCGTGATGGGCCGTCGCGCGCGGCGGCACATCACGCGCGGGTGGGCCGCTCCGGGGGCTCGTCGGTGCCGCCCTTGGGGCGCTGGGCGGGCGGGTCGGATTCCGATGGCTCCCGCTCGCCGGCGATCTCGGTATCGGGGCCGGGAGGCGGGCCCGACCTGCGGTCGGCCAGCGGGCGGCCGTCGTCCTCCCCCTCGGCGCCGCGTCCCCGCCCGGGGCGAGGACGCTCCTCCTCGTCGCCGTCGCCGTCGCGGCGCGGTGCGCCGTCGCGGTCGCGGTCGCGGTCGCGGTCGCGGTCGCGGTCGCGCGGATGCTCGGCCATGGTCTCCCCTTTCGTCGCGGCGCCGCCGCCCGCGACCGGACGGCCGGGAGGGCGGGCGGCGCGGGTCGGGCGGCTCAGCCGCCGCCCGGGAGGAACTCCTGCAGCTTGGTGCGCATCCCCTTCACCATGACGCCGAACCGGTCCGGGTCGCCCGACGCCAGCGCCTTGGCCGTGTCGGTGAGCTGGTCCAGTTCCACGTAGGGCGGGATGGGCGGGATGTCGGGATCGCAGTGCACGTCCAGCACCACCGGGCCCGATGCCGACAGCGCGCGGTCCCACGCCGGCCCCATGTCCGCCGGGTCGTCCACGGTGATGCCGGTCAGCCCGACCGACTCGGCGAACGCCGCGTAGGACACGTCGGGCAGGTCCTGGCTGAACGGCGTCTTGGGCGAGCCGCCCATCGCGCGCAGCTCCCAGGTCACCTGGTTGAGGTCGTTGTTGTGCAGCACGCACACCACCAGCCGGGGGTCGTCCCACTCGGCGGCGTAGCGGCGGATCGTCAGCAGCTCGGCCAGCCCGTTCATCTGCATCGCCCCGTCCCCGGCCAGCGCGATGGCGGGCCGGTCGGGGTGGGCGAACTTGGCGCCGATCGCGTAGGGCACCGCGCACCCCATCGTGGCCAGCGTGCCCGACAGCGACCCGCGCACCCGCCCGCGCACGCGCACCTGGCGGGCGTACCAGTTGGCCGCCGAACCGGAGTCGGCGGCCACGATGGCGTCCTCGGGCAGCCGCTCGGACAGCTCGTGGAAGATGAGCATGGGGTTGACCGGGTCGGCGGGGACGCGGGCCTGGCGCTCCATGACCTCCCACCACCGGCGCACCCCCTTCTCGACGGTGTCGCGCCACCGCTCACTGGGCCGGTGCCCGCGCTTGGAGCGCACCCGCTCCAGCAGCCGCCGCAGGGTGGCGGCCGCGTCGCCGACCAGGTTGACCTCGGTCGGGTAGCGCATGCCGATCATCCGGGCGTCGATGTCGATCTGCACGGCGCGCTTGCCGAACTCGGGCAGGTACTGGCTGTAGGGCATGTTGGAGCCGATGATCAGCAGGGTGTCGCAGTCGCGCATCAGCTCCCACGACGGGCGGGTGCCGAGCAGGCCGATCGAGCCGGTGACGAACGGCAGGTCGTCGGGGAGCACGTCCTTGCCGAGGAGCGCCTTGGCCACCCCGGCGCGGGTGGTCTCGGCCAGCTCCACCACCTCGGCGGCGGCGCCGCGGGCGCCCTGGCCGACGAGGACCGCCACGCGCTCCCCCGCGTCGACCACCTCGGCGGCGCGGGCGATCTCCTCGTCCGGGGCGGTGACCACGGGCGCGGCCAGGCCCGGCCGGCTGGAGGGCACCTGCTTGAACGCGTGCGCGGGCGGGGAGTAGTCGGCCTCCTGCAGGTCGGCCGGGATGATCACCACGGCCGGGCAGCGGTCGGCGAGCGCGGTGCGGATCGCCCGGTCCAGCACGTTGGGGAACTGCTCGGGGACCATGGCGGTCTGCACGTAGGAGGCGACGTCCTGGAACAGCGAGTGCAGGTCGATCTCCTGCTGGTAGCTGCCCCCCATGGCCGACCGCGCGGTCTGGCCGACGATCGCCAGGACGGGGACGTGGTCGAGCTTGGCGTCGTAGAGCCCGTTGAGCAGGTGGACCCCGCCGGGGCCGCTGGTGGCCAGGCAGACGCCCAGGCCGCCGCCGAACTTGGCGTAGCCGACCGCCGAGAACGCCGACATCTCCTCGTGCCGGCTCTGCACGAACCGGGGCCGCTGCACCCGGCCGAGTTCGGCGATCAGCCCGTTGACGCCGTCGCCGGGGTAGCCGAAGACGCGGTCGACGCCCCACTCGGTGAGGCGGTGCAGCAGGTGGCCGGAGACGCTCTGCGTCACGGGAATCCCCCATCTCGTCGGGCCGTCCGGGTGCCCGCGCCCCGCCGGGTCGGGCGCGGACCGGCACACCGTGCCCGGCGGCGCGCCGCGCCCGCGCCGCTGCCCCACCGCCCGCGCGCCCAAACGTCGCCGGCCGCCGGGCCCGGCGGCCGGCGGCCAGTCCCGCACGGCCCGGCGGCCGGGCGGGATGAGGCGCGGTGCCGGGGCGGGGACG
>NZ_BCRK01000276.1 GCF_001552555.1 Nocardiopsis trehalosi NBRC 14201 | reverse complement strand
CCGCCCGCCGGCCCCCTCACGCGGTGGCTGCTGCGCCACCGCGTCGACCAGGTCCCCGGCCCCGCCGCCGCCCGCCCCGCCCCCCACCACCGCCACCCCTGGTGGCGCGTCATGTGCCTGACCGGCGTCGACTACTTCTCCACCCTCGGCTACCTGCCCGGCATCGCCCTGCTCGCCGCCGGCGCCCTGTCCCCCCTGGCGACCCTGCTCATCGTCGTCCTCACCCTCGCCGGCATGCTGCCCATGTACCGGGCCGTGGCCGCCGCCAGCCCCCACGGCCAGGGATCGGTGGCCATGCTGGAACACCTGCTCCCGGAGTGGCGCGGAAAACTCACCGTCCTGTGCCTGCTCGGGTTCGTCGCCACCGCCTGGATCATCACCATCACCCTGTCCTCGGCCGACGCCACCGCCCACATCACCGAGAACCCCCTCACCCCCCGCCCCCTGCGCGACCACCCCGTGGCCCTGACCAGCCTCCTGCTGCTCCTGCTCGCCGCCGTGTTCTGCGCCGGGTTCACCCACGCCGTCCTCGTCGCCATCCCCCTGGTCGCCGCGTTCCTCACCCTCAACGCCGCCGTCCTCGCCGTCGCCCTGCACCGCATCGCCACCACCCCCCGCACCCTCGACGCCTGGTGGCAGGCCGCCACCGCCGCCGGCGGCCACGACCCCGCCCGCATCGCCCTCACCGCCGCCCTGGCCTTCCCCCTGCTCGCCCTGGGCCTGTCCGGGTTCGAGACCGGCGTCAGCATGATGCCGCTCATCCGCGCCCGCGGCGCCACCCCCGCCCAGCGCCTGCGCGACCGCGTCACCGGCACCCGCCGCATGCTCACCACCGCCGCGCTCATCATGAGCGCCTACCTGCTCGCCACCGCCTTCACCACCGCCGCCCTCGTCCCCCCGCACGAGTACGCCCCCGGCGGCCGCGCCGACGGACGCGCCGTGTCCTACCTCGCCCACGCCCTGCTCGGCGAAGCGTTCGGCGCCGCCTACGACGCCGCCACCATCGCCATCCTGTGGTTCGCCGGCGCCTCCGCCATGGCCGGCCTCATCAACATCGTCCCCCGCTACCTGCCCCGCTACGGCATGGCGCCCGCCTGGACCCGGGCCCTGCGCCCCCTCGTCCTCGTCTACACCGCGGTGGCGCTCGCCCTCACCGCCGCCTTCGGCGCCGACGTCAACGCCCAGTCCGGCGCCTACGCCACCGGCATCCTCGCCATGATGACCGCCGCCGCCATCGCCGTGACCCTCGCCGCCCACCGCCGGCGCCGCCGCGCCGCCACCGCCGGGTTCGCCGCCGTCACCCTCGTCTTCGGCTACGCCCTCGCCGACACCGCCGCCACCCACCCCGACGGCGTCGCGATCTCCCTGGCCTTCGTCACCGCGATCATCGCGGTCTCCCTGGTCTCGCGCATCGCCCGCAGCACCGAACTGCGCGCCGACAGCCTGCTCTTCGACGCCACCGCCCGCGCGTTCATCACCGCCGCCGCCGACCGCGGCCACCCGCTGCACATCATCGCCAACCGCCGCCAGGCCGGCGACGCCGCGGAGTACCGCGCCAAGGAACGCGAGCAGCGCACCACCAACCCGATCCCCACCGGCGCCCACGTGCTGTTCCTGGAGATCACCGTCCAGCACCCCTCGGACTTCTCCGACGTGCTGCGCGTCCACGGCACCGACGTCGCCGGCCACCGCGTCCTGCGCGCCGACAGCCCCGTCGTGGCCAACGCCCTGGCCGCGATCCTGCTGTGCCTGCGCGACGCCACGGGCCGCACCCCGCACTGCTACTTCCAATGGACCGAGGCGCACCCCCTGGTCAACCTCGCCCGCTACGTCCTGCTCGGCCGGGGCGACACCGCCTACCTGACCCGCGAGGTGCTGCGCGAGGCCGAACCCGACCCGCGCCGCCGCCCCCACGTCCACGTCGGCTGACCACCACCCGGCGCCGCGCCGACCGCCGGCACCGGGCCCCATCACGGCGCGACCCCCGGGGCCGGGGCCGCGCACCGTCGACGCTGCTACTTCCGGGGCCTACTTCCGGGCCGCGTTCTCCGGCCGGTAGGTGTGCACGACCGCGCCGGTGGCGAACACCGTGGTGTCGAGCAGCTCCAGGGTCGCCTTGCTCTCCGGTCGGAACAGCGTCTCGCTGCCCCCGCCCTTGACCACCGGGATGAGCCACACCCGGTACTCGTCGAGCAGCCCCGCCGCGGCCAGCGCGTCGGTCAGGCGCCCGTTGCCCCAGATGAGGATGTCGCCGCCCTCGGCCGCCTTCAGCTCGGTGACGCGCTCGACCAGCTCGTCGCCGGCGATGACGGTGGCCGGCCCCCACGCCGAGGTGTCCACCGGCTGGGAGGCCACCACGTACTTGGGGAGGCTGTTGACGTGGTCGCCGAACGGGTTGCCGCCCATGTGCGGCCACGCCTGGGCCATGGCCTCATAGGTCACGCGGCCCAGCAGCATCGCCCCGCAGGACAGGGTCAGGTCCAGGGAGTACTTCTGGGCCTCCTCGGCGGTGTAGGACATCGACCAGTCCTGCGGGTCGTCGATGTAGCCGTCCAGGGTGGAATAGGTGGAAACGATGATCTTGCGCATGGGGTGGTCCCTCTCATGAGCGGCGGGTCGTGCCGTGGCCGACACATTAGGCGGCCCCGGCGACATCGCCGGCCACCGCCGCGCCCCGCCCGCGGACCGCCCGCCCCCGAGGGCGCCCCGCCCTCCGCCGCCCCGCGCCACCAGCGCCCGTCGCGGTACGCCACCACCCCGACACACCCGCCGGACGCTCCCCGGCCCCGCCGGGCGCCCCGGTTGACACACCACCTGGCCACCATCGGCCACATGCGCCCCACACCCCGGCGCACCCGCCCGTTGTGTCACCGCCGGGCGCTACCGTGGCGCCGCGCCCCGCCCGCACCGGCGCGGCCGGGGCGGGCGCCCCGGCGCCTCCTGGCCCTCCTTCCCCGGGGTCAGGCGGCGCGCCCCACCGCCGCCCGCAGGTGCTCGGCCGTGGCCGACCCCCGGACCTCCAGCAGGTCGGCGGGGGTCCCGGCGAACACCACCCGGCCGCCGTGGCGGCCCGCCCCCGGCCCCAGGTCGATCACCCAGTCGGCGTGGCGCACCACGTCGGTGTCGTGGTCGACCACCACCAGGGTGTTGCCGGCGTCCACCAACCGGTCGAACACCTCCAGCAGCACCGCGATGTCGGCCATGTGCAGCCCCGCACTGGGCTCGTCCACCACATACACCGCCCCCGACGCGCCGAGCCGCCCGGCCAGCCGCAGCCGCTGCCGCTCACCTCCGGAGAGGGTGTCCAGCGTGCGCCCCAGCGCCAGGTGGCCCAACCCCACCTCCACCAGCCGGCGCAGCGGCGCCGCGACCGCCTCCTCGGTGAAGAACGCGGCCCCCTCCTCGGCGCTCAGCTCCCCCACCTGCACGATGTCCAGCCCGCGCAGCCGGTGCCCCAGCGCCTGCGGGCCGAACCGGCCCCCCGCGCACGCCTCGCACACCGTGGTCACCGGGTCCATGAACGCCAGGTCGGTGCGCACCGACCCCCGACCGCTGCACGCCGGGCACGCGCCCGCGGAGTTGGCGCTGAACAGCGCCGCGTCGACCCCGTTGGCGCGGGCGAACAGCCGCCGCACCGCGTCCATGATCTTCAGGTGGGTGGCCACGCTCGCCCGCGGCGCGGCCGCGATGGGCGCCTGGTCCACCACCACCGTCCCCGGGTGCTGGGCGGGCAGGACGCGCGCGGCCAGGGTCGACTTGCCCGACCCCGCGACCCCGGTGACCACGGTGAGCACCCCCCGCGGCACGTCCACGTCGACCCCGGCCAGGTTGTGCAGGCGGGCGCCGGTCACCGCCAGCCACCCGGTGGGGGTGCGGCCGCGCCCGGTGAGGGGGGAGGGCCGGCGCAGCCACGCCCCCGTCGGGGTGTCGGCGGCCGCCAGCGCGCGCGGGGTCCCCTCGAACACCACCCGCCCGCCCTGGGCCCCCGCCCCGGGGCCGAGGTCGACCACGTGGTCGGCGGCGGCGATGACGTCGCGGTCGTGCTCGACGACCAGGACCGTGTTGCCCTGGTCGCGCAGCGCCCGCAGCAGGGTGAGCAGGCGCCGCACGTCGGCGGGGTGCAGCCCGGTGCTGGGCTCGTCGAAGATGTAGGTGAGCCCGGTGAGGCTGGACCCCAGGTGGCGCACGGTCTTGAGGCGCTGGGCCTCCCCGCCCGACAGCGACGCGGTGGCCCGGTCCAGGGCGAGGTAGCCCAGCCCGATGCCGCGGATGCGGCGCAGCTGCTCCAGCGCCTCGGCCGCCACCCCGGCCGCCGGCCCCTCCAGCTCCTCCAGCACCCCGATGAGGTCGCCGACCTCCAGGGCGCACAGGTCGGCGATGGTGCGCCCGCCCAGCCGCGAGGCGAGCGCGGCCGCGTTCAGCCGCGCCCCGCCGCATTGCGGGCAGGGCAGCTCGCGGGTGAAGTCGGCGGCGGCGGCCCGGTCGCGGGCGTTCATCCGGGCGTGGTCGCGGTTGAGGTAGAGCCGGGTGAACCGGCGCGCCAGCCCCTCGTACTGGTTGCGGTAGGTGCCGTTGCGGCTGGTGCGGGCGACGGTGAACCCGTGGCCGTGCAGCAGCAGGCGCCGCTCCTCGTCGCTGAAGCGCCCCACCGGCAGGTCCGGGTCGAACAGCCCCGACTGGGCGTACAGCTGCCAGGAGGCCGACCCCACGGGCACCGACGGCAGCCGGATGGCGCCCTCGTTGAGCGACAGCGCGGGGTCGACCAGCCGGTCGGTGTCCAGGTCCACGGTGCGGCCCAGGCCGTCGCAGCGCGGGCACATCCCCGCCGGGTCGTTGAAGGAGTAGGCGGTGGAGGGCCCGGCGGAGGGGGCGGCGTGGCGGGAGAACAGCACCCGCAGCACCGCGTGCACGTCGGTGAGGGTGCCCACCGTCGACCGCGAGTTGGCGCCCACCGGCCGCTGGTCGACCACGACCGCGGGCGTCAGGTCGCGCAGCGCCGCGGCCTGGGGGCGCTCGGGCCGGGGCAGGCGGTGGCGCAGGAACGCCGGGAAGGACGCGGTGAGCTGGCGCTGGGACTCCGCGGCGATGGTGGCGAACACCAGCGACGACTTGCCCGACCCCGACACGCCGGTGACGACGGTCAGGGTGTCCTTGGGCAGGCGCACGTCGACGTCGGCCAGGTTGTGCTCGCGGGCGCCCAGCACGGTGATGTGGTCGCGGGCGGAAGCGCGCCGGGGGGCGGCGGGGGCGGACATCGGACCTCCATGGCTATAGCTAATAGCTGTAGCTCATTCTAGGGGTGCCGCTACAGTGGACCGGTGACCGACCCCGCACCCCGCCCCGACCGCCGCACCCG
>NZ_BCRK01000275.1 GCF_001552555.1 Nocardiopsis trehalosi NBRC 14201 | reverse complement strand
CCGCCGCCCGTGCCGGGGGCGGCCCGCCGGTCCCCCGGCGCGCACGCCCCGTTCGGGCGGCGGGCAGGCTCCATGCGACACCGCCGGTGGCCGCGCGTCAAGCCCCCGCGGCGGCGCGGCGCGCGCCCCGGACGCACCGGAGGGCGGACCGTGCGGGTCCGCCCTCCGGCCGTCGTGCGCCGTGCGGCTACTCGACGGTGACGCTCTTGGCCAGGTTGCGCGGCTGGTCGACGTCGTTGCCCTTGGCGAGGGCGAGTTCGCAGGCGAACACCTGCATCGGGATGGTGGCGACCACCGGCTGGAGCAGGGTGGGCACCGCCGGGATCTCGATCAGCTCGTCCGCGAACGGCCGCACCGCCTCGTCGCCCTTCTCGGCGATGACGATGGTGCGGGCGCCGCGCGCCCGGATCTCCTGGATGTTGGAGACGATCTTGTCGTGCAGCACGCCGCGGCCCTCGCGGGAGGGCACCACGACCACCACGGGCAGGCCGTCCTCGATCAGCGCGATCGGGCCGTGCTTCAGCTCGCCGGCGGCGAACGCCTCGGCGTGCATGTACGCCAGCTCCTTGAGCTTGAGCGCGCCCTCCATCGCCACCGGGTAGCCGACGTGCCGGCCGAGGAACAGCACGGTGTCGGAGTCGGCGAGGGACCGGGCGAGGTCGCGGACCGGGTCGACGGTCTCCAGCACGGCCTCGACCTGGGCGGGCATGTTCGCGAGCTGCTCGATGACGGCGTTGATCTCGTCGCCGAACTTGAGGTTGCGCACCTGCGCCAGGTACAGGCCCACCAGGTAGCAGGCGATGAGCTGGGTGAGGAACGTCTTGGTGGCGGCGACGCCGACCTCGGGCCCGGCGTGGGTGTAGAGGACGCCGTCGGACTCGCGCGGGATCGTGGACCCGTTGACGTTGCAGATGGCCAGCACCCGGGCCTGCTGCTCGCGGGCGTAGCGGACCGCCATCAGGGTGTCCATGCTCTCCCCGGACTGGGAGATGGCGATGACGAGGGTCTGCCGGTCCAGGATCGGGTCGCGGTAGCGGAACTCGCTGGCGACCTCGACCTCGCACGGGATGCGGCACCAGTGCTCGATGGCGTACTTGGCGATGAGGCCCGCGTGGTAGGAGGTGCCGCACGCGATGATGACGATCTTCTGGATCTCGCGCAGTTCGGCGGGCGCCAGGCGCATCTCGTCCAGGGTGAGGGTGCCGTCGACCCCGACCCGGCCCAGGAGGGTGTCGGCGACCGCCTGCGGCTGCTCGACGATCTCCTTGAGCATGAAGTACTCGTAGCCGCCCTTCTCGGCGGCGGAGGCGTCCCAGTCGACGTGGTACTCGCGGACGTCGGCGGGCCGGCCGTCGTAGTCGGTGACGGTGACCGAGTCGGCGCGCAGCTCCACGACCTGGTCCTGGCCCAGCTCGATGGCGTCGCGGGTGTGCGCGATGAACGCGGCCACGTCGCTGGCGAGGAAGTTCTCGCCCTTCCCGCGGCCGACGACCAGCGGGGAGTTGCGGCGGGCGGCGACCACCAGGTCGGGGTCGTCGATCGACAGGGCGACGAGGGTGAACGCGCCCTCCAGGCGGCGGCACACGGCGCGCATGGCGGTGGCGAGGTCGGGGGCGTCCTGGCCCTTCAGCTCCTCGCCGAGGAGGTGGGCGGCGACCTCGGTGTCGGTCTCGGAGGAGAACTTGCAGCCGCGCTCCTCCAATTCGAGGCGGAGGGCCGCGAAGTTCTCGATGATGCCGTTGTGGATGACGGCGACGCGGGCGTCGTTGTCGACGTGGGGGTGGGCGTTCACGTCGGTGGGCGCCCCGTGGGTGGCCCACCGGGTGTGCCCGATGCCGATGCCGTCGGCGGTGCGGGGCGCCTGCTCCAGGGCGCCGCGCAGGTTCGCGAGCTTGCCCGCGCGCTTCTCGGTCTCCAGGCGGCCGTCCGCGAGGACGGCGATCCCCGCGGAGTCGTATCCGCGATACTCCAACCTTGCGAGACCGCCAACGACGACCTCTAGCGCCGGTTGCGGCCCGACGTAGCCAACGATTCCGCACATGGCCGCCAGCGTAGCCAATGGCGGACGGTTCTCCGACCGCCCAGTGGACCAGACCATTCGCCGTTTCCGCAGGTAACGGTATAGACCACTGGGCGGGTCCGGGGTAGACCGCGCACGTCAGCGGGTCGGGGGCGGCGCGGCGGCCGGGCCGGGAGGCCCCGGAACCGGCCGCGAAAAAAATCTCCCGGCGTGTCCTGTTCGGGGTGGCCCGCCCGTTCCCTGGCGGCGACCGGGCCGCCCGCCGGAGCGGGGCGGCGGGCGGCGGCGGGCGGGGCCGCGGGGCCCCTGCTCGGCCGCCGCGGGGCGCTCGTCTAGGGTGGGGCGAATGGCGCACGCGACGAAGAGCGGTGTTCCCACGCCGTACGTGGAGCTGGACCGGACGGCGTGGGCGGCCCTGCGGGCCTCCACCCCGCTGTCCCTGACGGCGGCCGACCTGGAGGCGCTGCGCGGCACGACCGACCCCACGTCACTGGACGACGTGCGCGACATCTACCTGCCGCTGTCGCGCCTGCTCAACCTCTACGTCGAGGCCACCCGGCAGCGGCACGCCGCCGTGCGCGGGTTCCTCGGCGAGGACGACCGGCCGACGCCCTTCGTCATCGGCGTGGCCGGCAGCGTCGCCGTCGGCAAGTCGACCACCGCCCGCCTGCTCCGCACCCTGCTCGCCCAGTGGCCGGGCCACCCCAACGTCGAACTCGTGAGCACCGACAACTTCCTGTACCCCAACGCGGTGCTCGAAGACCGCGGCATCATGAACCGCAAGGGGTTCCCGGAGAGCTACGACCGGCGGGCGCTGGTGCGCTTCGTGTCGGAGATGAAGGCCGGCGCGGAGCGGATGGACATCCCCATCTACTCCCACCTCGCCTACGACGTGCTGCCCGGCGCCCTGCAGACCGTGCACCGGCCCGACATCCTCGTGGTCGAGGGCATCAACGTGCTCCAGCCGCCGCTGCCGGGGCGGCTCGCCGTGGCGGACTTCTTCGACTTCTCCATCTACGTCGACGCGAAGGTGGAGCACATCCGCTCCTGGTACCTCGACCGGTTCCTGGAGCTGCGCCGGACCGCGTTCTCCGACCCCCGCTCCTACTTCCACGCCATGGCGACGACCGTCCCCGAGGACGAGGCCCGCGAGTTCGCGCTGGCGACGTGGCGCGCCGTCAACGAGGTCAACCTGGTCGAGAACATCCGGCCGACCCGCGGCCGGGCCACCCTCGTCCTGTACAAGGGCGAGGACCACCGGGTGCGCCGGGTGCGGCTGCGCAAGACCTGAACGGGGCGGGGCGGGCGCGGCGGCGTCAGGCGGACTCGGCGCGGCGGCGTCAGGCGGACTCGGCGCGCCGCCGCTCGACGTGCCCGGCCGAGGACAGGCAGGCCGAGAACGGGCCCGCCGCCGCGCACAGCCGGTCGAGCGCGGGGTCGAGGTGGTCGCGGTGCCACATGCCCGGCCCGGCCGGCCCCGCCACCGAGGTGTCGGCCAGCTCCTCATAGGCGAGCCGCACCGCGTGCAGCCGCCCCACCGCCTCGTGGTGCTCCCACCAGACCGGGCACCAGCGGGCGGCGTCGCCGTAGACCGGCACGAGGAAGTCGTTCACCCAGGAGACGAGCGCCGCGAGTTCGCCCTTGTAGGCGTCGCGGGACATGTTGAAGATGAACGGGGTCGCCGCGTCGGCGGCCCCGGGCCGCTGCGGTGCCGCGGCGAGGTCGGTGAGCTGCGTCTGCAGTCGGATGACGTCCGCGCCGAGCTTGTGCATGGCGTTCTGCAGGTGCGCCACACGCTTCGACAGGCCGTCGTCGGTGGCGATGCGATCGTCCGTGGAGGTCATGCGGCAAGTCCCGTGCTGCTGTCCGTGCCTGGAATGTGCTGATCCCAGCAAGTAAACCAGTGCTCCGGGTCGGCCGGGGCATCGGCGGGGGCGAGTGGGGGCACCCCCGACGGTACGCGACCGCCCCCGCCTGGGCGAACACGCACCGGCCGCACCGACGCCACCGCAGCAGGGCAGAGATCGGCCGGGCATGTCCCGGACACACCCCCGGGGCCCTCCGGCCCGCCCGTAACCCGCCCGGGCGTCCGCCCGGAACAGACACCCGGCGGCGTCGCGCGGGGGACGGACGACCGGCGGAGGTGACCCAGCGGGTGTCGGACCGCCCGGAACCGGACCGGGGGCACGCCCGGAACGGAGGGCGCGGTGCCGGAACGCGCGTTCGAGGCCTCCCGCGCTCCGTGAGCCCGTCGACCTCGCGCCCGCTACCTGACGCGTGGTGTCGGGTATCGGCGTGATCATGGGGCTCCTCCGCCGAGCCGCCGCACCGGCCGCCGGCGGCCGGGCCCGTCGCCCCGCTCCGCTCTCCGACAAGGACGTGATCCGCATGACCGCACCCGCCGCGCTCGCCATGGTCGACCTCGACTCCGGCGCCCCGCGCACCCCCGCCGCGTTCTACGCGGCGGTCCTCGGGTGGGAGGTGGTGTACGCCGAGGGCGCCTACGCGATGATCCGCGGCGAGGGCGCCCCAATCGGCTCGGCCGGGTCGACGGGGTACCGGCCGCCGAACTGGCCGGACCCCGAGGGGGAGAAGCGCTTCCACCTCGACCTCTACGTCGACGACCTCGACCGGGCGGAGGCCGACTGCACCGCCCTGGGCGCCACGCGGCCCGACTTCCGGCCGGGGGAGCGCCGGCGGGTCCTCCTCGACCCCGACGGCCGCCCGTTCCGCGCCCGCCTCCGGCCGGAGGCGGAAGCCTCCTGACCCCGGTACCGGCGGCGCCCATGCCATACCGCGCGACCCGGGACGACCGCATCGATGCGGTCCTCCGGGGGCCGGGGGCGCCGATGGCGGGGGTGGCGCGGCGGGCCGAATCGCCGATCACGTCGGCGGTGCGGCATGCTCTTCGCAGGATCCGCCGCGGATCCGCGAGGAAACGGGACGCGACAGCGACGGGAGGCCCGCGTGCGCCAGGCACACACGGTCGGCACGGTCCGCACGGCCGAGAAGGCGGTCATGGAGCGGCTGCCGGAGGGCGCCCTGATGCGGCGCGCCTCCGGCGCGCTCGCCGGCGTGTGCGCGCGGATGCTCCGCCGGGTGTACGGCGCCCGGGTGGTGCTGCTGGTCGGCGGCGGCGACAACGGGGGCGACGCCCTGTACGCCGGTGCCGCACTGGCCCGGCGCGGCGCCGCCGTGCGGGCGGTCCCGGCCGCCGCCACCCTGCACGAGGGCGGCGCCACCGCGCTGCGCGCCGCGGGCGGCCGCGTGCTGGCCCCCTCCACCGCCGGGGGCGCGGCCGACGCCGAGGCGGAGATCGCGGCGGCCGACCTCGTCGTGGACGGGCTGGTCGGCATCGGCGGCCGCGGCGGGCTGCG
>NZ_BCRK01000274.1 GCF_001552555.1 Nocardiopsis trehalosi NBRC 14201 | reverse complement strand
CCCCGCCGAGCCGTTCGCCGATCTCGGCGGGGCCCGCGCCGGCCATGAGGTCGAGCAGGAGCCGGCGCTGGGGTGCGTTCAGCGCGCCGACGAGGTCGCGGGCCCGCTGCCGGACGGCCGGGTCCTGAGTGGGCGCGGGATCGGTGGGGAGTCCGGCGTCGCGGGCGATGGCGGCCGCGTCGGCGAGGTCGGTCACCCCGAGGTCGGCCATGACCCGCCGGGCGAGGTTCCGCACCGCGTCGTCACCGAGGGAGAGGCGTCCGCCGATCTCGGCGGGGCCCATCCCGGCCCCGAGGAGCCCCAGGAAGTGGCGCCGGTGGTCGCTGAGCGCGCCGACGAGGTCGAGGGCCCGGGCCCGGTCGTCGGTGCTCGGCTCTCCGGCGGGCGCCCGGGACGCGGCGGGGTCACTGGTGAGGCCGGCCGTGCGGGCGATGGTGATCGCCTGGAAGCGGTGGGCCGCCCCCAGTCGACTGACGAGGTCGCGGACGTAGCCGGAGATCGTGGCGGGGGCGAGGCCGAACCGCGCGGCGATGTCGCTGTTGCGCAGCCCGGCGCCGAGCAGGGCGAGCATGCGGCGCTGCGAGGGGTCCAACCCGTTGACGCGGTCGAGGGCCTGGCTCCGCGTCAACGCGGGCGCCGGTTCCGGCGCCGGTGCGGGTTCGGGGGCGGGAGCAGGGGTGGGCGTCGGCGCGGGCGCGGACGCGGGGGCCGGGGTGGGGCTCGGCGCGGCCCGGCGGCCCACGGCCACCGCCTCGTCGCGGTCCTGGATACCCAGGACCCGGATGATCTCGGCGACGCGCCGGTCGATCGTCCGGGTGGCCAGGCCGAACCCGTCGGCGATGTCCTCGTTGCTCCGCCCGCGCGCCAATTCGGCGAGGAGTTCGCGGTGGACGTCGTCCAGCCGGGTCTCGGCGAGGGCGACGGCACGGTCCGTCCGCTGGTCGGCGGTCAGTCCCTCGGGGGAGGGGGGCGGGACCAGTCCGGAGTTCCGGGCGATGGCGGCGAGCTCGTTCCGGCCGACCCCGAGGATCTGCGTGGCGCTGCGGAGGTGGCCGTCGATCGTATGGACGCTGCGGTCCAGCAGGTCGGCGATCTGCCCGACGTCGTGGCCCGCCCCGAGAAGGCCGAGGACCTCGCGCTGGCGGTCGTTGAGCAGGCCGATGTGGTCGCGGCCGGCGTCGCCGGTGTCCTGGTCGGCGTCGGGGAGGGTGCCCGCGTCACCCCCGTCACCCGCGTCGCCCTCGTCGTCGGAGACGCCGTAGAGGTCCTCGTCGGTGGTGTTGGGAGCGGGGGCGGGGGCGGGGCTGGCGAGGACCGGGGTGCTGAAGTCGAACCCGGCGTCGCCGTCCGGCACGGGCTGGGTGTTCAGGGACGCGAGGAAGTCGTCGGGGTCGCCGGTACCGGTGCCGAGGGTCAAGGCGGCCGGGTCGACGGTGCCGAAGTCCAAGTCGAGGTCGAAGCCGCCGGTGCCGGGGGCGAAGGCGGTCGGGTCGACGGTGCCGAAGTCGAAGTCGAGGTCGAAGTCACCGGTACCGGGGGCGAACGCGGGCGGGTCGACGGTACCGGAGTCCAAGTGCAAGTCGAGGTCGAAGCCGCCGGTGCCGGGGGCGAAGGCGGCCGGGTCGACAGTGCCGAAGTCGAAGTCGAAGTCACCGGTGCCGTCGAACACGCCCTGGGCCTCCAGGGACGCGAGGAGGCTCTGGAGGTCGTCCTGCTGCCCGGGGTCGGACCGGTAGCCGTGGTCGGCGTCACCGGAGGGGGCGGTCGGCCACCCGGGCGGCGGGACCCACCAGTTGGGCACGATCTCGGCCTCGACGAACCACAGGTTCTCCTCGGGGCCGTCGGGGGTGCGCCGGCCGGGGCGCTGGTACGCGGCGTGGATGTAGACGCGGGAGTCGCGGTCGGTCAGCAGCCCCGGGTGGCCGCCGCCGTGGGACGCGGCCGCCAGGTAGGCGGCCGGGTAGCCCTGGGGCACGCGGAGCATGACGTAGACGGGCGCGTCCTCGGCCGCGCGGGCGCCGAAGGTGGTCGACAGGTAGGGGGGAAGGTCGCGGACGGTACCCGCGATCCCGCCGGCGGTGTCGAGGTCGTCGGGGTCGATGCCCAAGCGCCGCTGCAGGGCGGCGTCGGCGCCGAGGTGCACGGTGACCGGCGCGGGGAGGGCCGCGCCCCGCAGCACGGCGTCGATGTCGGTGACGATCCACTGGAAGTCGTCGCGGTCGTCGGACGCGACGCCGCCGGAGGCGAGCCCCTCGTCCACCATCCCGCGCGCGTGGCCGGTGTACTCCCAGATGGAGTTGGCCTGGTTGGCGGTGACGTCCAGCGTGCCGGGGCCGCTCGCGGGGAGGGGGTTCCCGTCGACGGTGGCCACGGTGGGCAGGTGCGCCTCGGCCCACTGGGCGGCGGCCGCGTCGTCGTGGAACCGGACGAGGCCGGGCATGCCGGCGCCCCGGCCCGGGAGCCCGCCGGAGCCCATCCACACCTGCCGCGGAGGGGCGAAGCCGCCGTCGTCGGAGTCGTCGTCCAGGTCGGCGGACGACTCCTCGTCGGAGTCGCCGGCGGCCTCCTCCCGGTCGGCGGGGGCGCCGGACCGGTCGCCGAGGTCGCGGCCGTCCTGGGCGGGGGCGTTCTGGCCGGGGGCGGGGTGCGACGGTCCCCGGCCGCCGGGTTCGCGGGCGTCCGCGTCCGCCGGGGGATCGACCCGCGTATCTCCGGCGCTCTGCCCGGCCGGTGCGGCGGGGGCCGGCGGGGCGGCCGCGGTGGCGGTGGGTACCGGTGCGGCGGCCTCGGGAACGGGGCCGGTGAGGTGGGCGGGGTCGGGGGTGAGCCCGCCCGCTCTGGCCTGCCGGCCCAGCTGGGCGCGGTTGCCCGTCCCCACCTGGTTGTAGATCGTGCCGAGGTGGTACTTGACCCGCGCCACCGTGCCGCCGATCGCCTGGGCGATGGCGCCGTTGGAGAGCCCGCGCCCGATGAGGGCGGCGATGGTGCGACTCACCCCGGTGAGGTCGGTGACGGCGATGGAGGTGGCGCCGGAGGTGAGGTGGGCGGGATCGGGGGTGAGCCCGCCCGCCTCGGCCTGCCGGGCGAGGGTGGTGCGGCTGCTCGTCCCCAGGCGGAAGTAGATGTTCCGCAGGCGGTTCTCGACCGTGCTCATCGTGCCGCCGATCGCCTGGGCGATCGCGCTGTTGGTGTACCCCTGCCCGATGAGGGCGGCGATGGTGCGGTCCAGCCCGGTGAGGTCGGTGACGGTGGTGGAGGGGGTCGGGGCGGTGCCGCCGGTGATGTGCGCGGGGTCGGGGGTGAGCCCGGCCGCGCCGACCAGTTCGGCCAGTGCGTCGCGGCTGCTCACCCCGAGGCGGGTGAAGAGGCTGTAGACGCGGTTGTTGATGTGGTCCACCGGTGCGCCGGTGGCGCGGGCGATACCGCCCGAGGTCTGCCCCTGCCCGATGAGGGCGGCGATGGTGCGGTCCAGCCCGGTGAGGTCGGTGACGGTGGTGGAGGGGGTCGGGGTGGTGGCGCCGGTGAGGTGGGCCGGGTCGGGGGTGAGCCCGGCCGCGGTGGCCAGCCCGCGCAGGTCGCCGCGCCCGGTCACCCCCAAGGCGGCGTAGATGCGGGTCAGGCGTACCGCGATGCTCGGCGGGGCCATCCCCAGCGCGGTGGCGATCTCGCGGTTGGTCCGGCCCTGCCCGACGAGGGCCGCGATGGTGCGGTCCAGGCCGGTGAGGTCGAAGACGAGCGTGACGGGGGGCGCGTCGGGGAGGACCTCCGGGTCGTCGGTCTCGGCCATGAAGACCTGGGTCGGCGCGCCGTCGGGGGAGAAGCCGCCGAGGTCGCCGAGACCGTAGCGGTAGGTGAGGTCGGCGACGACGTCCTCGATGGTGCGGGGGGCCTTGGCGTCCTTGCCGTTGATGAGCGGGGAGAGGTCGGGCGCGGTGGGCGGGGCGCCGGCCCAGGGGTCGCCGGGGTCGGTGTCGCCGGTCCGCGCGGGCGGCGCGGCCGGGGTGACCGGGGCGTCGTACAGGTCGTCGTAGAGGTCGTCGTCGGCGGTGCGCTCGCCGCCGGAACGGGTCGCGGCCGGGTCCCCCTCCTCGGTGGACGGGGACGGCGGTGCGGGGGTGGTGTTCAGCGCCCCGGTGAACGCCTCGTCGACGCCGTCGGCGGTCTCCGGCCCCGGTGTGCGCGCGGGGTCGTCGGTCGGGGCCGCGCCCGGCCGGTCGGGCGCCCGCCGCTCCGGCGCCGGGGCACCGGTGTCGGTGCCGGTGTCGGCCTCGGCGTCGACCGGGGTGCCGTCGGCGCCCCGCGCGTCCGCGTCCACCGGGAGCGGGCCCGGGGCGTCCGCGCCGGAGGTCGGCGCGTCGGCGCTCTCGGTGCGCGGCGGACGGGGCGCGTCGAAGTCCTGCGGGCCGCCGCCCCCGCCGCGTCCGAGGCCGCCGGACCCGTCGCCGGTTCCGCGGCCCCGGCCGCCCCGGCCACCGCTCCGGTCGCCCCGCCCGGTGCCCCGGTCGGCGCCGTCGCCGCGCCCGGCGCCATGGTCCCGCCCGGTGCCGTCGCCGCGCCCGGAGTCGGGGTCGAAGCGGTCGTTGTCGCCGCCGTCTTCGTCGGGCCCCTGGGTGGTCGTGGTGGCCGGCGCGGGCTTGAGCGCCGCCAACGCCGCGCGCTGGGCGGCCAGCCAGTCGGCGGCCGCCTTGGTGAAGTCCTCGTCGCGGCGCCCCACCACCTTCTTCTGCGCCTCGTACGCGCGGAACTCGGCGCTGTCGGCGGGCTGCCCCTTGGCCTCCTGCGCGGCGTACCAGAGGTCCTGGCGGGCCTTGAGGTAGTCGGACTCGGCGTCGGCCAGCCGCTGCTGGGCCAGGGTGACGCCGTCGACCGCCCCGGCCGCGGTGTCGGCGTCGGCGCGGTCGATGATGCCGAGTCGCACCGCGACGTCGTGGGGGACCCAACCGGTCACCTTGGCCTGGGTCGTCCCGATCTGCGTCTGCGAGCCGCCGAAGACGCCGCCCACGGGCGCGCGCTTCGCGGCGATCGCCCAGTCCGCGTCGAACTCCACCAGGTACAGCGGCCCCTCGTGGGTGCCGAGGAGTTCCGGGGGCGGCTTGGGCAGCACCGACTCGGCGTGGGCGCCGCCGCTGTGCGACGCGCGGCTCGCCTCCCCGGAGGTGTGCTGGGTCCCCGAGTGGTGCTCGTTCATGCCGCCGGTGGTGGTGTCGCCCAGGGCGGCGCCGCCCGAGGCGATGACCCCGCCGCCGTGGTCGGTCTCGATCGTGGTGCCGGAGCCCTGGGAGTGGCTGTCGGTGATGGAGCCGGTCGGTGCCACGTACAGGAGCTTGGCCGTCGTGTAGTCCGGGCGGACCGCCATGCCCCACGACGTCCGGCCGCGGTCGTCGAAGCCGAGGCCTCCGGGGGTGTTGGCGGCGATGAAGTGGGAGGGCAGCACCGACGGGTCGAGCGTCTGCCTGACCGCGTCGGAACGGGGGTGCAGTCCCAGTTCGCTGGTC
>NZ_BCRK01000273.1 GCF_001552555.1 Nocardiopsis trehalosi NBRC 14201 | reverse complement strand
CCGATTCGGCGGCCGGGGCCGGTGCGTTTCCCGGTCAGGGCAGGAGGGTGCCCAACGGGTGGGGACGGGTGGGGGGTGGGCCAGATGAGTTGGAAGTAGACGCCGGGGCCGGGGGTGAGGGGGCCCCAGTGGTCGGCGAAGGCATCGACCAGGGCCAGGCCGCGCCCGCGTTCGGTGTCCGGGCGGGGGCGGGTGATGTGCGGGCGGGTGGCCGCCCCGCCGTCGTCCGCGACCTGGACGTGGAGGTGGCCGGCGTCGACCCGGGCCGTCACCGTGAACTTCCCACCTTGGCCGGACGCCGTGTGCAGGACGGCGTTCGTACCGACCTCGGAGAGGAGGAGTGATGCGGCCGCCTTGGTCGCCTCGGGGATACGGGGGCGGACGGCGCGGAGGGCCGCCTCCAGCCAGTGGCGGGCTTCGGCGATCTGGTCGACGTGGCCGGGGAACGTACGGGCGAGCGTGGTCATGGCGGTCACCCCTCCACCCGGACGTAGAGCCGGACATAGGGGCGGACCCGGGCGGACCGTCCGCGCCGAAGGCACCGTTGCGGGGATATGCGCGCGATAGGCTGCATGTGTCTGCCTGCTTCCGTCAGGTAGGCCGTACCCGGGAGCGTGAGGGCGCTCGCCGGGCCTTTGTTTATCGGCCTTTAGGTTCCCGCCTGCGCATCTCGCTTTCAATGAAAGCTACGCATTGCATATTTCTGGCGATCCCGTGGACACTCGTGGACCGCGAGTGTCATTCTGGATACCATGAGCGAGAGGGTTGACTCGACGTGGGTCAGATTCGGTCATGAACTACGCCGGTTGCGCCTTCTATCAGGGAGAACCCAGGGCGACCTCGGCCGAAGCGTGGGGCTCTCCAAACCCATGATCAGCGCCCTGGAGCGTGGCACAAGAACCCCGAAAGGGGACACGGCAGCCGCATTGGATTCGGCCCTGTCTACAGGTGGTGTCCTCGATCGACTGTGGCGCGAGCTGAGCGACACCCGGGAGGTCCCCCACTGGTTTCGCGACGCTCTACTCATTGAGCGCAAAGCACGAGAAATTCGGGAATACGTTCCCTTGATCGTTCCTGGACTGCTGCAAACGGCCGACTACGCGAGGTCTCTGATCAGGGCGTGGAGGGTGCGGGATACCCCAGAGGAGGTCGAACAGATCGTCAGGGCACGTATCGAACGCCTTCCGGCCATTTCGGATTCTCACCCCCTGCTGCGCTTTGTCGTCCGTGAAGCGGCCATATCGCGGGTCGTCGGCAGCCGGGAGATCATGCTGGAGCAGCTCAAGCACATCGGCGGACTTATCGAAGAGGGCACCGTACGTCTACAGGTGCTACGGGATTCCCCGGAGGTCCCCGCAGGGCTACCTTTCAGGGTGAGCATCCTCAGCGATACGCAGGCGGTCGGATACGTCGAACACGCTCTGGGAGGCGAGACGTACGATACGCCCGGACACGTCGCGGAACTGACGAGCGTCTACGGCGAGCTCCAAGCGGAAGCTCTCTCGTCGGGCGAATCGCTCAGTCTGATCCGGAGAGCACAAGGAGAGCTGTGATGGAGCGTTGGCGCAAGTCGAGCTACAGCTACGGCAACGGGGGCAACTGCGTGGAGGTCGATACGTCCAGAGCGGCATGGCGCAAGTCGAGCTACAGCGACGGTACCGGGGGCAACTGCGTCGAGGTCGGCACCTCGGATGCAGCGTGGCGGAAGTCGAGCTACAGCGAGGGCCACGGGGGCAACTGCGTGGAGGTGGCGGAGACGGCTGAGGCCGTTTTCGTGCGGGATACGCAGAACCGCGACCTCGGGCACCTCGGGTTCTCCGGGGTGGAGTGGGGGGCCTTCCTGCGGGCCGTGCGGGACGGGCGGCTCTGACCCTGGCGGTACGGCTGCGGTCCTCCCCTGCGGGAGGACCGCTCCGCGTCCTCACCGGCTGACCGCCGACCGCGCGGCCTACTCGGCCAGGGCGGCCGTGAGGCGGTGCATGCCCTTGGTGATCTCCTCGACCGTGGGGGTCGCGAAGGAGAGCCGGAGGGTGGCCGGGTCGGGGTGCTCGGCGTAGAACGGGGCGCCCGGCACGAACGCCACGTCGTGGTCCAGGGCGCGGCGCAGCAGGTCGGCCGTGTCGGTGCCGTCGGGCAGCCGCGCCCACACGAACATGCCGCCCTCGGGTTCGCTCCACCGGCTGCCCTCGGGCAGGGTCGCGGGCAGCGCCGCCAGCATGGCGTCGCGGCGCGGCCGGTACGCGGCGCGCAGCCGGTCCAGGTGGGCATCGAGGTCGGTCTCGGCCAGGTAGGCGGCGGCCGCCGCCTGGGTCACGGTGGAGGTGTGCAGGTCGGTGGCCTGCTTGGCGATGACGAGCTGCCGGCGCACGCTCTCGGGCGCGCGCAGCCAGCCCAGCCGCAGCCCCGGCGCCATGATCTTGGACAGGCTGCCGAGGAGGATCGTGCGATCGGCGGCCTCGGGCCGGGCCGCGATGGGCGCGACGGGCTCGCCCCGGTAGCGCAGTTCGCTGTACGGGTCGTCCTCCACGATCCACAGCCCCTCGTCGGCGGCGACGCGGGCGACCGCGTCGCGCCGGTCGTCGGGCAGCGTGCGCCCCGTGGGGTTCTGGAAGGTCGGCACCAGGTACAGCAGCTTGGGCCGTTCGCGGCGGACCGCGTCGGCCAGCGCGTCGGGCAGGATGCCGTGGTCATCGGTGGGCGCCGCGACGACGCGGGCCCCGGCGATCGCGAAGCACTGGAGGGCGGCGAGGTAGCCCGGCTCCTCGACCAGGACCGTGTCGCCGGGCTCGACCAGGACGGTCGCGACGAGCGAGAGCCCCTGCTGGGAGCCGCTGGTGATGAGCAGGTCGGTGTCGCCCGTCGGCAGGCCGAGGCGGGTCCGGCGCTCGGCGAGGAGGCGGCGCAGGTGGGGGTCGCCCTCGGTGGGGGAGTACTGGAGGACGCGCCGGGGTTCGCCGGCGACGACCCGGTCGAAGGCGGCGCGCAGCCCTTCGTGGTCGAACAGCTCAGGGGCGGGCAGCCCGCCGGCGAAGGAGATGACACCGGGCCGGGAGACGAGGGCCAGGAGTTCGCGTACGGGGGAGCTGCCGACACCGGCGAGCCGGGAAGCGGGCGGGGGCACGGGGGCGACCATCGGGGCTCCTTCACAGGTGGACGGGCCGGCAGGCCACCAGACTACTCCTCGCGATTCATTTGATGAGACGACGTTCCCGTATTCTGAGACGCACGTCGGGTGCCCCGCGCGGCCAGCGCCCCGGCCACGGCGGCCGTGAAGAACATCAGCACCCCGTAGACGGCGGCGGGGACCGCGATCTCGCTGCTGCCCAGCAGAGCGGGACTGAGGGCGATGGCGAGCGCGAGCGTGCTGTTGTGCAGGCCGATCTCCATGCAGGAGGCGACGGCCTCGGGGCGGCCGACCCCCGCCCAGCGCGGCACCCAGTACCCGGCGGCGAGCGACGCGACGTTGAACAGCAGCACCGGCACGCCCACGGCCGCCAGGTATCCCCCGATGTTCTCGGCCTCCTGGGCGACGGCGCCCGCGATGAGCGCGACGAGCACGGCGACCGACGCCGCCTTGACCGGCCGCTCCGCGCGCAGCGCCGCGTCGGGGAAGCGGGCGCGCACGAGCATGCCCGCCCCCACCGGGAGCAGGATGACCGCGAACACCTGGAGGGTCTTGCCGAACTGGAGGCCGAGGGTGCCGTCGCCGACCGCGAAGTACGCGAGGGAGAGGTTCACGACCAGCGGCAGGGTGACCACGGCGATCAGCGAGTTGACCGCCGTGAGCGTGATGTTGAGGGCGACGTTGCCGCCGAACAGGCGGCTGTAGAGGCTCGCGGAGGTGCCGCCGGGCGAGGCGGCGAGCAGCATCATGCCGACGGCGAGAGCGGGCGGCGGGTCGAACAGCAGCACCAGGCCGAGGCAGAGCAGCGGCAGGGCGAGGATCTGGCAGCCCAGGCAGATCAGCACCGCGCGGGGGAACGCGGCGAGGCGGCGGAAGTCGGCCGGGGTGAGGCCGAGGCCCAGCCCGAACATGATGACGGCGAGGGCGAGCGGGAGGGCGACGGTGGCGAGGGTCGTGTCCATGGGGGCACCTCGGTCCGGCCGGCCCGGGGGCTACCGGCGGGTCACTTTGCTCCGGGGCCCCGACCGTAGACCGCCGACCGTGCGGCGGCAAGGGGCGCCGGCGGGGCGGCGCACGGGGTGCCGACAGGACGGCGACACGCCGGGCGGTGGATGGATGAGGGACCGCGCCCGGGTCGGTACGGGCGCTCCGGAGGCGGCGGCACCCCGTTCTCCGGCGGCAGCGGGAGGGGCCTGACCTGCGCCTCGACCCCGCAGGGCGCGAACCGCCAGCGGGAGGCGCGGAAAATCTATCGTCGTCGGAGTAGACATTTGTCGAACGCATTGCTAGATTTCCTGACGTAGCCACAGAGATCAACGGCCGGACCACCGGATACGCCGGTGGAGTAGGACCCGCAGGACCGGCGTCCCGCCATCACGGGGGACACCGGAGCACGACGGAGAAAGCAGTACCGCAGTACAGCACCACCGCAGTTCCGCAGTAGGGCTCGACCGGCACGCAGTGCTCGACGGTGCCGGGAGCCGGTAGGACCGCAGTACAGCAGGACCGCAACACCGCAGTAGGGCCCGACCGACGCGCAGTGCTCGATGGCGTCGGGGGCCGGTAGTACAGCAGTACGGCAACACCGCATCACCGCAGGACCGGCGTCCCGCCACCACGGGGGGCATCGGAGCACGATGAAGGAAGCAGTACCGCAGTAGGGCCTGACCGGCGCGCAGTGTTGGACGGTGCCGGGGGCCGGTAGTACAGCACCACCGCAGTACAGCAGGACCGCAACACCGCAGTAGGGCTCGACCGGCACGCAGTGCTCGACGGTGCCGGGAGCCGGTAGTACAGCAACACCGCAGTACAGCAGGATCGCAACACCGCAGTAGGGCCCGACCGGCGCACGTTCAATGCTCGGCGGCGCCGGGGGCCGGTAGGACCGCAGTACGGCAACACCGCAGTACAGCAGGACCGCAGTACCGGCGCCCCGCCACCACGGGGGGCACCGGGGAATCGCAGGACATGAAGTACACGTGAGAGATCGAGAGGAGTAGGTGCCATCAGGATCGCCCGGACGTGAGATCGCTCCGTCCGGTTACCGCAGGCCCCGATGTGAAAGAAGGTGGTCCACGGTCACACAGTCGCGATCCCCGCGTTTCCGTTCCAGACCTTCCTCGGGACGCGGAAGACCGGCAGCGGCCGGTGGATGGTATTGAACTCTCGGGCCCCAGCGCCGTACGGCGCTGGGGCCCTCGACGTGCGTTCAGGAGTGAGAAGAGAGAGAAGCGCTTGTCCCGACCGTCGGCCGATGACCGGCTGGATGACGACGACTATCCCGCCTACACCATGGGCCGCGCCGCCGAGATGATCGGCACCACACCGGCCTTCCTGCGCGCCCTGGGCGACGCCAAGCTGTTCGAGCCGCTGCGCTCGGCGGGCGGCCACCGCCGCTACTCCCGCTACCAGCTGCGG
>NZ_BCRK01000272.1 GCF_001552555.1 Nocardiopsis trehalosi NBRC 14201 | reverse complement strand
GCGCCCCACTGCGGGGCGCGCCCGCCGAGGGGTCAGGCGCGGCGGCGGGCGGCGATCGCCAGGGCGCCCGACGCGGCGACGGCGATGCCGACCACGGGCGGGACGAACCAGGCGGCCTCGCTGCTCCACCACGCCGCCGCGACGGCGACGGCGTACACCGCCACCGCGTCCCAGCGCACGCGCGGCAGGCCGCCCGCGGGCACCGCCGGGGCGCCGCGCCCGCGCAGCAGGAAGTCGCCGATGATGACCCCGCCCAGCGGCGGGATGAGGATGCCCAGCCAGGTCAGGTACACCACCAGGTGGTCGTAGATGCCGGTCACCGCGCACGCCGTGCCGAGCACCACGCACGCCAGCACCCACGGCCGGCGCGACCGGGTGTTGAAGATCTCCGCCCCGGCGACACCTACGGCGTAGGCGGCGTTGTCGTTCGTGGTCCAGATGTTCGCGACCAGGAACACCACGCCCCAGGCGACCAGGCCGAGCTGGAACAGGACGAGCACGAAGTCGCCCTCACCGAACGCGAGCGCGCCGATGGCGCCGCAGAACAGCATGAGGAACTGGCCGCCGAAGAACGCGGCCACGCTCGTCCAGAAGCCGGCGGTGGGGGAGCGGGCGAACCGGGTCCAGTTGGGCGCCTGCGTGCCGCCCGACGCGAACGTGCCGACGATGATGGTCACCGCCGCCGTGAGCGGCATGGTCGTGGACGGTTCGACCGCCGCGAGCCCGGCCGCGCCGCCCGCCTCGCCCACCGCCCGCCAGGTCACCCAGCCGGCCAGGACCAGCAGCAGCGGCACCGACACCACCGACAGCCAGTACATCCCGGCGTAGCCGATGTAGGCGGTGACCCCCATGACCGCCCCGGCGGCGACCATGACCAGCTTCTCGCCGACCCCGCCGTCCCAGCCCGCCGCCTGCGCCACGAGCAGGCCGACCGTCGCGATCGAGACCCCGTACCAGCCGATCTGGGTGCCGCCGAGCAGCAGCGACGCGCCCTTGGCCCCGATGGTGCCGAGGGTGTGGCGCGACATCATCACCGTGGTGAGGTTGGTGCGGGCGCCGATCCAGCCGATCGCCCCGACGTACAGCCCCAGCACCAGCGAGCCGAGGAGCAGCACGCCCATGAGCGGGCCGAACCGGAAGGCCGCGCCGACCTGCGCCCCGGCGAGCATGGTCGGGGTGAACAGGGTGAAGCCCACCAGGACCATGAGCAGGGAGAACATGGACTTGCGCGCGTGCGGCGGGACCGGGTCGACCGGGTAGTCGGGGTCGACCGCGCCCGCCGCGTCGGCCGCCTCCACTCCCTCCGCCGGGTCGGCGGCCCGTGCGGCGGCGGTGCCGTCCCCGGGGGGTGCGGCGCTCACTCCGCGCCGTCCTGGCCGATGTCCTCGAACCACAGCTCGGGGCGGGCGGCGATGAAGTCCGTCATCAGCCCCACGCAGCGGGCGTCGTCGAGGAGGACGACCTCGACCCCGTTCTCGGCCAGCCAGTCGTGGCCGCCGTGGAACGTGCGGGCCTCGCCGATGACGACGCGGGAGATGCCGAACTGGCGGACCAGCCCGCTGCAGTACCAGCACGGCGACAGGGTGGTGACCATCGTGGTCCCGGCGTAGGAGCGCTGCCGGCCGGCGGCGCGGAACGCGGCGGTCTCGCCGTGCGCGGAGGGGTCGCCGTCCTGCACGCGGCGGTTGTGCCCGCGGCCGAGCACCCGGCCGTCGGCGCCGATGAGGGCGGCCCCGATGGGCACCCCGCCCTCGTCGCGGCCGGTCTCGGCCTCCTCGACGGCGATGGACAGCCAGCGCTCGTACGGCGCGGCGGCGGATTCGGGCATGGGTGGTTCCCCTTCGGCGGTGCGAAACGTCCAGACGTACGATATGGCCCATTTCTTACCGCTTTGTGAACTCTGTGCTGTTCAGGCCCAGGGGTACACGCCGCGGCGGGCGCGAAAACGGGCCCCTCGCGCGGCGAGGGGCCCGGAAGCGGAGCGGTCCGGCGGGGTCAGCGGCGGGCCGGGCTGATGCCGAGCTGCATGCCCGACAGGCCGCGCGGCTTGCCCACCAGCTCCTCGGCGACCGAGGTCAGGACCCGGCTCGCCTCGGTGTCGGGGTCGGACAGCACCAGCGGCACACCCTCGTCGCCGCCCTCGCGCAGCCGGACGTCGAGCGGCACCTGGCCGAGCAGCGGCACCCGGGCGCCCAGCGCCTGGGTCAGGCCGTCGGCGACGGTCTGCCCGCCGCCCTCGCCGAACAGGTAGGTGCGCTGGTCGCTGCCCGGCGCGATGAAGTACGACATGTTCTCGATGACGCCGGCCACCCGCTGGTGGGTCTGCGCGGAGATGGCGCCCGCGCGCTCGGCGACCTCGGCCGCCGCCTGCTGCGGCGTGGTGACCACCAGGATCTCGGCGTTCGGCAGCAGCTGCGCCACCGAGATGGCGATGTCACCGGTGCCCGGGGGCAGGTCCATCAGCAGCACGTCGAGGTCGCCCCAGAACACGTCGGCGAGGAACTGCTGCAGCGCCCGGTGCAGCATCGGGCCGCGCCACACCACCGGCTGGTTGCCCTGGGTGAACATGCCCACCGAGATGACCTTGATGTCGTGCGCCGACGGCGGCAGGATCATGTCCTCGACCTTGGTGGGGCGGTCGCCCACACCGAGCATGCGCGGCACCGAGTGGCCGTAGATGTCGGCGTCCACCACGCCCACCTTGTGCCCCTGCGCCGCCATGGCCGCCGCCAGGTTCACGGTGACCGACGACTTGCCCACCCCGCCCTTGCCGGAGGCCACGGCGAACACCTTGGTCAGCGAGTTCGGCTTGGCGAAGGGGATCTCCTTCTCGGCCTGGCCGCCGCGCAGCTTGGTCTGCAGCGCCTTGCGCTGCTCGTCGCTCATGACGTCGAGCTCCACGGAGACCCGGGTCACACCGGGCACCTTGGACACGGCCTCGGTGACGTCCTTCTCGATCCGGCCCTTCATGGGGCAGCCGGCCACGGTGAGGAAGACGCCCACGCGCACGCCCCCGGCGTCGTCGATGTCGACGCTCTTGACCATGTCGAGATCGGTGATGGGGCGGTGGATCTCAGGGTCCTGGACGGTCGCCAGGGCCGCGGTCACCTGCTCGGTGGTGGGTGTGGAGGACATGTACTCCATGGTAGTGAAGGCCCGCCACCCTCGGACACGCCGGAGCCCGCCCCCCGGGGCCGCCGCCCCCGGTCGGCGGCCTATTCCCGGTCCGACCGGGGAAGACCGTCACATCCGGGCGACGCCGGGTGTCCTGTGGGCGGCGGCGCCGGCACCGGCGCGGCGACGGCGGACGGCGGCGGGACCGCCGCGGACGGGGAAGGGGTGGCCCGATGGGCACGCTGGGCGGGACCGGCGGACGGGAGTGCGGCGCGGTCGGCGCGGAGGCGTTCGAGCGGTACCGGCGGCTGCTCTTCACCGTCTCCTACGACATGCTGGGCAGCGCCGCCGACGCCGAGGACTGCGTGCAGGAGACCTGGCTGCGGTGGGCGCGGGAGGACCGGTCCGACGTGGCCGACCCGAAGAGCTACCTCGTCCGGATCGTGACGAACGTCACCTTGAACCGGGTGCGGGCGGTGCGCAACCGCCGCGAGTCCTACGTCGGCCCCTGGCTGCCCGAGCCGCTGCTCACCGAGCCCGACGTCGCCGACGAGGTCGAGCGCGCCGACTCCGTCTCGCTCGCCATGCTCGTCGTCCTGGAGACCCTCACGCCCGCCGAGCGGGCCGTGTTCGTCCTGCGCGAGGTGTTCGGCCTGCCGCACGCCGAGATCGCCGACGCCATCGGCCGCAGCGAGGCCGCGGTCCGCCAGCTCGCGCACCGCGCCCGCGAGCACGTGCAGGCCCGCCGCCCCCGCTTCGCCCCCGACTCCGCCGCGCGCCGCCGCGTCACCGCCGGCTTCCTCGCCGCGTGCGCGTCCGGCGACGTCGCCCGGCTCGCCGAACTGCTCACCGAGGACGCCGTCGTCCTCACTGACGGGGGCGGCAAGGCGCGCGCCGCGCTGCGCCCGCTGCACGGCGCCGAGAAGGGCGCGCGCTTCCTCGTCGCGGTCGCCGCCCAGTACGCCGACTGCCGCGTGGAACCCCGCGAGGTCAACGGCGTCCCGGGGTTCGCCATGTTCGACGCCGACGGCCGGCCCCTGGCGGTCGGCGTGGTCGAACTCGACGGCGACCGCATCCGCCAGGTCCTCGTCATCCGCAACCCCGACAAGCTGCACCGGTTCCGGGCGCGGGACGGCGCCGCCGAACCCCCGGGTCCGGGCAGGTCATGACGGCCGCCCCGTTCCCGGCGGCCCGCTCTTAACGCGGCCAATACAACGTCGGCTAGTAATCTCGACAAACGATGAGAAATACGCCGCCGCCACCCGGGTCGTCCTGGTCGCCCGAACCGCAGCGCCGGGACGACTTCGCCCCGGCGCCGTTCGCGCACCAGCAGGAGCAGGTGTGGGCGTGGCCCCCCGGACCCGCAACGGGCGAGGCGCACGCCGCGCAGGCGTGGGCCTGGCCGCCGCCCGCGCCCCCGCGCCGCACCGGCGGCCTGGGCCGCCCCGCGCCCGGCACGCGCTACCACCGCCTGGCGCGCACCCACCGCCACCGCTGGTGGCGGCCGCTGCTCGCCGCGTTCACCGCGGTGGGCCTCATCGTGGTCGTCCAGCTCGTCATGGGGCTGGCCGCGGTCGTCATCGCCGTCGTCAACGGCATGGAGGCCACCGGCGACTCCTTCTTCGGCGCCCCGGTGCCCGACCTCGCCTTCCAGCTGGTCGTCCTCGCCACCATGACCCCGATCGTCGTCTTCACCGCCTGGGCGGTGCAGCGGCGCCCCGTGGGCACCCTGTTCTCCGTCACCGGGCGGCTGCGCTGGGGCTGGCTGGGCACCTGCCTGCTGCTCTCCGTGCCCGCGCTCGTGGTGTCCTTCTCGGCCCTCTACGGCCTGATGCTGGCCGCCGACCCCGGGGCGTCGTTCGTCGGCGAGTTCGCCGGCGGCGGGGGCTTCGCCGCCGCGCTCGTCGTCATCGTGCTGCTCGTCCCCTTCCAGGCGTCGGCCGAGGAGATCGCCCTGCGCGGCTTCGTCATGCAGACCGTCGGCTCCTACGGGGCCGGCGCCGACGAGCCGCGCGGCGACCGCCCCGTCGCCCGCTTCCTGCGCACGCCCGTCCTGGGCATCCTCATCAGCGGCACCGTGTTCACCCTGCTGCACGCCTACGTCGGCTGGGGGCTGCTCGACGTCGCCGTGTTCGGCATCGCCATGGCCTGGCTGACCTGGTACACCGGCGGCCTGGAGGCGGCGATCGCGCTGCACGTCCTGCACAACGTCGTCGCGTTCGGCCTCTCCGCCTACGAGGGCACCCTGGCCGACGCCGGCACCGGCGGCGGCTCCTGGCAGGGCGTGGTGAGCACCGCCATCGAGGTCGGCGTCTTCTGCCTCCTCGTGGTCTACCTGGCCCGCCGCCGGGGGGTGCGCGCCACCGTCCCGGACGACCCCGCCGCCCCGCCCGCCCCCCACCCGGCCGCGCCCGCCGCCCCGGCCGTGCCGCCCGGCCCCGCCTACGGCGGCCCGA
>NZ_BCRK01000271.1 GCF_001552555.1 Nocardiopsis trehalosi NBRC 14201 | reverse complement strand
CCGACCGGCGGTGGCCGGTGGCCACCGCCGGTCGGCGGGGAGGTCAGCGGACCTCGGTGTCCGGGGCGGCGTAGGTGTTGCACGCCTCGATGGTGTCCAGGGTGGCGCCCTGGTCGAACCAGTACTGGCGGTTGGTGGCGGAGCCGTGCGTGGGCAGGTCGCTGCCGCCGTTCAGCCACTCGTTGACCCGGTCGATCTCGGCGTCACCGAAGTCGCCCAGGCTGCTCATCGCGATGCCGCCCATGCACTCGGCCTGCAGTTCGGTCCGGCGCAGCGCCTCCAGCTCCTCGCTCTGCGAGGCGGCCCCGCGCTCCATCTCGTAGGAGGCGTCGAGGATGCCGGTGGCCTGCTGCACGTGGTGCCCGTACTCGTGGCCGAGGAGGGCCGCCCACACGGCCTCCTGGTCGGCGTCGGGGATGTCGCGCGCCATCAGGGTGACGTTGGGCAGCACGACCGTGACCGCCAGCCGGTCGCCCTCGTAGTAGGCGAGGGTCATGCCCTCCTCCGGGGACCCCTGGTCGGGGTTCTCCTCGGTGACGTGGAACGTCGGGGCCTCGGTGCGCAGCCCCAGCTCCTCCAGCCGGGGCTGCCACATCTCGTTGAGGCAGCCGCCGATCTGCTCGCTGAAGCCCTCCCAGGACGACGCCGACTGGGGGTCGAGGTCGGGCAGCTCGCAGTCGACGCGCTCGGGCACGGCGAGGTCGTAGACCGGGTGGCCGGCGACGTCCACCTCGATCGGATGCGGGCGCTCGCTCAGCTCCCGGCTGTAGTACGGCGCGGGGTCGGCGGTGTCGGTCCCGCCGGGGGTGGGGGACGGCGCGTTGGCGACCAGCGCCACGCACACCAGCAGCGCCGCGAACGCGGCGAGGGAGGAGCCGCCGACCGCGGCCCACACGGCGGTGCCCCCGTGGCGCCGAGGCGGCGGAGGAGGCCAGTACGTGCCGTACGGCGAGCCGGGGTAGGGGGAGGCGCCCGCGGGCGGCCACGGGGCGGCCTGCGGGGACGGGGCGGCGGGGTGGCCGGCCGCGCCGAACGGGGGAGCACCGGCGGGGCCGGGGCGGGCCGGGCCCGGGTGGGCGCCGCCGGGGTACCCCTGCCGTCCGGGTGCCGGGAACCCGCTCATGGTCGACGTGGTGTCGGGGGAGGACTGCGCCCGCTGCTCGGCGGGTGGCGGTCCGGCGGGGTGTGCTCCCGTCGGCGGTCCACCGGCCGTCCGCGCGGTGTCGGGGTGGCCGGGGGGCGGCGGGTGCCCGGGACCGGGCGTGGCCGCTGGTCCGGTGCCCGGACGGCCGGGCCCGGCCGCGGCGGGGTCGGCGTGCGGAGGGCCCTGAGGGGGGCCGCTCGGGGCGGGGTGCGCGGGACGATCCGGTCCGGGCGGTGCGGGGCGCGCGTCGGCGGGGGGCACCGGACCGTCGGGCACGGCCGGTCCGCCGGGGGGAGGCGGGGAGGTCCGGCCGGGGCCGAGCGTCCCTTCGCCGCCAGAGGAGGGGTCCACGAATCGGTCCTTGTCAATAGCTGCCACGGAGCAAGCGGGATGATCAACCCTATTCGGGCATGGCGTACAGCGGGTAGTGCGGAGGGTACCCGGTACGCGGCCGGACCCGGCCGCCCGGTCGGCGAACGGCCTTCCGCCGTGACGGGTGGGTCCCGTGCGGGGCGGGTGGCGGTGGCCCGCCGGGATGGCGGGTGGTGGTGCGGCCGGTCCGGGGGCGGCGGGTGCGGATGCCCGGAGTAGGATCGGGGAGGGCGGCGGGTTATGGGACGCGGTAGGGAACGCCGACCGCGGCGAGGATGCCGCGTAGTTCGGCCTCGAACAGCGCGTCGACGTCGTCCCCGATGAACCCGAGGTGGTGGAACACCTCCATGCACACCACCCCGTACAGGCGCACCCAGCACGAGGTGAGCAGGTGCAGGGCGCCCAAGGGCGGCGCGGTGGAGAAGCCGGTGTGCTCGGCGAACGCCGTGAGCTGCCGGCACAGGACCGGGGTGAGCGCGTCGTCGTCAGGCACCGCGAAGCGCTCCTCGGCCAGCAGCCGGTCGAACAGGGTGAAGAAGACCGCGGCGAACTCCTGACCGGCCGCCACGGCGGGCCCCTCGGGGGTGCCGTGGTGCGGGCCGGGGGGACCGAACAGCAGGGCGAACTCGGCCCGGTTGGCGAGCGCCCACCGCCGGAACGCGCGCAGCGCGGCGTGGATGCGCCCGTCCACGTCATCGGGCGGCAGTGACGCGTCGGCCGCGCGCACGGCGTCGGCCAGCTCGGTGAAGTAGTCGGCCTGCATCGCCAGCATGAGCTCGTCGTGGCTGCCGAAGTACCGGTAGAGCCCCGGCGCGGTCATCCCCATCTCGCGGGCGATCGCGCGCAGGGAGACCCCCGGCGGACCGTGCGCCACCAGGTGGCGGCGCGCGATCTCCTTGATCTCCAGGAGGGTGGCCTCGCGCACGCGCTCCCGCCGCGTCGGGTGCGTGGTCCCCGCGGTTGCCGCGTCGGCCTGCACTGGTGCCGCCTCTCGTGTCGCCACTCTGGCCTCGGTCGTCCTCATCGCCGCCCGGAACGCCCCGGAGTGGCGTCGGTCACATCGAGGGAGTGTTCATCGCAAACTTCCGTGAACGCCGTAAGCTTGCGCCATTCACGGACATTTCCCATGTCTTCACGTTAACAGCATGTCGAGGGGCGGATCATGTTCGCTGCGCTGGGCAGGTTCGGTCACCGCTGCCGCGTCGGGGTGCTCGCGGCCACCGCCGTCTTCATCGCCTTCGCCGCGGTGTGGGGCACCGGGGTGTTCGACGCGGTGAGCGACGGCGGCTTCGAGGACCCCGGCGCGGAGTCGACCCGGGCCGCCGAGGTCATCGCCGACGGGCTCGGCCACGACGAGGTCGACGTCGTCGCCGTCTACCGCAGCGAGGAGCTGCGGATCGACGACCAGATGTTCGCCTTCTCCATCCGGCAGATGCGCGACGACCTCCCCGAGGACCGCGTCGCCGAGGTCACCACCTACCTCGACGAGGGCCTGGGCGACGTCGAGCGCGGCATGCTGGTCTCGGAGGACCGGCACGCCACCTACGTCCCCATCACCCTGGCGGGCGACACCGACGCCGAGCGCATGGCGAACTTCGAGGCCATCGCCGACGACCTCGACGCCGGCCAGCTCGACACCCGCATCGGCGGACCCGTCGGCGTCGAACACGAACTGTCGGCCCAGGCCGAGTCCGACGTCGTCCGCGCCGAACTGGTCTCGCTGCCCCTCCTGCTGGTCCTGCTCGTGGTCATCTTCGGCGGCGCGGTGGCCGCGCTGATGCCGCTGTCGGTCGGCGGCCTGGCCGTCCTCGGCTCGCTCACCCTGCTGCACGCCCTCACCTACGTCACCGAGGTGTCGGTGTTCGCCGTCAACGTCGCCACCATCCTGGGCCTGGGGCTGGCGATCGACTACGGCCTGTTCATGGTCAGCCGGTTCCGCGAGGAGCTGGACGGCGGCACCGCCCTCGCCGACGCCCTGCCGCGCACCCTCGCCACCGCCGGGCGCACCGTCGCGTTCTCCGGGGTGACGGTGATGATCGCCTTCGCCGGGCTGCTGTTCTTCCCGCACCCCGTCCTGCGCTCCATCGGCTTCGGCGGCATCGCGGTCGTCCTGTTCGACGTGCTCGCCGCCCTGGTGGTGCTGCCCGCCCTGCTCGCCGTGACCGGCCGGCGCATCGACGCGCTCCGGCTGACCCGGCGCCGCGCCCCCCGCTCGGTCACCGGCGCGGTCGCCGCAAAGGCGGGCGGCTGGGCCCGGCTCGCCCACGGCGTCATGCGCCGCCCCGTTCTCAACGTGCTCGCGGTCGGCGCGGTGCTGGCCTCGTTCGCGTCGGCGCTGGCGTTCACCGACGTCGGCGCCACCGACCAGCGCTACCTGCCGACCGACGCGGGCAGCCGCCTGGCCACCGAGGCGCTGCGCGACGACTTCCCGGCGGGCGGCGTCGACCGGATCGACGTCGCCGTCGTGGGCGACGTCGCACAGCGCGACCTGGACGCCTACGCCGAGCGCCTCGCCGGACTCGACGGCGCCATCGGCGCCGAGGTGGCGCGCAGCGGCGACGGCCTGGCCCACGTCAGCGTCGCCTACGAGGGCGAGATCGACGCCGCCCCCACGCGGGAGCTGGTCCGCGACGTGCGCGCCGAGCCCGGCCCCGACGCCTCCGGCGGCGGCACCGCCGAGGTGCTCGTCGGCGGCACCGCCGCCCAGCAGATCGACAGCGGCGACGCGATCGTGGCCGCCGTCCCCGCCACCCTGGCCTTCGTCGTCTGCGTGACCCTGGTGCTGCTGTTCCTCGCCTTCGGCTCGCTGGTGCTGCCGGTCAAGGCGGTGCTGATGGGGTTCCTGTCGCTGGGGGCGTCGCTGGGCGCGGTCGTGTGGGGCTTCCAGGAGGGCCACCTCGGCGGGGTGCTCGGGTTCGAGGCGGTCGGCACGATCGACCCCACCTACCTGGTGCTCATCATCATCGTGGCGTTCGGCCTGGCGATGGACTACGAGCTGTTCCTGCTCAGCCGGGTACGCGAGGAGTACCTGCGCACCGGCGCGAACGCCCATTCCGTCGCCGTCGGCCTCCAGCGCACCGGCGGGATCATCACCAGCGCGGCGCTGCTGCTCGTGGTGGTCCTGGGGGCCATGGGGTCGTCGACCCTGCTCCTGCTCAAGATCATCGGGGTGGGCCTGGCCGTGGCCGTCGTGGTCGACGCGACCCTGGTGCGGGCCCTGCTGGTGCCGGCCACCATGCGGCTGCTGGGCGGGGTCAACTGGTGGCTGCCCGGTCCGCTGCGCCGGCTGCACGACCGCGTCGGGATCTCCGAAGGCGGTGACGAGCCGCCGGCCGCCGCCGAGGACCGCGCCGCCGACCGCCCCGCGGTCCCGGTGGGCTGACCCCGCGGGCCGGGCCGCGGCGGGCCCGGCCGGCTCAGACGCGCCGGCCGCCGGGCACCCGCCGGTCGTCGAAGGGCAGGCCCGGCCGGTGCCGCCGCGCCTCGGCGACGATCTCCTCGACGCCGTGGTCCCAGGTGGTGTGCACCCGCACCGCGTGCTGCGGGTGCCAGGGGACCGGCGGCCGGTAGGGCTCGCTCTCCTCGTCGCGGGCGACGAAGACGAGGTAGGTGAGGTGCGCGGCGCCGCCGCGGTACCGCACGACCTGGGTGCAGGCGCGCACCAGCGCGATGTCGGACCACGGCAGCCGGACGTCGTCGCTCGCGGAGCGCGGCCACGGCGCCACGACGCACACGCCGGTGGAGTCGAGGACGAGGACCGGGCGGCGCGACAGCACCCGCGACGCGGCCAGCAGGCCGCCCCCGCCGAACACGACGACCGCGATGATCCCCATGCCGGTGTCGAACGCGCCGCCGCGCACGATGAGGGCGACGCCGGTACCCGTGAACACCAGGCACGCGACGGTCAGCCACACACCGTTCCAGGTGAACCGGAACCGGTCGGCGACCTTGAACGGGGCTTCCCCGGAGTCCGCCATACCCCCAGCATAGGCCGGTGCGGGCCGCCGTGCCGGGAGAACGCGGCCGGGCGCGGCGGCGCGTCGCGCGACCGCTTCCGCGGACGGGGCCGCCCGCCTCCGGGGTGCGCCGGAGGCGGGCGGG
>NZ_BCRK01000270.1 GCF_001552555.1 Nocardiopsis trehalosi NBRC 14201 | reverse complement strand
TAGGTGGGACGGCTCGGGAGAGCCGTCCCACCTGGGCCGCCGGTGCGGGGTCAGCGCGGGGCGAGTGCCGGAAGTGGGATTCGAACCCACACGCCCTTTCGGACCATGGTGTTTGAGACCATTATGTCTACCATTCCATCATTCCGGCGGGTTTGTCCGATTTTTCACTCTCCGTGATCCACCCGGACCGGTGTATCGACTTGGCCCCGTTGTGCCACGCCGACGTCCCAGATCGTACACGTTCTCGGTACCCTCGTTCACGTGACGACGACGCAGAGCCGCGTGGTGATCGCGGAAGACGAGGCGCTGATCCGGCTGGACCTCAAGGAGATGCTCGAAGAGGACGGTTATGCCGTCGTGGGCGAGGCCGGTGACGGCGAGACCGCGGTGCGGCTCGCGCTGGAGCACCGGCCCGACCTCGTGATCCTCGACATCAAGATGCCGATCCTCGACGGCCTGTCCGCCGCCGAGCGCATCGCGGCGGAGCGCGTCGCCCCGGTGGTCATCCTGACCGCGTTCTCCCAGCGCGAACTGGTCGAGCGGGCGCGCGACGCGGGGGCCATGGCCTACCTCGTGAAGCCGTTCAACAAGGCCGACCTGGTACCCGCCATCGAGATGGCGGTGAGCCGCTACGCCGAACTCGCCGCGCTGGAGGCGGAGGTCAGCGGGCTCCAGGAGCGGTTGGAGACCCGCAAGCTGGTCGAGCGCGCCAAGGGGCTGCTGCAGAGCCGGCACGGGCTGAGCGAGCCCGAGGCGTTCCGCTGGATCCAGAAGAACTCCATGGACCGCCGGCTGACCATGCGCAAGGTCGCCGAGACCGTCGTCGAGACCCTGAGCGAACCGCAGTAGCGCGGCGCCCGCCCCGCTTCGCCGTCCACCGCGCCGCCGCGCGCACGGAGAGCCCCGTCACCCGCCGTGACGGGGCTCCTCCCATGTGCGGGGGGTGCCGGTCAACCGTCGGCCGGTCCCGGTTGCATCACGGATGCGCACGGAGCGATGACGTTTGCATCACGTGGCTTTAGAGCTGCTGAATGACCAGGGTAAATCGGGCTAAACTCGCGCCCACTGATCGGAAACACAAGGATTCGGGCATTCTTCCCGGACCACCACACTGAGATGCGCAAGGAGCGCGCGTGCGCACACGCCTCGTGACTGTGCTGCTCGCCGTGATCGCCGCCATCATGGCGATCCCGGCCGCGGCAGCCGCAGACGCCCCAGGCGGTGAGTCGCTGTTCGGCCAGATCCGCGTCCCCGGCGGTGAGAGAGACGAAGGTGTCGAGGGCATCGACATCTCCGTCTCCCAGGGGGACGAGGAGATCGGCACGGCGACCACCGACTCCCGCGGCGAATGGGAAGTGGAAGTACCCGACGCGGGCGACTACCGCGTCGTCCTGGACACCGCGACGATCCCGGAGGAGTACGAGCTGCTGGAGCGCCCCGCGGGCGCCGAGCGCGACGTCACCGTCCGGGACGGGCAGCCGTTCGCCGTCGTCTACCGGCTGGCGCCGCCCGGTGAGGGCGCCGTCGAGGAGTCGCCGAGCGCGTCGGCCTCCGAGGACGAGGACGACGACGCCGGAGGCTCCGGCGGCGAGGGCGAGGAGGCCGGAGAGGAAGGGGTGATCGACGCCCCGGCGGTGAGCTCGGGCGCGTCCTTCGGCGAGCGGGCGGTGCAGCTCGCGGTGGCCGGCGTCATCTTCGGCCTGATCATCGCGATCTCCTCGGTCGGCCTGTCGCTGATCTTCGGCACCACCAAGATGATCAATTTCGCGCACGGCGACATGGTCACCTTCGGCGCGGTCGTGGCGATGATGTTCAGCACCATGACGGTGTTCTCGTCGCTGCACGAGGTGGTCGAGAACGTGCCGGTCCTGAACCTGGTCGCGAACCCGCTGATCCTGGCGACCGCGGTGGCCGTCATCGGCGGCGGCCTGCTGGGCCTGCTGCTGGAGCGGTTCCTGTGGCGGCCGCTGCGGCGCCGGCACGTGGCGCTGATCCAGATGTTCATCGTGACCATCGGGGTGTCGCTGATCCTGCGGCACGCGCTGCTGATCGTGTTCGGCGCGAGCCGCAGCAAGTACGAGCAGTTCCGCATCCAGGAGCCGATCGACCTGGGGCCGTTCTCGATCACCCCGCGCGACCTGGGCATCCTGGTGATCGCGGTGGTCGTGCTGGTGGCGGTGGCGAGCATGCTGCAGTTCACCCGGATCGGCAAGGCGATGCGCGCGGTCGCGGACAACCGGGACCTGGCGGAGTCGTCGGGGATCGACGTGAACCGGGTGACCCTCTACGTGTGGGGGATGGGCGGCGCGCTGTCGGCGCTGGGCGGCGTGCTGCTCGGCTTGAACCAGACGGTGTACTGGCAGATGGGCTTCCACCTGCTGCTGCTGATGTTCGCCGGGGTGATCCTGGGCGGTCTGGGCACGGCCTACGGCGCCATGGTGGGCGGTCTGGCGATCGGTCTGATCGCCCAGCTGTCGACGCTCTGGTTCTCGCCGCAGCTCATGAACGCGTGGGCGCTGGCGATCATGATCGTCGTGTTGCTGGTGCGGCCGCAGGGCATCCTGGGCCGCCGTGAGCGGGTCGGCTAGGGAGACGGACGATGGACTTCATGAACATCCTCGCCATCTCCCTGGAGACGGCGATCGGGCCGATCACGGCCATCTACGTGCTCGCGGCGATCGGGCTGAACCTGCACTTCGGGTACACGGGCCTGCTGAACTTCGGCCAGGTCGGCTTCATGCTGGTCGGCGCCTACGGTGTGGCGGTCTGCGTGACGACCTTCGGGCTGCCGCTGTGGGTGGGCTTCCTGGTCAGCGTGGCGTGCGCGACGGTGCTGGCGCTGCTGCTGGGCGTGCCGACGCTGCGGTTGCGCGCGGACTACCTGGCGATCGCGACGATCGCGGTGGCCGAGGTGCTGCGGCTGCTGTACCGGGCGGAGTTCGCCCGCCCGGTGACGGGCGGCGTGTACGGCCGGCAGAGCTTCGCTGACAGGTTCTACGACGTGAACCCGATCCCGTCGGGCTCCTACGGCGTCGGCGACGTCGACTTCTCGGCGAACCAGCTGTGGGTGATGCTGGTGACGTGGGGCCTGGCCGCCGTGGCGCTGCTGATCACGCTGGCGCTGATGAGCAGCCCGTGGGGCCGGGTCATCAAGGGCATCCGCGAGGACGAGGACGCGGTGCGCAGCCTCGGCAAGAACGTGTTCGTCTACAAGTTGCAGAGCCTGGTGCTGGGCGGGGTGTTCGGTGGCCTGGCGGGCGCGATGATCGCGCTGAACCAGCAGAACATCACGCCGGACCAGTTCATGCCGCAGGTGACGTTCTACCTGTGGGCGATGCTGCTGCTGGGCGGCGCGGCCACGACGTGGGGCCCGGTGATCGGCCCGATGGTGATGTGGTTCCTGCTGACGGCGTTCGACGAGTCGCTGCGGGCGCTGTCGTCGGCGGGCGTGCTGGAGTTCATCGGCAATTCCGAGATCGGCGCGCTGCGGCACGCGTTCGTGGGCGTGGCGCTGCTGCTGCTCATCGTGTACCGGCCGCAGGGGCTCATCGGCAACCGCAAGGAGATGCTGGTCAATGTCAAGTGACGCGAGCGGCGCCGCTCCGGGCGCCCCGGAGGGGGGCGCGGCGGTGGACCGGATGGCGGGCGTCGAGGCCGTCCCGGGTGTCGCCAAGCCCGACCCGATCCTGACGGCCGACGGTGTCCGGCGCTCCTTCGGCGGGTTGACCGCGGTGGACGTGGACCACCTGGAGGTGCAGCGGGGGACGATCACCGCGCTGATCGGTCCGAACGGCGCGGGCAAGTCGACCCTGTTCAACCTGCTCACCGGCTTCGACCGGGTGGACGCGGGCACGTGGTCGTTCCAGGGCCGCCCGCTGAACCGCCTGGGCGGGCACCGGGTGGCCCGGCTGGGCATGGTGCGGACGTTCCAGCTCACCAAGGCGCTGACCCGGATGACGGTGCTGGACAACATGCTGCTGGCGGCGCCGGGGCAGTCCGGCGAGCGGCTGCTGGGCGCGTTCGCGCGCCCGGTGTGGGGCCGGCAGGAGCGGGTGAACCGGGAGCGGGCGCTGGACCTGCTCCAGCGGTTCAAGCTGGACGCCAAGAAGGACGACATGGCGGGCAGCCTCTCCGGCGGGCAGCGCAAGCTGCTGGAGATGGCGCGTTCGCTGATGGTCGATCCGTCGATGGTGATGCTGGACGAGCCCATGGCGGGGGTGAACCCGGCGCTGGTGCAGTCGCTGCTGGGGCACATCACCGCGCTGCGCGACGAGGGCATGACGGTCCTGTTCGTGGAGCACGACATGGACGTGATCATGGGCATCAGCGACTGGATCGTGGTGCTGGCCGAGGGCAGGGTGATCGCCGAGGGGCGGCCCGCGGACATCCGGCGCAACACGCAGGTCATCGACGCCTACCTGGGGGCGCACCGGGGCGAGCCCGCGGGTGCGGCCGGGACGGAGGAGAGCGGATGAGCGACGGTCCGGAGTCCAAGGAGGAGGCGAGCGCGCTCCAGGAGGCGCGCGAGGAGGTCCTGGAGCACGCCGGCGCGCAGTCCGTGGGCGACCGCTCGCAGTACCTGCTGATCGCCGAGGAGGTGAAGGCGGGCTACATCCCGGAGGTGAACATCCTCAACGGGTGCACGCTGACGCTGCGCGAGGGCGAGGTCGTCGGGATCATCGGCCCGAACGGGGCCGGGAAGTCGACGCTCGTGAAGACGATCTTCGGGCTGCTCACCGTGCGCGAGGGGACGATCGAGCTGCGGGGCGAGAGCATCGCCAACTGCAGCGCGCACGAGCTGGTGTCGAGCGGGGTCGGCTACGTCCCGCAGACGCAGAACGTGTTCCCGACGCTGACGGTGGAGGAGAACCTGGAGATGGGCGTGTTCCTGCGCCCGAAGACGTTCCGGGAGCGCTTCGCCGAGGTGGCGGCGCTGTTCCCGCTGCTGGAGCAGCGGCGGCGGCAGAAGGCGGGGGCGCTGTCGGGCGGTGAGCGGCAGATGGTCGCCATGGGCCGGGCGCTGATGATGAAGCCGTCCGTGCTGCTGCTGGACGAGCCGACGGCGGGGCTGTCGCCGATCTTCCAGGACGAGGTGTTCGAGCGGGTCAAGCAGATCAACTCGACCGGTGTGTCGGTGATCATGGTGGAGCAGAACGCCCGCCGGTGCCTGGAGATCTGCGACCGGGGCTACGTGCTCGACCAGGGCCGCAACGCCTACACCGGGAGTGGGGCGGAGCTGCTGCACGACCCGAACGTCATCGAGCTGTACCTGGGGACGCTGGCGGCGGCGGCCGACTAGCCGCGGCCCGCGCGTCGGGGAGTTCGGAGGGGCGGTGCCCGGCGGGCGCCGCCCCTCCGGCGTGTCCGGGGGGCGGGGCGGAGCGGGGGACCCGTGGTGCGGCCGGAGGCGGGGGGTCTTTCCCGGGGCCGGCGCGGGGGACCGGGCACGTCCGGAGGCGGGGTTTCTCCCGGGGCCGGTCGGCGGGGGCGTGCCGGGCGTTCTGCTGCCGGGATGGGGGAGGGGCGGTGCCGTTGCGGGCGGCGCTCCGCTGCCGGGCCGTGCGGCCGTGCGGGTGGCGTCGGCCGCACGGCCCTCCCGGGGGCCGGTCGGCGGGGGCGCCCGCTCCGGGGCTCTGCCGCCCGCTGGGCGGCATCGGGGTGCCACCGGGCGGCACCGGCGGCGGTGAGGCGGCGCCGGGA
>NZ_BCRK01000269.1 GCF_001552555.1 Nocardiopsis trehalosi NBRC 14201 | reverse complement strand
CTAGGGTGGGCCGGTCGTGAACGGAGGGGTGGGCCGAGGGGTGGGCATGCGCCGGATCGTCGTCGTCGGTGCCGGGATGGCCGGGCTGCACACGGCCGAGTCGCTGCGCGCGGAGGGGTTCGACGGGACGCTGACCCTGGTCGGCGACGAACCGCACCGCCCGTACTCGCGGCCGCCGCTGTCCAAGGAGGTCCTCACCGGCAAGGGCGGCGACGCCGGGCTGCGCCTGCGCGCCGACTCCGAGGTCGACGCGCTCGGCCTCGACCTGCGCCTGGGCCGCCGCGCCGAGCGGCTGCGCCCCGCCGAACGCACCGTCGAGCTGGACGACGGCACGGCGCTGCCCTACGACGGGCTGGTCGTGGCCACCGGGGCGCGCGCCCGGCGCCCCGCCACCGGTCTCGCGGGCGTGCACGTGCTGCGCACCCTGGACGACGCCGCGGCCGTGCGGGCCGCGTTCGCCGAGGCCGGGCGGGTGGTCGTCGTCGGCGCCGGGTTCATCGGGTCCGAGGTCGCCGCGAGCGCCCGCGCCGTCGGCCTGGAGGTCACCCTGCTGGAGGCCGCGCCGACCCCGCTCACCCGGGTGGTCGACCCGCGCGTCGGCCGCACCCTCACCGAACTCCACCGCGACAACGGGGTCGACGTGCGGCTGGGCACCGGGGTCGCCGGGTTCGAGGGGGCCGGCGGCCGGGTCGAGCGCGTCCGGCTGTCCGACGGCGGCGCGGTCGAGGCCCCGCTGGTGGTGGCCGGGCTGGGCGTCGACCTGAACACCGGCTGGCTGGCCGGGTCGGGGGTGCGGCTCGACCCCGGGACGGGGGCGGTGCTGTGCGACGCCTACTGCGCCACCGGGGTGCCCGACGTGTACGCGGCGGGCGACCTCGCCGACTGGCCGCACCCCCGCTACGGCGGGCGGATGCGTCTGGAGCACTGGACCAACGCCGGGGAGCAGGCGGCGGCCGCCGCGCACAACCTGCTGGCGGGCGGGGACGGCCGGCGCCCCTACACGCCCATCCCCTACTTCTGGTCCGACCTGTACGGGATGAAGGTGCAGCTGCTGGGCCAGGCCGCGCCCGCCGACACCGTCGAGGTCGTCCACGGGTCGACCGACGACCGCAAGTTCACCGCGTTCGTCGGCCGCGGCGGGCGCCTGGTGGGGGTGATCGGGCTGCGCTCGACCCCCAAGGTCATGCGGTACCGGGGGCTGCTGGCCGAGGACACCGCGTGGGACGACGCGCTCGCGGCGGCCGGGGTCAGCCCTCGACCGTGATGGCCTGCTTGGGGCACATGCGCGCGGCCTCCCCGACCCGGTCGCGCAGTTCCTCGCCGGGCTCCTCGCGCAGCACGTAGAGGTAGTCGTCGTCGCGGACCTCGAACACCTCGGGCGCGATGCCCATGCACACCGCGTTGCTCTCGCACAGGTCGAAGTCGACGTTCACCCGCATGCGGCGCTCCTCGTCGGTGGGGACCGGGGAACCGAGCTTAGCGCCGCACGCGGGAGGGGCCGGGCGGGCGGGGGTCAGCGGCGGGCGAAGGCGTCCGTGGCCTCGATCAGCCGGTGCACGATGCCGGGTTCGCTGTAGGCGTGCCCGGCGTCGTCGACCAGGTGGAACTCGGCCTCGGGCCACGCCGCGCGCAGGTCGTGGGCGGTCTTGACCGGGGTGCACATGTCGTAGCGGCCCTGCACGATCACGCCGGGGATGCCGCGCAGCCGGCCCGCCCCCGCGATGAGCTGGCCGGGCGAGAACCAGCCGCCGTGCACGAAGTAGTGGTTCTCGATGCGGGCGAAAGCGAGCGCGTACGCGGCCTCGGCGTGCGCGGCCACGATCGCGGGGTCGGGGCGCAGGGTGATGGCGGACGCCTCCCACGTGCTCCACGCGCGCGCCGCCGCCAGCCGCTCGCCGGGGTCGGGGGAGGCCAGGCGCCGCGCGTAGGCGCCGATGAGGTCGTCCCGCTCGGCCTCGGGGATGGGCGCCAGGTAGGTCTCCCACGCCTCCGGGAAGACGAACGAGGCGCCCTCCTGGTAGAACCAGCGCAGCTCCTCGTTGCGCAGCGTGAAGATCCCCCGCAGGACCAGTTCGGTGACCCGCCCCGGGTGCTGCTGGGCGTAGGCCAGCGCCAGGGCGCTGCCCCACGACCCGCCGAACACCTGCCACCGCTCGGCCCCCGTCATGGCCCGCAGCGCCTCCATGTCGTCGACCAGGTGCCAGGTGGTGTTGGTCTTGAGGTCGGTGTCGGGGTCGGCCGCGTGGGGGGTGCTCCGCCCGCAGTTGCGCTGGTCGAACAGCAGGATGCGGTACCGCTCGGGGTCGAACAGCCGCCGGTGCTCGGGGGAGCAGCCGCCGCCGGGGCCGCCGTGCAGGAACACCACGGGCTTGCCCGAGGGGTTGCCGCAGAGCTCCCAGTAGATCCGGTGACCGTCTCCGACGTCGAGCATTCCGGAGTCGTAGGGCTCGATCGGCGGGTACAGCGTGCGCATGGATGTGGCGCCCTTCTTCACGGGTGGAGCGGGAGGTCGGGACGGGAGGAGTCCTGGATACCAGAGGCGGGCGGCGGGTTCGGTGCTCTTCGCACCGAACTCCCGGGCGGGTGAGGAGAGCCTGGCCGTCCGGACCGCACGGCCGACCGGTCCGGCCGCGCCGGGGGCCCGGACGCGGGCGCGGCGCGCACCGGAGCGGGCCGCGCGGGGCGCGGCCGCCGCCCCGCCCGAACGCCTGTCCGCCACTGGTTCTTCGATCTATCACAGGATCGCGCGGCCCATGATCATCGGGCGGTGCCCCCCTGCCGCCACCGTGCGGCTCCGGAGGCTACAGTGACCGGAGTCACACGAGTCGACGCGGAGGTCCGCCCATGCCGAGCACGCCGACCCGGGAGTTCCGGGACGCCCGCGACACCCTGCTGCGGTACCGCACCGATACCGACGCGGCCCGCCGCGCGTTCCGCTGGCCGCGCCCCGAGCGGTTCAACTGGGCGCGCGACCACTTCGACCCCGCGGCCGCCGAGCACCCCGACCGCCCGGCCCTGCGCATCATCGCCGAGGACGGCACCACCGCCACGTCGACCTACGGCGACCTCGCCCGCGACTCCGCCCGGCTCGCCAACTGGCTGCACGCCCAGGGGGTGCGCCGCGGCGACCGGATCCTCGTCATGCTCGGCAACCGCACCGAGCTGTGGGAGACCACGCTGGCCGCCATGCGCCTGGGCGCGGTCGTCATCCCGGCCACCCCGCTGCTGACCGCCGACGACCTCGCCGACCGGATCGAGCGCGGCGGGGTGGCCCACGTCATCGCCGACGCCGCCGACACCGCCAAGTTCGCCGGGGTGCCCGGACACTGGACCCGGATCTCGGTCGGCCAGGTCGAGGGGTGGCTGTCCTACGCCGACTTCCGGCACGCGGGCGCCGACCCCGCCCCCGCCGCCGACACCCGGGGCGACGACCCGCTGCTGCTGTACTTCACCTCCGGCACCACCTCGCGGCCCAAGCTGGTGCAGCACACCCACCTGTCGTACCCGGTGGGCCACCTCAGCACCATGTACTGGGCCGGCATCCGCCCCGGCGACGTGCACCTCAACATCTCCTCGCCGGGCTGGGCCAAGCACGCCTACAGCAGCGTGTTCGCGCCGTGGAACGCGCAGGCGACCGTGCTCGTCGTGAACCAGCCGCGGTTCGACGCCGCGCGGCTGCTCGACCGGATCACCGAGGAGGGCGTCGACACCTTCTGCGCGCCGCCCACGGTGTGGCGGATGATCGTCCAGGCCGACCCCGGCCGGTGGACCGTCCCCCTGCGCGAGGCCGTCGCCGCGGGCGAACCCCTCAACCCCGAGGTCATCGAGCGGATCCGCGACGCGTGGGGGCTGACCGTCCGCGACGGGTTCGGCCAGACCGAGACCACCGTGCAGATCGGCAACGCGCCCGGCGACACCGTCGTGCCCGGGTCCATGGGGCGGCCGATGCCCGGGTTCACCGTCGTCCTGGCCGACCCGGTCACCGGCGAACCCGGGGACCAGGGCGAGATCTGCCTCGACCTCGCCGACTCACCGGTGGGGGTGATGACCGGCTACCTCGACAGCGAGCAGCGCACCGCCGAGGCCATGCGCGACGGGCTCTACCACACCGGCGACATCGCCGCCCGCGACGCGGACGGCCGCATCACCTACATCGGGCGCGGCGACGACGTGTTCAAGGCGTCCGACTACCGCATCTCGCCGTTCGAGCTGGAGAGCGTCCTCGTCGCGCACCCGGCCGTCGCCGAGGCCGCCGTCGTCCCCTCCCCCGACCCGCTGCGGCTCGCCGTCCCCAAGGCGTTCGTCGTGCCCGCCGCCGGCACCGAGCCCGGCCCGGAGGCCGCCGAGGCCATCCTCGCCCACTGCCGCACCCACCTGGCGGCCTACAAGCGGGTGCGCCGGCTGGAGTTCGCCGACCTGCCCAAGACCATCTCCGGCAAGATCCGCCGGGTGCAGCTGCGCGCCGCCGAGGAGGCCCGCGGCACCGGCCGCAACCCGCACGAGTACTGGGAGGAGGACTTCCCCGGCCTCAAGGGCTGACCGCCGCCCGACGGGCGGACGCGCGCCGATGACCCCTGCCACACTCCCGGGCCGACGCGCATCCGCCCAGTTCCGGCGCGTTAGGGTGCTGTGCGGGGCCACCGAACAGGGAATGGGACAACGCATGCCGAGCACCAATGACACCCGGGTCGTCAGCTACCAGCCGCTGGTGGCGCCGCAGGACGTCCTCGCCGAGCTGCCCATGGGACCCGAGCGCACCGCGCTGGTGGAGGACGCGCGCGCCGAGGTCAAGCGGGTCCTCGACGGCACCGACGACCGGCTGCTGGTCGTCGTCGGCCCGTGCTCCGTCCACGACCCCGAGGCCGCGCTCGACTACGCGCGCCGGCTCGCCGGGTTCGCGCCCTCGGTGGCGGGCGAGCTGCGGATCGTCATGCGCGTCTACTTCGAGAAGCCGCGCACCACCCTCGGCTGGAAGGGCCTCATCAACGACCCCGGCCTGGACGAGAGCCACGACGTCCACCGCGGTCTGCGCACCGCCCGCAAGCTGCTGCTCGACATCGGGGCGCTGGGCATGCCGGCCGGCACCGAGTTCCTCGACCCCATCACCCCGCAGTACATCGCCGACGCCGTCACCTGGGGCGCCATCGGCGCCCGCACCACCGAGAGCCAGGTGCACCGCCAGCTCGGCAGCGGCCTGAGCATGCCCGTGGGCTTCAAGAACGGCACCGACGGCGACGTCCAGGTGGCCGTCGACGCCTGCCGCGCCTCCGCCGCCTCGCACACCTTCTTCGGCGTCGACCCGGCGGGCGCCGGGTCGGTCGTGGTGACCTCCGGCAACCCCGACTGCCACGTCATCCTGCGCGGCGGGCGCTCCGGCCCCAACTACGGCGCCGACGACGTCGCGGCCGCCCTCGACGTCATCGGGGCCGCCGGGCTGCCGCGCCGGCTGATGATCGACGCCAGCCACGCCAACAGCGGCAAGGACCACACCCGCCAGCCGGCCGTCGCCGAGGCCATCGCCGCGCAGATCGCCGAGGGCCGGCGCGGCATCACCGGCGTGATGCTGGAGAGCTTCATCGAGGAGGGCGCGCAGAGCCTCGGCGCCCCCGCCGACCTCGTGTACGGGCGGTCGATCACCGACTCCTGCATGGGCTGGTCGACCACTGAGGACGTCCTGGCCACCCTGGCCGAGGCCGTCCGCGCCCGCCGCAAGGCCTGAGCCGCGGCCC